>JAZTZK010000287.1:0-5723 GCA_045637485.1 Clostridia bacterium
GTATAACACATCTATGCAGGGGAATGAACAATGTGTTTGCAGCGCGTTCCCCCGCAACCCCATATTCTTTTCCCTTTTCCCCTTGTTCCGCGCCGCCGGTTGTGCTACAATACCGGCAAAGCATCCGCGCCGCACGGCGCACACGAGGTGATTGAATGCGAATCGTGGTCAAGGTGGGCACGTCCACCCTCGCCCATCCCACCGGGCACATGAACATCCGGCGGGTGGAGGGGCTGTGCAAGGTGCTCAGCGACGTGAAGAATGCCGGGCACGAGGTTATCCTCGTGTCTTCGGGCGCCATCGGCATGGGCGTGGGAAAGCTGTCCCTCAGCCAGCGGCCCACCGACATCCCCACCAAGCAGGCCGCCGCCGCCGTGGGCCAGTGCGAGCTGATGTACACCTACGACCGGCTCTTCTCCGAATACAACCACACGGTTGCCCAACTGCTGGTCACCGGCAGCGACGTGGAGGACGAAACCCGCCGCGCCCACTTCCACAACACGCTTTACCGGCTGCTGGAGCTCGGCGCCCTGCCGGTCATCAACGAAAACGACACCATTGCCACCGATGAGATCGTCATCGGCGATAACGACACCCTCTCGGCCATCGTGGCCGCCACGGTGCAGGCCGACCTGCTGGTGCTGCTGTCGGACATCGAGGGGCTGTTCACCGCCGATCCCAGGGGCAACGCCGAAGCGAAGCTCATCCCCGTCGTGGACGAGATCACCCCCGAAATCGAGGCCCTGGCCGGCGGCAACGGCACGTCGCTGGGCACCGGCGGCATGGTGACCAAGCTGCGCGCCGCCCGCATCGCCGGCCAGGTCGGCATCGACATGGTCATCGCCAACGGCGCTACGCCGAAGCTGATCTACGACATCATCGAGGGCAGGCCGGTGGGCACGCGATTCCTCGGCCGCGCCCGCCGGGCCGATTGAGAGGTTCACAGTCATGGGCAAGATACTCATCCACGCGGGCATGTCCCCCCTGGACCGGCCACCGATGGACCGTGTGTTCCGGGAGCACCTGTTCACTACCAATTCAGGCAACCTGCTGTTCCAATACGGCGCCTATCGCACGATGATGACCGGGGACGCCGAATTCGAAAGCCGTTTTTTGCACCTGGGCAACCTCACCGACGACTTCATCGAACAGGTCAACGCCGAATACGCGTGCGTCATACTGCCGATGGCCAACAACTTCCGGGTGGGGTTCAACCTGATGGGCAACCTCACGGCCTTCGTGCGCAGGCTGAAGATCCCCTGCGTGGTCATGGGCATAGGCCTGCAGGCAGACAGCGCCGCGGACATTCAAGGGGGCTTCCCCTTCGACGACAGCACCCGGGCCTTCGTCGACGCGGTGCTGGACCGCTCAGCGCTGCTCGGCCTGCGGGGCGAATTGACCGGGGAATACCTGAAAAAGCTGGGCTACAGCCCCGAGCGCCACTTCACGGTGATCGGCTGTCCCTCGATGTATTCCAGGGGCGCGCATCTCATCGCCCCACAGCCAAAGCCCCTCGCCGCCGACGCGCCCATCAGCGTCAACTACCGCAAGGAGCAGCCGGAAAACCTGTTCCGCTTCATGAAACAGGCCGCCCTGGAATACCCCCGCTACCGCCTGCTGTTTCAACGGGTGGAGGAGATGTCCATGCTGTACTACGGCCTGCCGATCCACTACGAGTACCGCCGGGGCATGGACGACACCGGCCTGTATCCCACGCGGCCCAGCGACCCCGAGATTCGCGGCGGCCACGCGGTGGGCTTCACCAACGCCCCCGCCTGGATACGGTTCATGTCCGGGCAGCAGCTGAGCGTCGGTTGCCGGATCCATGGGAACATCGCCGCCGTGCTGGCGGGGACTCCCGCGCTGGTCTTCACCATCGACACCCGCACCGAGGAGCTGTGCCGCTATCACAGCATTCCCTTCATCCCGGCATCGCGCATTGACGAAAGTACCCGTCTGCGGGACCTGTACGAGGGCACCGACTTTGCCAGGGTCGTGGACGGCCACGCCCAGCGCTTTAATCATTTCGTGGATTTTCTGAATGCCAACGGCCTCAGCCACATCTACCGGGAGGACCCCGGGCGAACGGAAGCGCCGCTGGACAGGGCTGTCGCCGCGCTGGAGCCCTGGGGACAGATCGAGGCGAATCGCTTCGTATCGCCGGTTCGGTACCTCAAGGGCGCGGCGCTGTACTGGCCGAAGGTCAAAAAGAAGATCAAAAAGAAGCTGAAATTATAGGAGGAAACGGCCATGACCACCAACGACATTCTGAAAAAGGCCCGCGCCGCGTGGCCCGCGCTGCAGACCGCCGACACCGACAGGAAAAACGCCGCGCTGAAAGCCATGGCGGACGCGCTGCTGGAAAGCACCGATGATATACTGGCCGCGAACCTGCTGGACATGACCGCCGCCCGGGGTCATATCAGCGAGGTCATGCTGGACCGGCTTCGCCTGACTGAGGACCGCATCGTGGCCATGGCCGACGGCATCCGCGAGGTCGCGGCGCTGCCCGACCCCGTCGGGGCGGTGATTTCCCGCGTGGAGCGCCCCAACGGCCTGGTGATCGAGCGCACCCGGGTGGCCATGGGCGTGATCGCCATCATCTACGAGAGTCGGCCCAACGTCACCAGCGACGCGGCGGCACTGGCCCTGAAGGCCGGCAGCGCCTGTGTGCTGCGGGGCGGCAAGGAGGCCTTCAATTCCGCGGACGCCATCGTCGAGGCCCTGCAATCCGGGCTTGAGCGCGTCGGCCTGCCCGCGGCGCTCGTACAGCTGGTGCAGGATACCACCCGCAAAAGCGCGAACGACCTGATGGCCGCCGTCGGCCTGGTGGACCTGCTGATCCCCCGGGGCGGCGCGGGACTGATCAAGGCCGTCACCGAGAACGCCAAGGTGCCCTGCATTCAGACCGGCACCGGCATCTGCCACGTCTACGTGGACGCCGACGCCGACCAGGTCATGGCGCTGGACATCATCGAAAACGCCAAGACCAGCCGCCCCTCAGTGTGCAACGCCGAGGAGGTGCTGCTGGTGCATCGGGATATCGCCTCTGAGTTCCTGCCGAAGCTGAAAAAGCGCCTGGTGGACGACCGCAGGGCAAAGGGCCTCAATCCCGTCGAGCTGCGCCTGGACCCGGAAGCCGCGGCCATCATTCCCGGCAAGGCCGCCGGGGAGAGGGACTTCGACACCGAATTCCTCGACTACATACTGGCCGTGGGCATCGTGGGCAGCGCCGATGAAGTCATCGCCCACATCTCCAGGCACTCCACCGGCCACAGCGAGGCCGTCGTTTCCCGCAATGCCGCCGTGCTGGACGCCTTCGCCAGGGGCGTTGACAGCGCCGCGGTCTACCTGAACTGCTCCACCCGCTTCACCGACGGCGGCGAGTTCGGCCTGGGCTGCGAGATGGGCATCTCCACGCAAAAGCTCCACGCCCGCGGACCCATGGGCCTGGAGGAGCTTACCACCTATAAATATATCGTCCGGGGAGACGGACAGGTGAGATAAAACTCATGTAAAAGCAGGCATTGAGCAGCCTTCCCCAGAAGCGCAAGCGGCGCTTACCGGGGAAGGCTGTTGCTTCTGAGGCGATGCGGTCGCACGGAAGAATCGCTCGACAGCCTTATATAACAATCGTTCAATCCCCGGAGCGGCTGCTCAGCCTCTCTTCGTACAGGCCGCCCCATTCCCTGCTGTCATGCCCGATCTCCCGCCAGAGCTCTGAGCAATCCGACGGACAGCTTCTGCGAAGGCGCAAATTCATCCGAGTCCATGTAGTCGTAAATCGCCCGGAGCAGCGCCCGCGCCTCCGGATACTGCCGTATTTGGTGCAGGCCCAGGGAGGATACGAGGATTCTCCCGTTCAGGCACCTGCCCTCGAACAGCTGGGCCATGGGGCGCATCGTCGCGTAGCTATCCATCTCCGCCACGATGGGCTGAATCTCTTCCGGGACAATCATTGCGCGCCGGTTTGCCATCGGCCACCACTGCCAGTCGGTGTGACACTCCGTTGGGAATCGCCGGAACAGCGGGTGCCGGGCATCGATCAGCTGCCCCATGGCGCCATCCTGAAACGGAAAGGTGCCCACGGACCAGAAGTCGGTGGAGAACTGGGCCTGTATGGAGCGAGGCAGGTGGTCCGCGTCAGAATCGGGCGACAGGTAGACCCGCCCCCCCGCCGCCAGCACGGCTTCCGCCCTGGCATCAAAGCATCGGGCTTCATGGACCCCGGCCGAACGCGCCGGTCGCGCCGCGGGATACACCCAGACGGGGTATTCGTTCACAAGCCCCTCGAAATCCAGCCGCAGTGAAAGCCTCTGCGCCGATTCCACATCCGGGAGCCGAAGCGTGATCTCCCCCAGGTACGTCAACTCCCCGACGGGGGCAATCGCCTCCTCCAGCTCGCCGGCCATATCGCCCAGCCTCCAGCGAAGCCGCCCGCGAACATCTTCCTTGCCGTAATTGGCCAGCTTGACGGGAACGGCCATTGCCTCCCCCGCCTCGTAGGTATACCGCTCCAACAGCGCCAGCGGCAGGCAGTCCCGGAAGAACGCCCGGAAGCGCTCCGGCCTGGCAAAGTCGAAGGGCTTGGGACGCAAATGGCTGTTCAGCATGCCCACCAGCGCCGTGCCCTGGCCCGGAAAATCCTGCAATCCCAGCAGGGAGATGCCGGACAGCGCCTCCGTGCGCAGCGCCGCCTCCACCTCCGCCCGATAGCACAGCAGCGCCAGCTCGCCGGTGGCCTCCACGCGCCCTTTCCAATTCCCCGCCAGCCCCTTCTCCCGAGCCTTGTCGCGGATCAGCGCCAGGTTGTCCGCGCGGGTCACGCCCCTGAATTCACCGATCTCTTCAAAATCCGGAAGCACCTCGTACTGCCCGACCTCAAAGCTCATCACCGGCCCGGCGAACTGCCGACGCAGGCGTTCCATCGTCTCACTGTAGTGAAACGCGGCGCCGGCATATTCCCGGTTCAGCGGACCGACCATCCCCGCGCTGGTGGCGCGAAGCATTCCATCCTGCCAATTGGAGGCGGTATAGAAGTCGCTTTTTCCATCACAGCCCAGCGCGCCGTAATGCGGATTGGAGGCGTTGGCGTACAGCCGGGTCCCGTCCAGGGCGCGGGCCCTGTCCAACAGGGCATCCATCCGCGCGTGCCCCAGCTCGCCCGCATGAAGCTCGTTGCCGAAGGTCAGCATCACAAAGGAGGGATGGTTCGCCAGCCACAGCAGCGTCTGCTCCAATTCCCGCCGGTAATAGTCGATACTCTCGTCCGTCTCAAAGGCGTTCCTGGGGTTCCAGTGAGACAACTCCGGCTGCATCAGCATGCCCAGCCGGTCCGCTGCCTCAAAAGCCGCCTCCGGGGGAATGTGTGAGTGAAAGCGCAGCATATTCACGCCGTAGGCGCGGTAGATTTTGAGGATTTCCGTCCAGGCCTCCACATCCATGGGCGGATACCCCGTCTCCGGGAACACAGCGCAGTTGGCCTCGCCGCGCAGAAATACCCGCCGTCCGTTCAGCGTAAAGTGACCGTCAGCGACGCAGAAATCACGAACGCCGAAGCCAACGGCCACCGCCTCCAGACCGTCGCCCCCGGCGGTGAGCGTATACAGATGACCTTCGTCGATATCCCAGCGCCTCACCGCGCCTGACAGCTCGAGGTCCGTCAGCCATATCTCCTGATGGCCGCCTTCCGTCACCGCGCAGGTCTCCACAGGCTCACGCAG
>JAZTZK010000288.1:0-4840 GCA_045637485.1 Clostridia bacterium
CTTTATATTCAAAGGCTTGCGAAGCGTAGAAACCCCTGTCTTTTCCATAGAATCAAACAAATCCCGAAGGGATTTGCGACGCGAAGCTAGCCCTTTAGGGCACCACCCCTAACCCCTAAAACCTACCCCCTAACCCCTGAAATTCATGTATTTCAGTATGCAGGCCTTTTTCAGCAATCTCGAACCGTCTCCATGTCACCCGGGCAGGTGAAGGCGGAGCGGTCGGAGAAGGAGCAGGCAGACGCGGGAAAGCGTTGACGGATGGCGGGGGAAGTGGTTCAATAGCTATGCGGGGTGATGAGCGCATGGACGTTGTACAAAGCCCTATCGAACAGCGAAACACGGGCAAAGGAAATCCCAATGCCATGACGCATTTCGACCGTCCGCTGAACGATCGACAGCAGCGCCTGATGGACAGGTTGCCCGCCTATGACAGCAGGGCGACGATGCGAAAACTGGACGTCAATCTTCGGGACATCTCCGCTTTGACGGCGAAATACCTGGCAAACTGAGGATAATCACAAAAAACCGCCCGCCGGGCGGTTTTTTGTGATGTTACCCTGTTTCAAGCGATTTCCAGCGCGTCCACCTGGGAAGCAAGCGCCCGGAGGTGGTCCAGGGTATGATCGATTCGAAGCTGCTTCAATTCCGGCCTGCCCAGGCCCATTGCGGTCAGGAGGTAGAGGAACCGTACACAGGCGACGGTTTTGATCCGTTTCTCCAATTCCCGTATCTGTGCCGCGTCCCGGTCGCTGAAGTAGCAGGCCAGCGTCTTTTCATAGATAAAGTCGCACATCTCATCGGTGATGCCGAGGAATTTCAGCGAGTTGTCCGGCTCGTCTTCGTTGAACAGGCGGTAGGCCGTGTAAACGCCCATCAGGTCGAACACAGGGTCGCCGACGCACAGCGTGTCCATGTCGATCAGCATTATTTCGTCTCCGCTGAGCATCACATTCTTCATCTGTATGTCGCCATGCACGAGGTGCAGGTTGTCCGGAATCGCTTCAAAGAGGGCGCGCAGCCGGGCGTACAGCGCCTCGCCCAGGAGCGAGCGCAGGTCGACCAGGTAATCCAGGAACACGGCCTTCGCATCCGGCAGCTCGCCCTGTTCCATCTCCACGCCGTGGATCTGGCGGATGAAGCGGGCGTAGGCTTCCACGATCTCATTTCGCCTTTCGGGGGACGCGATGAGCGCGTCGTTGAGGGTGATGGCCTTCAGCATTTCATACACGGAGCCGTACTTCTCCCCGACCTTCACCACATCGTATGAAATGGCTGTGGGAATGCCCTTCAGGAACGCCAGCTTGGCGAGCTTTTGTTCGTGTTCGATGACGGGCAGGCTGTCGGGGATGTCAAAGACCTTCACGATGGTGTCGTCGTCGAGGCGATACACCGTGCCGATCGCTCCGCTGCCCACGATCTCACACCCCTCCACGCTGATCTCCCGCAGCCGCCTGGACACGTTGAAGATTCTGGTCAGTTCGGTCACCTCGAAGATTTCATAGACCTCCGGGGAGGCGTTTTGCACCGCCAGCTTCTGTTTCTGTCGCTTGGCCAGCTGCAATAACACCCGGAGTCCGGCGCTGGAGATGTATTGAAGCGCCCCGGCGTCGATCACCAGCGCCAGGCCGGGATTCTCGTCCATCAGCGCGTTCAGTTCACGGCTGACCGCGCCGGCGTTGCTGGAATCGATCTTGCCCTCCAGGAAGGCGACCATCTTGTCGCCTTCGAAGTTGATTTTCATTTATCGCACCTCCCAATAGGGTTTAATCCACGCAAAGAAGGCCATCGTTTGCGGCAAATTGTCATCGCCCCTGTCCGTTTCCAAAGGCTGTCAGCACGTCCCGGCGTATGGACGCGCAGTATTCCGGCGAGAAGCGGCTGCCGTACAGGCGCTCAAACCGCAGCTTTTTGAGAAGCATCACGCGCTTGAGCAGCTCCGCCTGGGCCGCGTCCATCGCCGCGCCGAAATACGCGCGCTCAAAGCCCTCCCAGAATGCCAGGGCTTCCCCGCGGTCCAGGCCGTTGAAGGCGCTGCGTCCGCCCGCGATCGCCTCCGGCGATTCAAAGAGGCTGAAGTATGTCGAGGCAAGGTCGAACATCGGGCTGCCCACCGAGAAGCTACCCATGTCGATCAGCATGGGCCCGTTGTCGGTCATGATCACGTTGTTGGGGTGGAAATCCCCGTGGACGTAGTGGATATCCCGATCCAGCTCGTCCATGAAGGCGGTGATGCTTGCCACCGTCTCCTCCGGGGCGTAGCTTATTCGGGACAACTCGGCCCGGATGGACTCCGTTGGCCGGGGCAATCCGGCGTCGTTCACCGGGGCTTCGTGCAGCGACAGGGCGATGTGCGCGAACATCCCGCCCAGTTCCCCGGCGCGGGCGGGGTGTCGGGCGACCAGCTCTGACATGGTTGCGCCGCACACCCTCTCGTAGACCACGCCCTCGCGGTTTCCGACCTTGACCGTTTCGAAGGAGATGGCCGTGGGGACCCCGGCCACGAGGGCCGCCCGCGCCCCCGCCTTCTCCCGCAGCACACGCGCCTCGGGAAAGCCCTCATAATACAATTTGAGTATCGTATCCTCGCCGAGCCGGTAGCAGTCTCCGGTACCACCACTGGCGAAGGGACGCAGGTCGCCGATATCAAGGGTTTTGAACTTCTTTTCCATACATTGCTCCTCACAATACCTGCGCGTCATCAGTAAAATGCCGCGCAATGCGCAAATAAAGGGTGACGAATGCCGCCTGATATGGGAGGCGCGCCTGTCATCGACCGCCCCGCAGACGGCAATCTCTGGCCGGTGGGCGGCGGCGATCATCGGGGCCGCCTCCACATATAACGATCTATCTTCTATTTTACCATAGATAGAACGGGTCGGCAATGTTTTTTTGTGGCGGATGGACGGCTCCGCTGGCGCTGGCGAGTGTGACGCTTCTGTGACGCTTGCCCTGATATACTGCTCCCAACAAAAAAGAACCGCGCTGCGGTACAGGGAGGCGTTCAAAATGAAGAAGATTATTGCGATGATGCTGGCGGTCGTCATGATCCTGGCGACCGGCGCCTGCGCGTTGGCGGAGGTTACCCTTGAGGAAGCGAAGCAGATCGCGCTGGACAAGGCCGGCGTCGCCGCCGCCGACGCCATCTTCACCAAGGCGCATTTCGACCAGGACGATGGCCGCACGGTCGTCGAGATCGAATTCTACGTCGGCGCCACCGAGTACGAGATGGAAGTGGACGCGGCCACCGGCGAGATCGCGGAATTTGAAACCGAAGAACATGCGCTGGTCGATGCCAGCGGCGCCATCACCCTGGAAGCGGCCAAGCAGATCGCGCTGGCAAAGGTTGGCATGAAAGAGGAAGACGTGAAGTTCACGAAGCAGCACCTGGACAAGGACGACGGTCGCACGGTATACGAGATCGAGTTCGTGGTAAACGGCATGGAGTATGAGTTTGACATCGATGCCGCGTCCGGCGCCATCCTCGAGTTTGACGCTGATCTGGAGGATTGATTCGACAGCGCGCCCCTTCTCTGATGGAATATCGGAGAAGGGTTTTTCTTTCGCTTTTGGAGCCACCGGGGATGGTTCGAGACTGCTGAAAAAGGCCTGCATACTGAAAAAAAGAATTTTAGGGGAAACAATATGCAAATTCTGATTTATCGAGCCGTATGAGGAAACGCCAAGGGTACGTTCAGAGGCAATAGGGAATAGGCAATAGGAATAGCGGCTGCCGCGCAGTGAAGCAAGTCCTTTAGGGCGACGCGAAGATAGTCCTTTAGTGCCGCTACAAGTCCTTTAGGGCATGGTGTAAGGGCTACTTTCACACCGTGAGGCCAGTCACCCGCCACCACTACAGGGTTTTCTCCGAGCCTGTTCTACTGCTTTGACGCGAGTACTTATCCTTTAATCAGATGTTGATGGTTCGTTCGCGGCTTTTCCTATTGCCTTTTGCCTGTTGCCTTTTGCCTGTATACCTTTCCTTCGCTATACCGTAAACATCTCGACATATCAGAACCTCTCAACCAAGCCCCGCGCCCGTCATTCCTAATTCCTAATTCCTAATTCCTAATTCCCAATTCCTAATTCCTCATTCTCTCCCCTACCCCTTCAATCCCGTCGTCGCAATGCCCTGGATGAAGTACTTCTGCAGGGCCAGGAACACCACGGATACGGGTAGCAGGCTGCACACGGACACGGCCATGATCAGGTGGTAGTCGCTGGAGTTTTCCTGGATGAAGCGGCGCAGGCCCACCTGCACGGTTTTGTTGACGTCACGGGTCACGTAGGTCATCGGGCCCATGTAGTCGTTCCAGGTGCCCACGAAGGTAAAGATCACCAGCGTGGCAATGGCCGCGCGGCTCAGGGGCAGCATGATGCGGGCCCAGATGCCGTACTCGCTCAGGCCGTCGATGCGGGCGGCCTCGCACAGCTCGGTGGGGATGCCCTGGTAGAACTGGCGCATCAGGAACACGCCGAAGGCGCTGAAGGATTGCAGCACCACGATGGCCCACAGCGTGTCGTACAGGCCCATGGAGCGCATCAGTATGAACTGGGGCAGCATGTAGGTCTGCCACGGCACGGCGATGGTGGCTACGTAGCAGATGAACAGCGCATCGCGCCCCTTGAAATGCAGCTTTGCGAAGGCGTAGGCGGCAAACGAGGAGGTCAGCGTCTGTATGACGGTGACCAGTATGGCGATGACCGCCGTGTTCTTGAAATAGGTCAGCAGCGGCACCTTCGACCAGATCTGCACGTAGTTTTCCCAGTGGAAGGTCTCCGGCACCCATCGGATGGGATAGCTGAACACCTCCCGATCCAGCTTGAGCGACGACGACAG
>JAZTZK010000289.1:0-1938 GCA_045637485.1 Clostridia bacterium
CCCCATCCCTAATCCCCACCCCCTAAAACCTGCCCCCTTAAATTCTGGTTTGTCGAGCTCTGCTCGACACACAAGAATTTTCCCCGCTTGCATTTTTCCCCCAATTGGATTATAGTATTATACAGAGGGTTTATCCTTTCAAACCAATCGAATCGAGGCAGATATGGGGGATAGAATCAGGGAGGGCCGGCGCGGCGGGCAGGGCAGCGAGGAGCGGCGGCTCTTGAAGAAGGGCAAACGGGGCATACTGAACGTGATCTTCGGGCGCACGATGCTGGTCGTGCTGACGCTGGCGCTGCAAATCGGGCTGCTGGTGGCGATCTTTAGCTCGCTCCAGTCGGTGCAGGGCATACTGCCCATCTACTATGTGCTGCTGCTGCTGCTGTACGGCGCGACGATACTGCACCTGGTGAACAAGCGCTCGGAGCCCACCACGAAGATCACCTGGATCCTGCTGGTGGTGCTGGCGCCGCCGGTGGGGCTTGCGCTGTACCTGTTCGTGGAGCTGGACATCGGTCACCGGGTGCTGAACCGGCGGCTGGGCGAGGTGATGGAGCAGACCGCCGCGCTGCTGCCGGAGCGCATGCCCGCCCCGGAGGGGGCGTTCGAAGCCGCCCGGGAGCTGGAGGGTCTGTGCCGCTACACCTGGGCGCACGGGCGCTTTCCGCTGTACGATGGCACCGCCGCCCGCTACCTTCCCAGCGGCGAGACCTCGCTGGAGGCGATGCTGGAGGACCTGCGCGCCGCGAGGGACTTCATCTTCCTGGAGTTCTTCATCATCGAGGAGGGCTACATGTGGGGCCGGGTGCTGAAGGTGCTGGAGGACAAGGCGGCCGAGGGCGTGGAGGTGCGGCTGATGTACGACGGCACCTGCGCGCTGTTCCGGCTGCCCTACCGATACCCTGAGATGCTGGAGAAGCTTGGCATAAAGTGCAAGATGTTTTCGCCGATCCGGCCGGTGATCTCCGCCCACTATAACAACCGGGACCACCGCAAGATACTGGTGGTGGACGGGCGGGTGGCCTATACCGGCGGCGTGAACCTGGCGGACGAATACGTGAACAGGATCGAGCTCTTCGGCCACTGGAAGGACGTCTCGCTGCGGCTGGAGGGCCCGGCGGTGCGCTCCTTCACGCTGATGTTTTTGCAGATGTGGAACGTGGACGAGTCGGGGGATCGCTACGCCCACTTCCTGACCGCCCCGGTTTCCGTGCCGCAGGACGCGCCGGGCTGGGTGCTGCCCTACGGCGACAGCCCGGTGGACAACGAGCGGGTGGGAGAGCTGGTCTATACCGACATCCTCAGCCGGGCGCAGCGGTACGTGCACATCATGTCGCCCTACCTGATCCTGGACACCGAGATGAACGCGGCGCTGACCTTCGCCGCCAAGCGGGGCGTGGAGGTGTGCCTGCTGCTGCCCCACATCCCGGACAAGCGCTACGCCTTTGCCCTGGCCAAGACCCACTACGCCGAGCTGATGCAGGCAGGGGTCCGGATCTTCGAATACACCCCGGGCTTTGTGCACGCGAAGGTTTTCGTCTCCGACGACTGCAAGGCCGTGGTGGGCACCGTCAACCTGGACTATCGCAGCTTCTACCTGCACTTCGAATGCGCGGCCTACCTGCGCGACGTGCCCGCCGTGGCCGACGTGGAGGCGGACTTCCAGGCCACCCTGGCAAAGAGCCACGAGGTCACCTTCGAGGACCTGAAGCGCATCCCCCTCACGACCCGCCTGGCCGGGTGGCTGCTGAAGGTGGTCGCGCCGGTGATGTAAATTCTGATTTGTCGCGCTGCGACAAATCAGAATTTCAGGGGTTAGGGGGTAGGTTTTAGGGGTTAGGGGTGGTGCCCTAAAGGGCTAGCTTCGCGTCGCAAATCCCTTCGGGATTTGTTTGATTCTATGGAAAAGACAGGGGTTTCTACGCTTCGCAAGCCTTT
>JAZTZK010000290.1:0-3435 GCA_045637485.1 Clostridia bacterium
TCAGCCTGCGCGGCGCTACGGGGTGGATAGTTACAGCTCAGGGTCGATACGGTGGAACCCCTCCGCCCCCGCCTTCAGCGGGGCTACCTCCCCGACGCGGAGCTAGTCCTTTAGGACTTTCAGGGGAGGCAATCTCCAAAAGCCTCCCCTGAAAGGGGAGGTGCCGAGCGAAGCGAGGCGGAGGGGTTCCGAATAATCGACTCTGAGCTATAACGGTGGATACAAAAATAATTGGCATATACGGCAATAAGTACTTGACAAGTGACCTTTCGTTCACTATAATATGTGAACGAAAGGTCACTGCTTTTCATGGAGGATGCTATGGCAAGGGATACGAAGGAAAGAATACTCGAAACGGCGCTTCAAATGTTTTCACGGAACGGCTATGCGGGCACGAATATCCGCGAGCTGACGGCGGCGCTCGGACTGGTCAAGTCCTCAATGTACAAGCATTTTGAAAGCAAGGAGGCCATATGGAACGCCCTGCTCGACAATATGGTCGCGTATTATGACGAGCGCTTCGGTTCGTCGGAGCGTCTCCCACCCGTGCCGGATTCGCTGGAGGGGCTGGTTCAAATGACGATGGGAATGGTGAACTTCACCGTACACGACGAGAAGATCGTGATGACGCGGAAGCTGCTCTTCATTGAGCAATTCCGCGATGAACGCGCGCGCAAATTGGCGACAAAGCACTTTCTCACCGGGCTGAAAGACATGTTCACCCCTGTCTTTTCGGGCATGATGGAAAAGGACCTGCTCATAAGGGACGACCCCGCGATGCTGGCCCTTGCCTATACTGCGCCGATCTCCGCGCTGATCCACCAGTGCGATCGTCAGCCGGAGCAGGCGGAGGCGTCTGTCTCCCAGATCGAGGCGTTCAGCCGACATTTCATCAGAATATACGGAGCGTGAAAAACATGAGCAATCCAATGCTTGAAATCAGACACTATTCCAAGTCCTACGGCGCGGGGAAGAAGGCTGTGGACGACGTTTCCCTCGCGGTGATGCCGGGGGACATCTACGGCTTCATCGGCCACAACGGGGCGGGCAAGTCCACGACGATCCGGGCCGTGGTGGGGGTGCTGGACTTCACCGAAGGGGACATATTCATCGACGGTCACTCCGTCAGGAACGAGCCCCTGGCCTGCAAGCGGATCACCGCCTACATTCCCGACAACCCAGACCTGTACGAGAACCTGACGGGCATACAGTATCTGAATTTCGTGGCGGATGTCTTCGGCATCGACGCGGCCCAGAGGGAGCGGCGCATCAAGAGGTATGCCGATCTCTTCGAAATCACCGGCGACCTGGGCGATCTCATCGGCGCCTATTCCCACGGCATGAAGCAGAAGCTGGCCATCATCTCAGCGCTGCTCCACGCGCCAAAGCTGCTGGTGCTGGACGAGCCCTTTGTGGGGCTGGACCCCAAGGCGACCTTCACCCTGAAGGAAATCATGCACGAGATGTGTCGGGAGGGCACGGCCATCTTCTTCTCCACCCACGTGCTGGACGTGGCGGAAAAGCTGTGCAACAAGGTGGCCATCATCAAGCGCGGCAGGATCATCACCTCGGGTACCATGGAGGAATTGACAGAGGGCCATTCGCTGGAGCAGGCTTTTTTGGAGGCGGATGGCGATGAGTAACGGTATCGTGCTTTTGAAGACGCTGCTTTTGTCCACCAGCCGGTGGAACATCTACCGGCACACCACGGATATAAAGAAGCGCCGGCGCATCGTGGGAAACACCATGGGCGTCGTCTGCCTGTACGGGATGCTGATGGCGTACTGCGTCGCCATGTGCGTCGGCTATGGGCAGTATGGCATGATCGACGCCGCGCCCGTGCTGTGCGCGCTAACCATCAGCCTGCTCAGCTTCGTGTTCACGCTGTTCAAGACCAACGGCTATCTGTTCAATTTCAGGGAATACGACATGCTGATGTCGCTGCCCTTCGAGGCGCGTACCGTGGCGGGGTGCAAGTTCCTGTATATGTACGTGCAGAGCCTGCCCTGGTATCTGAGCATCGCGCTTTCGATGATGATCGGCTACGGCATCTACGCCCGGCCGTCCTGGGTGGTCTGGCCGGTATGGCTGGTGCTGTCGCTGCTCTTGCCGGTCATCCCTATGCTGGTCGCGGCCTTCCTGGGCTTCCTGATCGCCCGGATCAGCGCGGGATTCAGAAGGACGAACATCGTGCAGACGGTGCTGACGCTGGCGTTCGTCATCTTCTGCTTTGCCCTGCGCTTCATCGTGGAGGACCTGTTCCGCAACGAGAAGGTACAGGCGACTCTGGAGACGGCCTCCCGGCTGACCGGGGATGCGGCGCGGATCTACCTGCCCGCCGGGTGGTTTGCGGACGCGGTCACAAAGCTGAGCATTCCCGCCATGCTGCTGCTGGCGGGGGTGAGCGCGGCGCTGTTTGCGGCGGTGTTCGCCGTCGTGGGACGCTCCTACCGGCAGATCAATTCCGCACTGAAATCCCACGCGGCGGCCCGACGGTTCCACATGACGGCGCAGAAGCAGCGCCCTCCGGTGGTCGCCATCGCCTTCAAGGAGTTCAGGCGCTTTACTGGCTCCACCGCCTACATGGTCAACGGCGGCATCGGCGAGATCCTGGCTGCGCTGGTGGGCCTGCTTACCCTCGTCATCGGCCCGGACAGGATCATTCATGCCGTCACCCAGGGCGCGCCCGTCGATTCGGCCATGCTCCAGCCCGCCATACCGTTCATCGTGTATTTCTTCATCGGCATGGTCGCCACCACGGCCTGTTCCCCGTCCCTGGAGGGAAAGAATTACTGGATCGTTCAGAGCCTGCCGATCGAAAAGAAGACGCTGTATCGGGGCAAGATGCTGTTCAACCTGGCGCTGACGGTGCCGTTCATGGCCTTTTCCACGCTGTGCCTGTGCGTGGCCGCGCGCGTGCCGATGCTCGATACGGTACTGTATCTGCTGCTCGGCCTTGCGCTGTGCGCCTTCTCCACGGCCTGGGGCTGCGTCTGCGGCATCCGTCACATGCGCCTGGACTGGGAAAACGAGATCGAGGTCATCAAGCAGGGCGCGGCGGTGGCGATCTACATGCTGCCGAACATGTTTGTGGTCATGGGTCTGACGGTGCTTGCGGTGGTGCTCGGCCTGCGCATCGATCGTCGGCTGCTGGCGCTGCTGTTCACGCTGGCCGCGGTGCTGCTGGCCGCGCTGAGCTACCGGCGGGTCATGATACTGTCGGGGCGCAGATGAGGCACGGCATGCTGGGCGACGGAAGCAATGAACGGCTTAGAGTGTGTTTCTAAATTCGCCAAGATGCATTTTCGGCGTCTTAAACTGCATTTCTGCGTTGATTTCCCTTGACTTAGCCCCACTAAGCCTGCGGAAAATCGCCTTGAAATGCAGCCCAATCCACTCGAAACTGCACATGTCTCATTTTAGAAACACACTCTA
>JAZTZK010000291.1:0-2771 GCA_045637485.1 Clostridia bacterium
GCTGACGCGGGTGTACGGCGCGATGGGATGGGTGATGAACACGTTGGAGCCGATGACCGAATCGTGCCCGATGACGGTCTCTCCGCCCAGTATGGACGCGCCGGCGTAGATGGTCACGTTGTCCTCGATGGTGGGATGGCGGCGTTTGCCGTGCAGCCTTTGGCCGCCCCGCGTGGACAGAGCGCCTAGCGTGACGCCCTGGTAGAGTTTCACACGGTCCCCAATCACCGTTGTCTCGCCCACGACGATGCCCGTGCCATGATCGATGAAGAAATACTCCCCGATCTGCGCGCCGGGATGAATGTCGATCCCCGTCCTGCTGTGAGCGTATTCCGTCATGATCCGCGGAATAAGCGGTATGTTCAGCCGGTACAGTACATGCGCCAGTCGGTTGATGGTGATGGCGTAGAGGCCGGGATAGGCGATGATGACCTCCGCCTTGCTGGACGCGGCTGGATCGCCCTCGTAGGCAGCCTGCAGATCCGTCTCAACCAGTGCGCGAATTCCCGGGAGTTGCTCCAGAAAGGCCGCGGTGAGCGCCTCGGCGGTGTGGTTGATGTGCTCGTCCGGGCATCGGCCGTTGCCCCTCAGCGCGATGGCGATCTGGCGATTCAGCAAAAACGCCACGTCCTCGATCAGCGCCGACAGGCTGTTCTTCGGATTGTAGATCCGGTAGGCATAATCCCGGTAGTATCCCGGAAACACCAATCGCAGCAGCTTTCCGATCAGCTCGTGGATGACCTGACGGTCCGGCTGGGTAAACATCTCCAGCCGGTCGATCACCCGGCCGTTTCCATAGTCGGCCAGTATGCGCTCCGTCAGCGACTGAATGCGCGATTCAAGGCCTTCGTCATGTTCATGCATACGCTTCTTCCCCGATTCTCTATCGTATTAAACGGATGTGGAGGAATGCCGAACGGCATCCCCCCAAGCTGTTTCCAATTCCGAAGCTGTTCCTCACTCCGTGAACAGCGCGGTGGACAGGTAGCGCTCTCCGGTGTCGGGCAAGAGCACCACGATGTTCTTTCCGGCATTCTCAGGACGCCTGGCCAGCTGGATGGCAGCCCAGGTCGCCGCGCCGGAGGAAATGCCCACCAGCACGCCCTCCTCGCGAGCAATGCGCTTGCCGGTGGCGAAGGCGTCCTCGTTGGAGACGGGGATGATCTCATCGTAAATGCCGGTATCAAGTACCTTGGGCACGAAGCCCGCGCCAATGCCCTGGATCTTGTGCGCTCCGGCCACGCCCGTGGACAGCACCGCCGAGGACGCTGGTTCTACGGCCACGACCCTGACGTCGGGATTCTGGGATTTCAGATACTTGCCCACGCCGGTGATTGTGCCGCCGGTGCCGATGCCGGCCACAAAGATGTCCACCTTGCCGTCAGTGTCCCGCCAGATCTCAGGCCCGGTGGTTGCAAAGTGTATTTCCGGATTGGCCGGATTGTCAAACTGCGCCGGGATGAAGCTGTTCTCGATCTGCTCCGCCAGCTCGTTCGCCTTTTCGATCGCGCCTTTCATGCCCTTGCTGCCCTCGGTCAGCACGATCTGGGCGCCGTAGGCCTTCATCAGCTGCCTACGCTCGACGGACATGGTCTCTGGCATGACAATGATGATCTTGTAGCCCCTGGAGGCCGCCACGGCGGACAGGCCGATGCCGGTGTTGCCCGAAGTGGGCTCGATGAGGGTCGCGCCGGGCTTTAATACGCCTTTAGCCTCCGCACAGTCGATCATCGCCTTGGCAATGCGATCCTTCACGCTGCCCGCCGGGTTGAAGTATTCCAGCTTGCCCAGCAGTTTGGCCTGCAGGCCCTCGGATGCTTCGATGTGCGTGAGCTCAAGGATAGGGGTGTTGCCGATCAGCTGATCCGCGGTCTGGAAGATTCTTGACATGGGAAACGCTCCTTTCATGATCTGGCTCGGGATTGGAAATAAAAAAACAGGGAATCCCAACCGGAATCCCCTGTCTGAAACCTGTCTGGCGAATGAAGAAGCTATCTTCCTCATCGCATACGCAGGAGATTCCCGGGTCGATGCGCGCAACAACAACACCTGTCGGTACAACAGGCGCAAGTCACAACGGATGTGGCGCGATACAACATGTTCCGGGCTCCTCCTGACAGATCGATCTTCGATTGATTATATCCCACATATCCCACGTCGTCAATAGGTTATTTGAAATTCCTATGGCAAAGGTCGGAATTTAGAAATAATCTATTTCCCGCGGAAAAGGGTTGACAAGGCTCGAAGATGGGCATATAATGCCTATCAATACAGTCGGGTTTGAAAGCGAGGCGTTCGGAATGGTCCGCTGGCAAGGATTTATGCCGGGAATCCATACCTCTGCGATGGTACAGAGGCGCTTCGCTTCGTCCGAATTCTGTTGTTGTACGCGCCCGGGCAGAGGGTTGCTTCGCATGCCATGACGCGACGCCAACGGAATTGTTGATTCACCCGCTGCCGCAATCCCTTATGGAAACGGCGGCGGGTGTTCTTTTGTTTACAGGCCCTGAAAGGAGTATTTGTATGCCCAACTACAACAGGATCGAATCGGCGCTCATCCACGGCGGCGTCTTCGGCGACGAACTGACGCACTCGGTGAACGTGCCCATCTACCAGACCTCCACCTACCAACAGTTTGAGCTGGAGGGCAGCCCGAAATGGGAGTACTCCCGCACCGGCAACCCCACCCGCGCGGCGCTGGAGGCGCTGATCGCCGAGCTGGAGGGCGGCACGGCGGGCTTCGCCTTCGCCTCCGGCATGGCGGCCATCAC
>JAZTZK010000292.1:0-20818 GCA_045637485.1 Clostridia bacterium
CTGGACCTGGGCTGCCACCCGATCAAGGCCCTGTACAAGGTGATCATACCGGAGATCACGCCCGGCATATTCACCGGCGCGCTGCTGGCCTTCACCATGTCGCTGGACGACTTCGTGATCTCCTACTTCACGTCCTCGGACATATACCCGAACCTGTCGCGCATCGTGTATTCCTCCACCAAGCTGGGGGTCAAGCCCACGATGTACGCCCTGTCCACGCTGATGTTCGTGACGATACTGCTGCTGCTGGTGCTGATCAACCGGCGGACAAAACTGGAAAACCTGTAAGGTTTTAATAAATAACCACAACTGTACTGGAGGAAACGCACATGAAGAAGATTGCCATCGTTTTGCTGGTCGCGCTGCTGGTCGGCGCGCTTTCCGCCTTCGCCCTGGCCGAGGCCGACAAGCCCTTTGCGGGCACCGAGCTCAAGGTGTACAACTGGTACGACTACATCGATCCCGCCGTATTGGACATCTTCGAGGAGGAAACCGGCATCCAGGTGAAGTACGTGAACTTCTCCCAGAACGAGGACATGTACACCCGCCTGTCCACCGGCGCGGAGGTCTATGATGTGATCTTTCCCTCAGACTATATGATCGAGCGCCTGACCAGGGAGGGCCTGGTTGCCGAGCTGAACCTGGACAATATCCCCAACCTGGCAAACGTGATTGACAACCTGCAGGATCCCACCTACGATCCCGGCAACGCCCACTCCATCCCCTATATGTGGGGCACCCTGGGCATCGTGTACAACACCGACATGGTGGAAGGGCCCATCACCAGCTGGACCGCGCTGCTGGACAAGAAGTACGCCGACGCGAAGATCATCATGATGGACTCCGTGCGCGACACCATCGGCCTTGCGCTGAAGACCCTTGGCTATTCCATGAACAGCCATGACCCGGATGAGCTGGAGGCCGCCCGCGACTGGCTGATAAGGCAGAAGGAATCCGGCGTGGTGGCCGGCTACATCATGGACCAGACCAGGGAGATGATGGTCGGCAACGAAGCCGGCATGGCCGTGATATACTCCGGCGACGCGCTGTATGCCATGGACAAGAACGACAAGCTGGTCTATGTCATTCCCGACGAGGGCAGCAGCATCTGGGTAGACGGCATGTGCGTCCCCACCGCCAGCCAGAACAAGGAAGCGGCGGAATGCTTCATCAACTTCATGTGCCGTCCCGACATCGCCCAGATGAACCTGGATGAGATCCGCTATTCCTCCCCCATCAGGCAGGTGATCGAGGGCCTGAGCGAGGAAGAGAAGGCCTCCATCGCCATGAACCCCACCGATGAGATGGTCAAGCGCTGCGAGTACTATGTGGACATCTCCGACGTGGCCTGGATGTACGACGACATCTGGATGGACGTGCTGATGTAATTCGATAACAAGCACAGGGCTGCCTGTGGGCAGCCCTGTTTTTTACCCCGCATTTCGGCGCGGAGCTTTGTTTTCCCGCGCCCCTGCCCGTTGATCGCCGGGCGGCTCGGGGTACAAATCGGCCTCCTGGGCGATCCGCGTCTCCGCCAGCAGATCCCAGTAATCCAGGTTGGCCACCTCCCGGCGGGGCGGCTGTTGGATGCGGCGCAGCCATTTTTGCAGCTTGTCCATGGCGAACACCTCACTGGACCTGGCGGGACACGCCCATCATGTCCTCGAAGGTGAAGAGCCTGCCCAGGCGACCGGCGGCGGCGCGGTCGACGTGGGCCATGCGCAGCTTCGGTGCCCTGTACCAGAAGCCAAAGACGCTCCGCTTCCAGATGAATACCAGATAGATGATCCTGTACATAACGGCTGTACCTCCCCCATTTAGCTGCGCGGCCGTGACCACCGTCGCGCTTCATGGTGAGAGTATACCCCTGGAAGTGTCCAATAAAACGCCCCCAAAGTCGATTCCGGGGGCTGGGGTGTACCGGTTTTTACCCCCGAAGCGATGAATGAATGTCATATTGCGTTCGATAAAGCCACATGCCCCACAGCGTGGGCATGTGGCTTTATCGCATTTATGAGACCGCCTCCCCGATGAACGGGGAGGCGCATATTCCATCCCTGGTCGTCAGTCCTCCATGATCCGGCACGTCTCCAGGAGGCTTATGATCGGCAGATGTTGCGGGCAGGCGCCTTCGCACTGGCCGCATCGGACGCATTCGCTCGCCTTGCCCTTGCCCTGGGTGACGATGGCGTACTCCCTCTTGGTTCTGAATTCCTCACTGCCCTTGCGGCGATTGGCCACGGTGAATATATCCGGGATGGGAATGCCCTTCGGGCAGCCCTCCGTGCAGTAATGACAGCCCGTGCAGGGGATCGACTTGTCCGCGTCCAGCGCAAACTGGACCCTGTGGATCGTGCGCTGCTCGTCCGCGTCCAGGGGCTTGAAATCCGCCATGAAGGACAGGTTGTCGTCCATCTGCGCCAGATTGCTCATGCCGGAGAGCACCGTGATGATGTTTTCCTGGCTGGCCACGAACCGAATCGCCCACGAGGCGTAGGACGCCTTTGGGTTCGCCTCGGACAGTATCGCCTTGACGCTGTCGATGGGGTTCGCCAGCACGCCGCCCTTCACCGGCTCCATGACCGTGACGGGCTTTCCGTAGGCCTTGCAGATTTCAAGGTTGCGCCTGGAAGCCACGCCGGGATTCTCCCAGTCCGCGTAGTTGATCTGGAGCTGGACAAATTCCACGTCCGGATGGGTCTTCAGCAGTTCCTCCAGCAGCTCGGGATCGGCGTGGAAGGAAAAGCCGTAGTGCCTGATCAGGCCCTTCGCCTTCATTTCCTTCACAAAATCCCAGAGGTGGTACTCGTCGTATTTCCTGTAGTTGTTCCTCTGGAGCGCGTGAAGCAGGTAGTAGTCGAAATAGCCGGTGCCCGTGCGTTCCAGGCTGGTGTAGAACTGCTGCTTGGCGCTGGCCTCGTCGTGGCATTGCAGCCATGCGTTCAGCTTGGTGGCGACGGTATAGCTCTCCCTCGGGTAGCGATCGACCACCGCCGCCTTCAGCGCCGCCTCGCTGGCGCCGTTGTCGTACACATAGGCGGTGTCGAAATACGTTCCGCCCGCTTTGATAAAATGATCCGCCATCTGACAGACCTGGGGAATGTCGATGGAGCCATCGGCATTCTTGGGCAGCCGCATGAGGCCGAAGCCCAGCTTAAAGGTGTTCTGTTCCAGTATTTCGCTCATTCCAATACCTCCCCGTCAAATCTCTGAGCCGTCGCGTTCCCGGTTGCGCTTTTGAATTATTATACCGAATAATCATTTGTAATGCAAGTATTTTGGTCTGCAAATAAAAAAGCCCTTCGCCCCGGAGAAGCCGGGACAAAGGACCGCCGTCGAGGGGATGGATCAGTAGCGGTTGCCGCCGCTCATCTGCCGCTCCTGGGCCTCGATCATCTTCTTGACCATGTTTCCGCCGATGTGGCCGGCGTCCTTGGAGGACAGGTTGCCGTTATACCCCTGGTTCAGGGTGATGCCCAGCTCGTTGGCCACCTCGTGCTTCATGTTGCGCATCGCCTCGCGCGCCTCGGGAACATTGATCTGGTTGTTGGAATTGTTGCTCGCCATGTTGAATGACCCCTTTCATATCGTTTTGACCTTGCGGCGTTCCGGCCGTTCAGCCTGCAACTATTTTGACCGATGTACGCCGATTTACGCTGGAAATTGGTCACTGTCATTCAATTCAAGTTATGGAAAAATATGAATCAAGGAGATGCCCCACAGGTTTCGGTATAATGTCACGTTGTCGTCCCCGTTTGGCGACATTCCCGTGGTATATTATTTGGTGGTAAGTATTTGTCATTCAAAGGATTTCCGGGAGGCAGTCATGTTCAAGTCATACACCCTTTCATCAATGCGCAAAAAAATGCTTCGGGCGCTGGCACTGTGCTGCGCGTTGGCGCTGCCGGTGCACGGCGCGGCGCTGGCCGAGCCCATACCCGTCGCCGGGGAAAGTCCGGCGGCCCGCGTGCTGGACGATGAGCGGGAGAGCGTGCGCACGGCCCAGCGGCGGCTGATCGCGCTGGGGCTGCTGTCGGGCAGCGCCGACGGCGTCTGCGGGCCCAGGACCGGCGACGCCCTGCGCACCTACCAATCCCAGAACGGCTTGGATGCCACCGGTCACCTGGACGAGGCCACGCTCAGCAGCCTGACCCGGGTGGATATGGACGCGCTCAGCGCGAAGGACGTACAGCAGCGGCTGATCGATCTGGGCTATTTGCAGGGCACGGCGGACGGCGTGATCGGGCCCCGCTCCATCGCGGCGCTGAAGCAGTTCCAGCAGCTCAATGGCCTGACCCCCAACGGCAAGGCCGGCCGCGACACCCTGGAGGCGCTGTACGCCGCCAGCGCCGTCGCCCTGCCCGTCGCCCTTTCCCAGGGCAGCAAGGGCGTGGCCGTGGGACGCCTTCAGAGAAGGCTGGCCCAGTTCGGCTTCTTTGACGGCGCAGCCGACGAAAGCTACGGCCAATCCACCGCGAACGCCGTGGCCGCCTTCCAGCGGCATCTGATCGCCCAGGGTCACGCCGACGAAATCACCGAAGACGGCACGGCCGGCCCGATGACCCAATATCGCCTGTATGCCGACGACTATTCATCCTACCTGCGCGAAGTGACCCCCGGCCAGAGCGACAGCGAGGCCCTGCGCATCGAGCGCCGCCTGGTCGCGCTGGGTTACAGCGACCTGCCCGCCGACGACGTGCTGGACGACGACAGCATCGCCGCGCTGAACCTGTTCAAGAGCCAGGCGGGCCTGGGCAATCCGGGCGCGATCGACAGGGAAACCGTCGACGCGCTGTTCGCCCTGAACGCGCCCAGGGCTGAATTCTGCGTGCCCCACGCCATTGCCACCGGCGACAGCGGCCAGGTGGTTCGGGACGTTGAGGAGGCGTTGGTGCGGGGTGGCATGCTGACGAAGATGCCCACCGGCCGGTACGGCGACGCCATGGCAAGCGCCATCGGGCGGCTGTACGGCTACCTCTCCTCCCAGAAGGACCCCAACGCCCCGCTGTACGCCGACTCAAAGCAGCTCAGCGCCGAGGCGGTGGAGCGGCTGGTGGACGGCCTGTTGAGTTACCGCTCGGTGAGCGCCGACAGCAGCGACGAGATTCGCCGGGTACAGAGCCGCCTGTACACCCTGCTCTACCTGGACAAGAGCGGCGTTGACGGCCACCTGGGCAGCGACAGCCGCGCCGCGCTGAGGTCCTTCCAGTCCGCCAACGGCCTGAAGACCACCGGTCGGGCCGACGGCGACACGATCGACCTGCTGTTCACCACCGAGGCCCGGTCGAACCCCTTCCCCTATCGGGTCGAGGTGAGCATCGACAACCAGACCGTCAGCGTCTACGTGCTGAACGATAAGGGACAGTACGACCTTGAAAAGACCTTCACCTGCTCCACCGGCCTGCACGACAGCACGCCCCGGGGCGTGTTTCTGGACGGTCATCCCGTCAACCGCTGGCACCACTTTGAAAAGTTCAACTGCTGGGCCCAGTATTCCTTCGAGGTCACCGGTGACATCATGTTCCACTCGGTGATCTACAGCTCGGACAATGAGAACAGCCTGCGCAGCGGCTCTCTGTATGCCCTGGGCAACCCGGCCTCCCATGGCTGCATCCGCCTGACTGTGGAGGATGCCAAGTGGCTGTACGAGCACTGCAAGCGCGGCACGGTGGCCATTGTTATATATTGATTTATGGTAGACAGAACCGCCCCGGCGTGGTATAGTAGCAGTAGCGGGACCCATCGACCCCGCGAACCTCGCAGATGAGAAAAAGAAAAGGATGGTTGCTATGTTCAAACGGTTGATTGCGCTGTTGTTGGCATGCCTGCTGATGACGAGCGCGCTGGGAACATTGGCGGAACCCGAAGGCATCGTTATCGACGGCGAATCCGCTCCCGGCGACATCGACGCCGTCGTCGACGCCGGCGACCTGTCGCTGTCCGTCGACGATCTGGGCGTGAGCCTCCTCGCCAACGAGGGCGACGGGGAGGATGAGCTGCTGCCTATCGAGCTTAGTATCAAGAAGAGCGCCACGAAGAAGGTCATACTGGGCTTTGACTATCAGGTCAAGGTTCCCGGCAAGCAGATCAAGCGCTGCAAGAGCAGCGACAAGAAGATCGCAACCGTCACGGATAAGGGCCTCATCCATACGAAAAAGGCCGGCGAGGCCAAGATCACCATCACCCTGAAGAAGGGGAGCGATATAAAGCTGAAGCTGAAGGTGATCGATCCGACGATCCCCACAGCCGTGACCATCAACGAGGGTACCAAGGCCACGATGGTCCTCGGAGGGACAAAGCAGCTCACCGCCACCGTGACCCCCGACACCGCGCCTCAGACGGTCACCTGGAAGAGCAGCAATACCGACGTGGCCTCGGTGGATGAAGACGGCCTCGTCACGGCGCTAACCCCGGGCCTGTCCACGATTACCGCCGTCACCGGCAACAAGCTGAAGGCCCAGCTCACGGTGAAGGTACGCCGCACCGCCTCCGGGCATTACATGATCTCCCACGCCATGGGCGGCATAGACGGCTATAGCTACTCCAACTGCCTGGAGGGCTTCCTGGAGAACTACGAGGAGGGGCACCGCATCTTCGAAGTGGATATGCAACTGACCTCCGACGGCAAGATCGTGCTCTGGCACGATTGGGGTCGACGGTTCTGCTCCAAGTACCCGAAGGACTATACGCCCACCTACGCGCAATTCATGAACTCCAGGATCTACGACGAATACACCCCCCTGGACCTCGATGCGCTGCTGAAGCTGATGGCTCAATATCCGGACATTCACATCATCACCGACAGCAAGCACAGCAGCAGCACCATCGTCAAGAAGCAGTTCAAGGCCATCGTCTCCACCGCCAGAAAGCTGGGCATCCCCGAGGTTCTCGACCGCTTCATCGTGGAGCTCTACACCAAAGACATGTACAAGGTGGTTGAGGGCATCTACCATTTCCGGGAATACATACTGACCCTGTACAAGATCTTTGGCAAGGCCCCCAGCAAATCCAAGCTGCAGAACCTGGCCAGCTTCTGCAAGAAGAACGGCATCAACACCGTAGCGATGTACGCCAAGTGGTGGAATCCGAAGTACACCGGCTACGTCAAATCCTATGGGGTTGACCTCGCCCTCTACACCGTCAACAGCTCCTATGAAGCCCAGAAGTATTTCGACGAAGGCGTAAATGCCCTGTTCACCGACTTCCTGCCGCCGGAGCTATGAGTTCTGTAACAAGCGCCACCCTTCCTGATCGGAAGCGGCGGCGCTTGTTTTTGCGTCTTCAGATAAACCGGGTCACCTCGTCCAGCGGCTTGCGTGGGTGCGGCGCAGGGTCTTTTTCCCGCTTGCCCACGGCGATGACCGACATGATCGCCTCGTTCTCCGGGATATCCAGCAGCCTGCGTATCGCTTCGGCGTCACGGATGCCCATGATCAGCGTGTCATAGCCCATGTCGGCAGCCGCCAGCACCAGATAGGCGTCGTGCAGGCCCAGGTCGTAGGCCCCCCAGCCGTTGCCGACCTCGTTGTCCGGCTGACCCTGGGTAAAGCCCACCAGATCCCTGACGTAGGTGGTCACCACCAGCGCGGCCCCGGCGGAGCTGTTCCGGTTGAAGGATGGCAAGCCCTGCGCCCGCAGCGCCGCCAGCGCCTCGGGACTCTCCACCGCGTAGCAGCGCGAGGCCTGCAGATTCTTCCAGGAGGGCGCCTGCTGCGCCCGGGTCAACAGGGCTACAAGGTCGTCGTGGGGTATGGCGGCGCTGTATCCCCTTACGCTCCGGCGCGATTGAATCAGATCGACAAATTCCATATCACATTCTCCTTTCAGGGCTTGAATCACGGATTTATGCATCGCTCAATGCGTCCAATTCCGCATGCACCGCCTCGGCCCAGCTGTACTGGTTCATATAGTCGCCCATGTAACGGTAGCGGGATTTGTCCTTCCGGGCGATCCAGTCGTACAGGTCACAATCGATGCGGTCGGCGGCGATGGCCATGCTGCCCCGCTGCTTGCGCAGCAGGTCGGTCAGCTTCAGGCGGGTAAAGGTGTTTTGCATATCCTGACGCAGGTTGCGCAGGTACGAGGCCTTCTTCTCCGGGTCGCCGTCATCCTCCCACAGCGCGGCGATGATCTCGCCGTTGGTGGTCTGGGCCCCCCGGTTGTTCACCAGCAGCGCCACGACCTCCTTGGTGCGGCTGTATTTAAACGCCACCGGCTCGCCGTCCACGAACAGCTCGAAGTTGCCGAAGGTCTGGGCGAACACCCGATGCCCCGGGCCGCCGCTGACGGGATAGCGCAGGTCGTCCAGCTCGGCGGACAGGGCAAACCGGCTCACCGGCAGCAGCAGACATCCGCTGGCGTGCAGCGACAGGGCGTCCAGCGCCTGGGCGTCGTCCGGGTCCAGGAACACCAGGTTCACCGCCGGGTGCAGGTCCTTCAGGTACTGGCCCAGGTCCAGCCCATCCAGCTCGGGCATGTTCGCCGCCAGCAGCGCCACGTCCACTGGCCTCTCCCTGGCCTCGGCCAGTGCTGCCGGGCTCTCTGTGAAGCGGAGCACCTCGGCCCCGGGCTCCAGTTCGTTGAGCAGCGCCGCAGTGTCCTCAAGGGTCCTGATATCCTCGGAAACCAGCATGAATGTCATTGGTCCTCCCCTCCGATCTCCACCGGACGCAGGCGTTGGTTGGCGCGCTGCTCACGGGTCATGTGCAGCGGGTCTGCCTCGCCCACCAGCAGCATGTCGCCGCCGTTGAGCGCCGCGTCGTGCAGCGGGCCGGCCTTCAAATCGGAGATCACCAGCGCGGCGAAGCGGTCGTAGTTGTCCTCGTCGATTACAGGGAAGTGATGGCGCATGCGGTACCAGTGCTTCCGATCGAAGCCTACGCCCCCCGTGTACAGCCGGTCGGCGGTGGCCTCCACCGCCTCCGGTCCCGCGGGCTGGCCCGGCGCCACGTCCTCGCAGAACAGCATGGCATAGGCGCGCAGCACCTGCTCACGCACGGTGCCCCTGTATTCGCCCCGCTCCATCGGGGTGTCCATCACCCTGTAGTAGTAGTCCCGGGCGGCCTCCGATCGATCGAAATGGATGATGGCGTCGTAGAGCTCCCGGGCAATCAGCGTCTGGTTCATATCCTGTCCTCCCCTTAAGAAAATACCGCGCAATTAAGGTGGTCAGCTGGCGAGTGAATTTGCCGACAGATGCAATTGCAGATTTCGAAGGTTTACTGGCGGTAAATCGAGAAATCTGCAAGCAGCAGATGTCGGAAAAGGCGCCGCCAGATGTGCCGCTGTATTGTGCGGTATTTCCTTAAATCACCGCAACGGAAAGCGCGCCGAAGAACAGCGCCATGGCCGCGACCATCACCAGCTCCTGCCGCCATCGCCGCGCCAACAGCCCGACGCACTCGCGGATGAAGGCGTGGGGCCAGTACCAGCAGCGGGTGCGGGCGCCCATGCCCTCGGCCTCCAGGCCGGCCATTCGCGCCCAGATCCCGCTTCGGAACACGTGGTAGTTGGTGGTGGCGAAGGCCACCTTGCCGCCGGGATTTTTGGCCTCGGTCAGCGCCTTGGAATAGGCCATGTTCTGGAAGGTATTTGTCGATCGGTCCTCGGGCAATATCACATCCCCGGGCACCCCCTGTTCCACCAGGTAGCGGCGCATGGCCTCGGCCTCGGGCATGGTTTCGTCAGAGCCCTGGCCGCCGGAGGGCACCAGCACCGCCGTCCTGCCGCTTTGGGACTTCTGTTCCCGCCAGAAGTCCAGCGCCCGGTCCACCCGGCCCCGTAGCAGCGGCGACAGCGAGCCATCCTTCCTGAAGCCGCAGCCCAGTATGATGATGAAATCCCGGTCCCCGGAGGGCACATGCTTCGCCGCCAGCAGGCCGCAGGTGGCCGCGCCGAACAGCATGCACTCGAAGTAGGCGAACACCATGCAATACACGTCCTGGGCCACGATCTGCGCCCGGAAAGCCCGGGAGGAATGAAACAGGTTCCGGCTCTGCAGGAAGATGGCCAGGGCCTCGCCGAGCAGCAGCATCAGGCCCACCAGCAGCCCCAGCAGGTTTTTCAGCCGCGCCTGTTCATGCAGCAGCAGCGCAATGTTGCTCACGATCATCGCCACGGCGAACACCACCAGCGCCGGCAGCGTCACCATCATGAAGTTGAACCCCGCCCCGGACAGCGCCGAATAGACATCCAGCATCGTGTATTCCCGGGGCTGAATGAGGCGGCGCAGGGTCAGGTACAGCATCACGGCCCCGGTCACCAGCGTGAACAGGCCAAAGCCCACATAGTAGATGGTATCATAGGCGTAGAACGCCGTGCCCCTCGTCCTGCGGAAGGCGCGCACCATGATGAAGGCCGTGCCCAGCCAGAACACCGTCAGCGCGACCATCACCAGGGCATCGCCGGTGAAGCCGCCGGTATCGTAGTCGTATACAGTCAGGAAGCGGCCCACCCGGTAGTGCTGTGTGGACAGCTTTATGCCGCCCGCGTCGCGCACCTCATACCAGGCTTCGCCGGGCTGTGTCGCCTTCAGCGTCACCTGCACGTCGTTCCCGGACAGCTGCGGCGTGCCCGGGGCCACCACGTCCTGCTGCCCGCCGCCCGACACAAGGCGCATCTCGCCGCCCGCGCCATACCTGCGGTTCACCGGTATGCGGTCCACATAGGTGTTGCGCAGCGCCAGCCGGCCCAGCGCGCACCCCAGCAGCAGAGCCAGCCCCAGCAGCGCCACCTGCTTGACCACGTCTTTCATGCAATACCTCGCTCGATCCTCTGTGTAAGGCGCGCTGATTTACCGGGCGCGGCCCGATCAGTCAGCACGGCGCTCACCCATTGTACCACGCCTCCGCGTCCTTCCTGAACTGCTCCAGGGAGGGGTGGTGCATGTAGATCATGTGGCCGCAGGGATAGTAGGTGAAGGAGAGCCTCTCCCGATCTTCCGGGTTCAGGAACACGTGGTCATATACCCACTCGGCGGGGTAGAACGGGGTGGCCAGGTCGTAATAGCCGCAGAGCACCCAGAGCTTCAGGAATTTGTTCCGGGACATGATGTTGTAAACGGTTTCCTTCTGGTCGACCACCTTGTTGTCGATGTTGTATCTCCAGTTATAGTTAACCTCGTCGTTCAGGCATTCGTAGGGCAGGTCGGTATGATAATCCAGCTCTTCGCTCATGTACCGGTTGAGCGCGGCGCCAAAGGCATCGCTCATGGCATTCATCGAGGGGTCGGCTGTACCGCCGCTGATGCTGCCCAACGTCAGGGGGCCGGTATAGCGTCCGTCAATTCGCCCCACCATCAGCTTCCTGTCCTTCAGAAGCCCGGCGCAGAAATCGTCGATGTAGATCCTGAGATTGGCCTGGATCACATCCTCCACCTTAAAGCCGATATAGGCGGCGATCTTTCCTGCGATGGCGTTCCTTTCGCCGTCGGTCAGCCGCGCGCCCTTGAACAGCGCGGCCTGGTATTCACTTCCGGCGAAGTCGCGCACCTCGGCGATGTAGTCTTCCAGCGCCATGGACTGGTATTGCTCGTCCAGCACGCCGTGGTACCAGGCAATGGCCGCGTAGGTGGGCAGATAGAGCGCGAAGGTAAAATCGCCACCCGCAAATTCCATCGACGCGCCCATGTCATTGATGCTGGAGATCAGCATCACGCCGTTCAACCCAAGGGCATAGCGCTGGGACAGGTAGTCGGCCACACCCACGGCGCGGACGGTGCCATAGGATTCGCCCGCGACATACTTCGGGGAGCCCCAGCGCCCATTGCGGGTGGTGTAGAGCCTTATGAACTCGCTCACGGAAATGATATCGCCGCTGTAGCTGTAGAAGGGCGCAGGATCGACGCCCTCCGCCGCCCGGGAATAGCCGGTGCCCACCGGATCGATGAACACCAGGTCCGTCATGTCCAGTATGGAGCAGGGATTGTCGACGATCCCGACCGGCAGGCTCTTCGGCTGGCCGTCTTCATCCACGTCCAGTCTGCGGGGAGCCAGCATGCCCATGTGCAGCCAAAGGGAGCCGGCGCCGGGGCCGCCGTTGAAGGCGAAGGTGATGGGGCGCGCGCTGGCGTCTTCCACGCCGTCCAGCGTATAGGCGGTAAAGAACATCTGGCACGGGTTGCCTTGCATATCCACCAGCATCCTGCCGACGGTGGCGGTATAGCTCAGCGTCTGCCCGGCGATCTCAGCGGTATGGTGGGTGACGGACAGCGGCTCCTCGCCCATCTCGGCTCCCATCCCGACAGCTGCCTCCGGTCCAGCCTCCGCAGGCGCGGCTTCCTCGGGCGCGGCCTCCTCGGGCACGGCCTCTACGGGCGCGGCCTCCACGGGCACTTCCTCTGCCAGCACCCCTGTCAGAGACACCAGCATGCACAACGCAAGCAGCAGCGACAACAGCTTCTTCATTTGAACCTCTCCTTTCGTTGGTCAGAAAATAACAATACACATCCGATATGTATTATACCATGCGCAGGCGTGGTCAACAAGTACATTTTTTGCATTGCGCTTCACGCCGTTTTGACATCATCACATTGTCGCGAACTTCCATTCCTGTTTTTGTGTTAATTTGCCTTTTCACTTGCACTGCCTTGGATTCTGTGTTATGCTTGATACGGCTCATATGGAGCGAAAGAGGAAAGGGGGTAATCCCATTGTGCGACAAAGCTGATGCCATTCGGATTCTTGGAGAAGTCTATAATCAGTGTGCTTCCATCATCCCCGTATCAGACGCATACCTATACGGCTCCTATGCCAGGGGGGATCACCGGGAATCCTCGGACGTCGACATCATGGTTATCTCTCCGCTGTCCAGGGATGCGCTCCATGACCACAGGTGGGATTTCGCCCATATATCAAGCGAAATATCGATGGACCACGATGTGACAGTCTCTTTGACAGTGCGGGCGGAGGATCAGTTTAAACCACAGACCATCCCCTATCATGGCAATGTCGTGAAGGATGGGATACGGTATTCGGGAATCGGAACCCAGGCCTGAGGAGGAGAATACATTTCGTGACGATTGATGAACGCAGAGAGTTATCATCCGCAAGGCTTGACAAGGCCTATCGAATGCTCAGGGCCGCACAGATCATGCTGCAATTTGACGACTATGCCACTGCATGTAATCGACTTTATTATGCCGTATTTCATGCGATGCGCGCCGTGCTTGCGCTGGACGGTATTAATGAACACAGCCACAGTCATTTGATTTCTGAATTCAGGAAGCGCTATCTGAAGACGAATATTCTGGACAGGGCCCTGTCGGACACGATTGGCAGTTCATTCCAGATCAGGAATGAGAGCGATTATGACGACGACTGGCTCATATCCAAGGCGGACGTGATTGAACAGGAGCAGCGGGTGACAGAGTTCCTTGCGGCGATCGAGAGGTATGTCGGCTTCCAAGGTGTAAATCGAAGAGACGATGGGCTTGTATAACCCTTACACCGCATATCAGGCGCAGATTGTCAGACGACGTCTGCGCCTTGTGTCTTGTTTGTCGCAAACACGATCTTCCCCTCTTGTAGATTTATCATTCGTCTGATACAATATCCAGCGTATATAATACTACCGAAGGGAGGCGGGTGCGGATGGGCTCGGAGGCGAAGGCCGCGCCGGGGGCAAGGCGCGCTGACAGGGCGAAGCCGGCCGTGAAAAAGAGCGCCGGTGAAAAGGCGAAGACACCCGCCAGGCCCGGGCGGCGCGGCGCGGGCCACATGGGCCTTGTGCTCGCGGCATTCGTCGTCGCGGCGGCGCTGATGTACCTTTCCGGCGGCACGCGCCCCCACACGGGCACCCCGGGCGCGGACGCCGAGATCGCCGCCAGCCGGGCGAAGCTGGACCAGATGGCCCGGCAGGCGCCGGTGGACCTGGACGCCGAGCTGAAGCGCCTGCGCAAGGAGGCGCTGAAGGCGAAAAACGGCCTGCTGGTGGACGACCTGGAGGCCGAGAAGCAGAAGATACTGGCCATGACCGACGCCGACTGGAGCGCGGCGGACATCACAAGGTGGTTTGAAAATACCGCCATCGTGGGCGATTCCATCATCCGCCAGGTGCGCCTGTTCCACTTCCTGGACGCGCCGGTGTTCGCCGAGGGCGGCATACACCTCTCGGTGGACCTGCCGCTGCTGGACCAGGTGGAAGCCGCGGCCCCGTCGGTGATCTTCCTCTGCTTCGGCATGAACGACGCGGGGGTCTTCGAGGACCGGGTGGACCGGTACGTGGGGCGCTATTCCAACGTGATCCGGCGGCTTCAGGCCAGCCTGCCCGAGGCGGTGATCTACGTCTGCGCCGCCCTGCCGGTGACGCCCGAGCGCCTGGCCGAGGAGCCCAAGTACGGCTACCTCGACCTGTACAACCGGGAGATGGAGAAGGCCTGCCCCGAGCTGGGAGCCTACTTCATCGATTCCAGCTTCATACTCGAGGCCCATCCCGAGTGGTACAACGTGGACGGGCGGCATCCCAGGGAGGAATACTATCCGATGTGGCTGACCTATCTTGCGGACCTGGCGGGGCTGAACCATGATTGAGCGCAGGACAAACGCGAGGCCCGGGGCCCGTCCTCCGGCAAGACCCGCAAACCGACGAGGGGCGAACCAGCGGCGGGGCGGCTACAGCGCCGCCCCCGAGCGTCGCTATGCCATGCTCAAGTGGGCGCTTTTGGCGGCCCTGGCGGTCTATACCGTGCTGATGGTCGGCGCGAACTCCGCCCGGGACGTGGATTTCTCCGTCATACGCAGTGCCATCGCCGCGGCCCCCGGCATTACCGAGCTGAAAATGCTGGACGAAAACGGCTTTCAGGAGCGCATGGACACCGCCCCCGCAGGCTGCGAGGACTGGCTGATGGCGGGCTCGGATGAGATCATGGACGTATCCGAGCTGATGATCGCGAAGGCCGACGAATCGACGCTGGACGGCCTGGAGACGGCGGCGCAACGGCGGCTGGAGGCTCAGCTGGCAGTGTTCCGCAGCTACGGCGTAAACCAGAAGGACCTGCTGGAGGGCGCAACCCTGCTGCGCCGGGGGAATTACCTGTTCTACGCCGTGGGCGAGCGCGCGGACCAATGGGAGGACGCGTTCCTCGCCTGCATACGATAGGAGGGCGGACGGCACATGGTATTCAGCAGCCTGCACTTCCTGTATCTGTTCCTGCCCGTGGTGATGCTGGCGCATCGGATCGCGCCCCGACGCCTTCGCAACGGCGTGCTCCTGGCAGCCAGCATATGGTTCTACGCCTGGGGCGAGCCGGTATACGTGGGGCTGATGCTGTTCAGCGTGGCCTGGAACTACCTGACCGGGCTCCAGCTGGGCGCGGCGGCGCGGCCCTCCCGGAAAAAGGCCATACTGACCGGCGCGGTGGCGGTAAACCTGGCCGTGCTGGGTTTCTTCAAGTACTACGGCTTCCTGGTCCGGACCCTGAACGGCGCGCTGGGACTGCATCTGCCCGACTACCAGCTGCCGCTGCCCATCGGCATATCCTTCTACACCTTCCAGGCCCTCTCCTACGTCATCGACGTGTACCGGGGCGCGACCCGGCCCCAGGGAAGCCTCGTGGACTTCGCCACCTACATCACCATGTTCCCCCAGCTGGTGGCAGGCCCCATCGTGAAGTACACCGATATCGAGGCGCAGCTGCGAAAGCGCGGCGCGACGCTGGCTCAGGTGGGCCAGGGACTGGAGCGGGTGATCCTCGGCCTGTCCAAGAAGGTGCTGCTGGCCAACAACCTGGGCCTGTTGGCCGACGCCATGCGCGCCTCACCCAAGCTGTCGGTGCTGTCGGCCTGGCTGGGCGCGGCGGCCTACACGCTGCAGATCTACTTCGACTTCAGCGGCTATTCCGACATGGCCATCGGCATGGGGCGGATGCTGGGCTTTGCCTTCGCCGAGAACTTCGACTATCCCTACCGGGCCCGCAGCGTCACCGATTTCTGGCGGCGCTGGCACATATCCCTGTCCGGCTGGTTCCGGGACTACGTCTACATCCCCCTTGGCGGCAACCGCGTGGGCACGGGCCGGCACATGCTGAACCTTCTGGTCGTGTGGCTGCTCACCGGCCTGTGGCACGGGGCCAGCTGGAACTTCGTGCTGTGGGGACTGTACTACGCGTTGCTGCTGATCCTCGAAAAGTACCTGACCGGCGGGGCCCTGTCGAAGCTGCCCGACGGTGCGGCCAGGGCCGTGACGCTGCTGCTGGTGACGGTGGGCTGGGTCATATTCAGCAACACCGACTTTGCCGAAATGAGGCGCTATCTGGGCTGCCTGGTGGGCGTCGGCGCGGAAGGCTTCACGGATCGCGCCTTCCTGTACGCCCTGCGCAGCAACGCGCTGCTGCTGGCCTTCGCGGCGCTGTGCTGCGGGCCGGGCCTGCGCCAGTGGCAACTCCGGCTGACCGGCAAGCGCCCCCTGGCTGCGGTGGTCCTGTTCGCCGCGCTGCTGATCGCCTGCACTGCGTACCTGGTGCACGGCAGCTACAATCCTTTCCTGTATTTCCGTTTCTGAGGACAGGTCACCACAGCGCCGTGGTTCGGTATGTAGCGGCTACCCCCGGGCCGCCACGGTGGCGGCGCAGACGCCGCGGCTACTGGGGGTGTGGGGGATGTGTGTGGCGGCAGGTTGCCGCCGCTACATAGCTTGGATGAATCGTCAAAGGAGGTTTCCGGCATGAAGAAGAAGCGCCTGCTGTTCCTACGCGCCACGGCCGTCATGGTCCTGGCGCTGGTGCTGCTGCTGGACGCCGCCTTCCTGATCCACAGGGACCGGGCCACGTCGCCGCTGGAAAACCGAAGCCTCCAGCAGCGCCCGGCGCTGACGCTCCAGGGGCTGCTCTCCGGGCGCTTCGAAAGCCGCTTTGACAGCTATGTCAGCGACCAGTTTCCCCTTCGGGACGACTGGATCGCCCTGAAATCCACGCTGGACCGACTGGCGGGCCGGACGGAATCGAACGGCGTGTTCCTGGGCCAGGACGGCTATCTGATACAGGACTTCAAGGCCCCGGCGGAAGCCGACTACCGCCGCACGATGGACGCCCTCGTCGATTTCCTGGATCGCCATGACGGCCTCCCCCAGTACGTGATGGTCGTGCCCACGGCAGTGACGGTGCTGTCGGACGCGCTGCCCGCGCTGGCCGACGCGGGGGACGAGGGCGCCTACATCGACCGACTGGCGGAGGACCTCTCCGAGACCCCGGCGCGCTTCATCGACCTGCGCCCCACGCTTGCCCAGGCGAAGGCGAATACCCTGCTGTACTATCGCACAGACCATCACTGGACCAGCGACGGCGCGCGGCTGGCCTACCTGGAGCTGGCGAAGGCAGCCAGCCTCCCCGGCGACGCCGACGGCTTTGAGCGCCGCCTGCTCTCCAATCGCTTCCAGGGCACGCTCAGCGCCGTCAGTGGATTCCGCATGGATCAGAGCGAGGACCTGTGGGCCTACATCCCCAGCGAGGGCGCGCCTCAGGCCGTGGTCACCTGGGTCGGCGAAAACCGGCGCAGCGCCTCGCTGTACCGGGAGGAATGCCTGGATACCCGGGACCAGTACGCCGTGTTTCTGGGGGGCAACTTCCCCCAGATCCGCATCGAGACCACCGTGGACAACGGGCGCGCGCTGCTGGTCCTGAAGGACTCCTACGCCAACTGCCTGATCCCCTTCCTGACGGCGGACTATCAAAAGCTGGTGGTGGTCGATCCCCGCTACTTCACCGGCGACCTGGAGGTATTGATGGAGGCCGAGGGCGTGAACGAGGTGCTGATCCTCTACAACGCCGAAACCCTGGCGGAGGACACGGCCCTGAGAGGGGATATCCGATAAAACAACCGCGCCTTTCCATACGATTGGGAAGACGCGGTTGTTTAACGGACAGGCTCAGCGCCACTTGAAAGTGGCCATGCCGTAGATGTAGATGAACAGTATGGCCGCGGGGACGAACCACCGGAACAGGGGCTTCATCCACTGCCTGACCTTCATGCCCTTGCCTGCGTTGGCCTCTGCGACGAAGTTATCCCAGCCCCAACCGAAGCGGTTGCAGCAGAACAGCGCGAACACCAGCGAGCCCAGGGGCAGCACGTTGGTGCTGACGATGAAATCCCAGAAATCCAACCATGCGGTATCCTTGGCGAAGGGCTGGAAGGGCAGCATGCTGTAGCCCAGGGCCGTGGTCAGGCCCAGCAGGAAAATGCCCACGCCGCAGATCAGGCTGCCCTTGGGGCGGCTCCAGCCGGTCAGCTCGCGCACCATGGCCAGTATGTTCTCGCACACCGCCAGCACCGTGGACATGGCCGCGAACACCATGAACAGGAAGAACAGCGCGCCCCACCAGCGGCCGCCGGCCATGTTGTTGAACACACCGGCCATGGTGTCGAACAGCAGGCTCGGTCCGGCGTTGACCTCGAGGCCGTAGGAGAAGCAGGCCGGGAACATGATCAGGCCCGCGATCAGCGCCACGAAGCTGTCCAGCGCGATGACGTTCACCGCCTCGCCCAGCAGCGCGTGGGTCTTGTCGATGTAGCTGCCAAAGATGGCCATGCTGCCCATGCCGATGGACAGCGTGAAGAAGGCCTGGTTCATGGCGCCGACGATCACGCTGCCGTTGATCTTTTTGAAGTCGGGCACCAGGTAGAAGCTGACGCCCGCCTTCGCGCCGGGCAGGGTCAGGCTGTGGCCTGCCAGCACCAGCAGCAACGCCAGCTGCGCCAGCATCATGAACTTGGTCACCCGCTCAAGGCCGCCCTGCAGCCCGAAGCTGAGGATCAGAAAGGCCAGAATGACGGTGATCGCCAGAAATATCACGTTCACCGACGGATTGGTGATCATCGGCATGAAGCCCAGGTCCTGCACCTGGCCGGTGGCAAAGCGGTAGAAATAATAGATGATCCAGCCGGTCACCACGCAGTAGAAGGCCATCAGCGCAATGTTGCCGATCAGCGATACCGCCCCCATGAAGCCCCACTTGCCCTTCGGCTTTTGCAGCTTCTGGAACAGGTACACCGGGCTGGTCTGGGCCGCGCGCCCCGCGGCGAACTCCATCACCATGACCGGCAGGCCCAGCAGCAGCAGGCACAGTATGTACACCACCACGAAGCCCCCGCCGCCAAACTGGCCGCACATCCAGGGGAATTTCCATACATTGCCGCAACCGATGGCGCAGCCCGCCGACAGCATGATAAAGCCCAGCCGGCTGCCGAGTCGCTCTCTCTTGTCCATAAGCGGTCTCTCCTTCCTTATCAGAGAACAAAGCCATTTTACAGCAAAAGTTGAAAAAATTCAAGCATAAATATACCCGTCGTCATTCACCGCACAACCGCGCATTCCCGGATGCCATAGAAGCGCAGCCCTTCGATCACATTCCCGTCGATGCGCTCGCCGCATATGGCGATGGGCACGCAGGGCGGACAGCTCAACGCTGACTCGGCCAGCACGCGCCCTTCACATTCCGCCACAGGCAGCGTCTGGCGCGGCGCAAAGGTGGCCTCCCGAATGGACAGGACCCGCTCCGGGACGCGCAACGTCGGCGTCACACGGACAAGCGGTGCCTGACGGGGAATCGACAGCATGGCGTCCGCCAGCCTGCGCAGGTCATCCCCGGCGTTGGCCGGGGCGGGCATCAGCGTCAGGTAATCCGGATCGTGGAATTCGGCGCAGATCTCCTCCTCCATCAGCGCCGCCGCCAGCCCGTCGCCGGTATAGCCGTATTCTCCGGCGCAGACCGTCAGCTTCATGGGCTCGTCCCCGGTCAGGACATAGCCTTGGCGCATCAGCACGGCCTTAATTGACTCGACCTCCGGCAGGAACGCTGCCAGCCGGTCGGGCAGGGTCGCGAGGTACGGGTTGCAGGCGTCCAGCGACTGCAACACCAGCCAGGAGGGACTGGTGGACCCGAACAGCGCCAGCGCCGCCTTTACCTGCCGGGCGTCCATTTCCAAATCGGCGTCCACATGCAGGTAGGCCGCGCCGGTGAGGGCGGGCAGCGTCTTGTGGGCGGAATCGCAGCACAGGTCCGCGCCAAGGTCCAACGGATGGCGGGAGGGGCGCAGGAAGCGCAGGTAAGCCCCGTGGGCCCCGTCCACCAGCAGCAGCGTCCCCCGTCTGTGGCAGGCGTCGGCGATGGCGGCGATGTCCGGCATGTGGCCCAGGTAATCAGGGCTGGTCAGGTACACGACGCGGCAGCGCCCGCCCATTCCGTCGAGGGCGACCCCCACGTCCGAGGCGGTCACGTCGCAGCTGTGGTAGCTTCCGCCGGATTTGGGCCAGAGCCATTCCACGTCAAAGCCCAGCAGCGCCGCCGCGCTGACGAAGGCCCTGTGCGCGTTGCGCCCCGCCAGCACCGCGGCCCCCTCCACCCCGCCGGTATGCGCCAGCGCCAGCAGCAGCATGGCCCGTATCGCCTGCGAGCTGCCCCCGGCAACGTAGAAGGTCGGCGCGCCGAACAGCGCCGAGGCGTTGGCCTCGCTCTCTGCGACGATGCCATCGACGGTATACAGCTCCCCCGCGCCGTCGATCTCGGTGATGTCCAGCGCCTCGACGCCCAGCGGTCCCCGGCCCTTGTGTCCAGGCATGTGCAGTCGCACGGCGTCCTTCGCCGCGTAGGCGCGGACGAAGTCGCAAATCGGCGTCGAAATCATGCCTCTTCTCCGAATTGCCGGTCGATCTCCACCATGATCGCGCACTCCATGCGCTTTTTAAACAGCTCGCAGCCATATCCGTACACGCCGGTGACGCTGCCGGTGGCGTGCCAGGCGTTGGCGGCGCAGCCGCCGGAGCAGTACAGCCGCGCCCAGCAATCCTTGCATTCGGGACGGGCGTAGACGTTGCAGGTGGCGAACTC
>JAZTZK010000293.1:0-2582 GCA_045637485.1 Clostridia bacterium
TGGGGGCATCCGCGGGCTGGTGATCGCGTTGGGGGAGGGCATGGCGGCCATCGTCCGCGCCGGCGATACCCTTTCCGCCTGGGCCGGGGCTTCCCTGGCGCGGGTTTCGGCCTTCGCCCAGGTCGGCGGCCTTGCGGGCCTGGAGTTCGCCTCGGGCATCCCCGGCACGCTGGGCGGCGGCTGCGCCATGAACGCCGGGGCATACGGCGGCCAGCTGTCCGACGTGCTGATCGACGCCCGGGTGCTGCTGGACGGCGCGGTGCGCACGCTGACCGTGGAAGAGATGCAGATGGGCTATCGCACGTCCCTGCCGCTTCGCCGGGGCGGTATCGTGATATCCGCCCGCTTTGCCCTTGCGCCGGACGACCCGGAGGCCATCGCTGACCGGATGCGCGAGCTGAACGCACGCCGCCGGGACAAGCAACCCCTGAACTATCCCAGCGCCGGCAGCACCTTCAAGCGCCCGGAGGGGTATTTCGCCGGGGCGCTGATCGAGCAGGCGGGGTTGAAGGGCAGAAGCGTGGGCGGCGCCCAGGTCAGCGAAAAGCACGCCGGTTTCATCGTGAACACCGGAGGCGCGACGGCGGCGGACATACTGACGCTGATCCACATCGTGCAGGAGGAAGTGGCGGCCCGCTTCGGCGTACGACTGGAGACAGAGGTGCGCATTCTGGGAGAGGATTGACATGTCATTTGCTTCGGATGTGCGGGGCGAGCTGGCCCGCACGCCCATGGAAGATGCCTGCTGCGCCCGCAGCGAGCTGACGGCGGCGCTGCTGTGTTCCGGTGGTATCGCCTGGCGGGGTCGGGAGCGCTATGCCGTGAAGCTGACGGCGTCGGAAGCGCCCACCGTGCGCCGGTACTTCGCCATGCTCAAGCGCTTTTACGGCATCATCGGCCAGATTCGCGCCCTCAGCGGCGATACACTGAACAACCAGACGCGCTATCAGCTGGCGGTGCCGGAGGAGGAGGCCCTTCGGCTGCTCCATGAACTGGAGCTGCTGGACGAAGGGGCGCCGTTCGGCTTACGCGCGCTGCCTGTGGACGAGACCGTCCGCTACAGCTGCTGCAGGAAGTCGTTTGTGCGGGCAGCTTTCACTATGTGCGGGGCGGTCAGCCACCCCGACAGGGATTACCACATCGAAATCGCCGTGTCGACGGAGGCGCTGGCCCTGTTCATCGTCGAGCAGCTGGCGGCCTTCGACATCGAGGCGAAGATCTCCCCCCGGAAGTCGAAGCTCGTGGTGTACTTGAAGCGGGCGGAGGACATTTCGGACATGCTGTCGCTGCTGGGCGCAGGTAAGGCCATGATGGCCTTTGAGAATGTGCGCGTCAAGAAGGAGGTCAGCAACCGGGTCAACCGCCAGCTGAACTGCGACAATTCCAACATCAACCGCAGCATGAACGCCGCCGAGGCGCAGATTCGGGACATCCAATATATCGATTCCGAGCTGGGCCTGGACAAGCTGCCCAGGACGCTTCGGGACATGGCCTTTACCCGGGTCAACAACCCGGAGATGCCGCTGGCGGAGCTGGGCGAGCTGATGGAGCCGCCCCTGGGCAAATCGGGGGTCAACGCCCGCCTGCGCCGGATTACAGACATCGCTGAGAAGCTGCGTTGCGGGGACGAGGTCAAGCTGTAGGCGCGCTCTGGTTTTTTGCCGGGATGGTCACGATCACCCGGACACAGCCCTCGCCCTCCTCGACCTTGCTCCGTACCGGCACGCCGATGCGGGTGAGCTGGCGCACGGTGTCCAGCAGCGCGTTGACGATCATCCGGCTGTCCCGCAGGGCGGCGGATACCCTTCGCCCGGGCGGTGCAGGCTTCGAGAGGCAGGTGTCTATCTGCTTTTCCAGCTGGGTGATGCTCATTTTCTTCTGGGCGGCCAGCTCCGCCAGGGACAGCTGGTCGGCCTCGTCGGACAGTCGCAGCAGCGCCCGGGCGTGGCGCTCGCTGAGTCCGTAGCGGCGCAGGGCGGCCTGCACCGATGACGGCAGGCGCAACAGCCGCAGCCGGTTGGCCAGCGCCGACGGGCTGACGGAGAGGCCGACGGCCAGCCGCTCCTGGGTGATGGGGTAGCGGTCCACGATGGCGCGGCAGGCGAGGGCTACGTCCAGATAGTGCAGCTGCTCCCGCTGAAGGTTCTCCACCAGCGCGATCAGGGCGCAGTCGCAAGGGCTGCCCGTCAGCAATATCGCTTCGGCAGTGCCCCGGTTCAACAGGCGCAGCGCCCGCAGCCTTCGAAAGCCCGCCACAAGCTGGTACCGTTCTGGGGACAGCTGCCGCACCAGCAGCGGCGAGAGCAGCCCGTGCAGCCGTATGGATTCCGCCAGCTGCGCGACGGATTCCCCGGCGCAATCCCGCCGGAGCCGGTCGGATCCCTCCTCGATGCAGGATATGGGAATGCGCGCGATGGCGCGGGCGTCGCCGATGGATGTGGACAAGGGCAGGACCTCCAATTCTCGTCATATAGGACGTTGAACAGCAAATATATATTCACGTATTGCCAGAGAGTTGACGGTTGATAAAAGGAAAGAAAATAAAAGACTGGGCTGTGCCACAAAACAGAAAAACTGAAGCG
>JAZTZK010000294.1:0-51195 GCA_045637485.1 Clostridia bacterium
CCAGCGCGATTGCCACGCACTGCCGGATATCTGTTATTACATACTCCGCGTGCACGCCCTCGGGCAGGGCCTTCCCCGCCGGGTTGTACCAGCAGGCGTCGATGCCGGCCGCGTTGGCCCCGCGGATGTCGCTGTTGACCCCGTCGCCCACCATCAGCGCCTCCCGGGGCTTCGCGCCCAGGCGGTCAAGGGCCAGCTGAAAGATGCCGGGGCGGGGCTTCGAGAGGCCTACCTCCTCGGAGATGACCACTTCCGTCACGTAGTCCTTCAGCGGCGACAGGGCCAGGCGGTTGCGCTGCACGGCAGTGATGCCGTTGGTCACGATGGCCACCGGCAGGCGCTCCGCGATCCGCGCCACCGTCTCCAGCGCGTGGGGCAGCGGTATGCTCTGCTGCCCCAGCAGCTCTATGAAGCGCTCCGCGGCCCATTTCGGGTCGCCGGGCGCCGGATAGCGGTCGAAGAAGCGCACGAATCGGGCCAGCTTCAGCTGGTTCTGGGTCAGCAGCCCCGCCTCCAGCTCCCGCCAGCATTTCAGGTTGATAGCCTCGTACTGCTCGTAGCGGTCGGGATGGCGATAGCCCAGCTCATCCATCAGCCGGTTCACCGCGTTGCGGTTGCCCGCCTGGAAGTCCATCAGCGTATCGTCCGCGTCAAAGAGTACAGCCCTGTAGCGCATGGCAGATCCTTTCAAATACGGATTTGGCGAAGTGACGAAACCCCTCCGGCGCTACGCGCCACCTCCCCTTTCAGGGGAGGCTAACTCACCTGGAGGTATCGGGGGGCGGAGCGCCCCGATCTTCAATCGTACACGGCGGCGTGTACGCCGCGGGCGGGGCTTTTTTCACGGCAGGGAGCCTGTCGACCAGAGTGAAAAAAGTTACCTTGCAGATTTGCCGCCCGGAAATCGCTTGCGATTTTTGGCAAATCTGAGGGGGTGTCTTGAGGGGGGACCTGTCCCCCCTCAAATCGACAGTATTTCACAGTATCTTCCCCAGGAACTCCTGCAGCCGGGCGTTCTCCGGGTGCTCGAACATCTTCTCGGGGGTGCCCTCCTCGATGATGCGGCCGCCGTCCATGAAGATCACCCGGTCCCCGACCTCCCGGGCGAAGCCCATCTCGTGGGTGACCACCACCATGGTCATGCCCTCCCGGGCCAGCTGCTTCATCACGTCCAGCACCTCGCCCACCATCTCGGGGTCCAGGGCGGAGGTGGGCTCGTCGAACAGCATCACGTCCGGCTCCATGCACAGCGCCCGGACGATGGCGATGCGCTGCTTCTGGCCGCCGGAGAGCTGGTTGGGATAGGCCTCGGCCCTATCCAGCAGCCCCACGCGCTCCAGCAGCTGCTTGGCCATGGCCTCGGCGGCCTCCCTGCTCTTCCTGCGCAGCGTCACCGGGGCGACGGTCATGTTCTTCAGCACCGTCATGTTGGGGAACAGGTTGAAGTGCTGGAACACCATGCCCATCTTCTGGCGGTGGCGGTTGATGTTCACCTTCGGATCGGTGATGTCCACGCCCTCGAAGGTGATGGTGCCCGCGGTGGGCAGCTCCAGCAGGTTCAGGCAGCGCAGGAAGGTGGACTTGCCGGAGCCCGAGGGCCCGATGACCACCACCACCTCGCCCCTGCGAATCTCGGCGTCTACGCCGTTGAGCGCGTGGATGCTCTCGCCAAAGTGCTTTTCCAGATGCTCCACGCGAATCAGCACGTCAGTGGTCACTGTTCCTCAGCCTCCTCTCCACGATTCCCTCCAGCCAGGTCAGGAACAACACCAGGACCAGGTAGATCAGCGCCACGGCGATCAGCGGCATGAAGGGCGAAAAGGTGCGCCCGCGGATGATGTCGCCCGCCTTGGTCAGGTCCTGCACGGCCACATAGCCGGCGACCGAGGTCTCCTTCAGCAGCGCGATGAACTCGTTCATCAACGAGGGCAGCACGTTCTTCACCGTCTGGGGAATCACGATGTGCTGCATCGTCTGCAAGTAGTTGAAGCCCAGGCTCCGCCCGGCCTCGAACTGTCCGTTGTCGATGGACATGATGCCGCCGCGGATGATCTCTGCCACGTACGCGGCGGAATTCAGGCCGAAGGCCAGCGAGGCCACCAGCACGCCGTTGCGGGAGGAGGCCATGATGACGAAGAAGAAGATCATCAGCTGCACCACCACGGGCGTGCCGCGCAGCACCGTCAGGTAGATCTTGCATATGCCGTTGGCCACGCCAAACAGCCTGCGACCCAGGGACGGACGGGAATTGGCCGCCGTCTTGTCGTAGGTGGAGCGCACCATGGCGATGACGATGCCCAGGGCGACGCCGATCAGCAGCGCAAAGAACGTGATCGTCAGCGTGTTTTTCAGGCCGTCCACCAGGAATTTCCAGCGGTTGCCCTCTATGAAGTTCAGCGTAAACTCCGCCTTCAGCTTTTCAAACCAAGCCTGCAAATCAAACCCTCCTCCGGGCACGGGACGCCTGATGCCCGTGATATACAGTGCAAATAGGGAGCAGCGTGCCGCTCCCTATTTGCGTCGAACAGGCGTTATCCGCTTATTCAGCCTCGCTCTTGAACTTGGTCAGGATCGCTTCGACGGTGCCGTCCGCCAGCTTCTCCTCCAGCTTGGCGTTGAAGGCCTCGAACAGCTCGGTGTTCTCCTTGGCGAAGCAGAAGCCGTACTCCTCCACCGGGCAGTCGCTGACGAACATCAGCAGGCTGTCGTCGCCGGCCACGAACTCCTGGGCGGGGCCGTTGTCAACGACCACGGCGTCGACCGCGCCGCTCTTGAGGGCCTGTATGGCCGTCGCAGCCACGGGATAGGGGTTGACCTTGTTGTTGTTGTCCGCGCACAGGTCGTCCTGGACATAGTAGTGGCCGGTGGTGTCCTGCTGTACGCCGATCACGATGCCGTCGGCGGCGCGGACGGCTTCCATGCTGTTCAGCTCGGAGCCGGCCAACACCACGACCTGTTGGATGGCGGTCTCATAGGGCGTGGTGAAGTTGACGTTCTGCTTGCGCTCCTCGGTGATGGTGATGGCGCCCGCGCCGACGTCGTACTTGCCCTGCTGCACGCCGGTGATGATGGCGCCGAACTCCATATCCTCCATCACGAACTCGTAGCCCAGCTCCTCGGCGATCAGCTTCACGATCTCCACGTCAATGCCAGTGGGCTCGGAGCCCTCGTAGTACTCATAGGGCGGGAATGCGCAGTTTGTCGCCATGACGAGCTTGCCGTTCTCGGCCAGCGCGGCAAAGGCGGTCAGTGCGAGCATTGCGACGATGACCAGTGCGATGAGCTTCTTCATTTTATGTACCTCCATTTTTTCGCGGAGCATCCTCCGTTTGAATTGAACCGATTATACATCTTTATGCGCTAAAATGCAAGCTGTATTCACGATAATTAACGCAATATGCACAGTTTATGTATAAATATACCTGTTTGAGATTACTTATGCAATTTTTGGGGTTAGGATTTAGGGGTTAGAGTGTGTTTCTAGAATGAGACATGTGCAGTTTCGAGTGGATTGGACTGCATTTCAAGGCGATTTTCCGCAGGCTTAGTGGGGCTAAGTCAAGGGAAATCAACGCAGAAATGCAGTTCAAGACGCCGAAAATGCATCTTGGCGAATTTAGAAACACACTCTAGGGTTTAGGGAGGGTACAAATCCTGACGGATTTGTTTGATTCTATGAGAACAACTGGGGTTCTACCGATTCTTAATCCTATGGTATCTGTTCAGTCGTGGCGGCGTAGACGCCGCCGCTACTACGAATCGCCCCGTAGTGGCGACACGAAGTTAGTCCTTTAGGACGGCCTCCAGGCCACCACAGTAGGTGTAAATACGTAAGGACTGAACAGATACATCCTATGTATAAAAAGAAATCCGTAGGATTTCTCCCTTCTCCAACCCTAACCCCTCAACTTCTGGTTTGTCGAGCACAGCTCGACAAACCAGAAGTTGTCTCCCCACACAAAAGTGCCGAAGCCATGCTTCGGGGCTTTTGCTTTGCCGCGCTCACTTCAGCGTGATGATTACCCGGCGATAGGGCTCTTCGCCCTCGGAATGGGTGGTGACGTCCGGATCGTCCTGCAGCGCGGAGTGCAGGATGCGGCGCTCGTAGGGATTCATGGGCTCCAGCGCCACGCGGCGGCCGCTCTTCTTGGCCCTGCCCGCCATGCGGATGGCCAGCTTGCGCAGGGCCTCCTCGCGCTTGGCCCGATAGTTCTCGGTATCGATGGAGACGCGCAGGTATTCCTCGCGGCCCCGGTTGATGTTCAGGCTGGTCAGGTATTGCAGCGCGTCCAGGGTCTCGCCCCTGCGGCCGATCAGCAGGCTCATGCCCTCGCCGGTCATCTGCATGCGCAGCTGCTCGGGGGTCTCCTGCAGGGCGATCTCCACGGGTACGCCCATGCGCTCGGTCAGGCCGGACAGGAAGTCGCTGGCGCGCCTGGCCTCCTCGGACTGCGCCTCCGGGGGCGTGGGCACGAAGGGCTCGTGCTCGATGATGGGCGCGGGCGCCGGGGCGTCCCGGCCTTCGGCGACGGCGTTCTCCACGACCTCCGCACTCTCGGCGTTCCTTCCGCCGCCGCGGCGACGCCTGCGGTTGCGGCTCTTCTTCGGGGCCTCCTCTTCCTCGGAGGCCGACTCCTCTGCGGCGGGCGCGGCCTTCTCCACGGTCTTCTCCACGATCTTCTCGGCGGCCTTCTCCGCCGGCTTCTCGGCCCTGGGGGCGGGCTTATCCGCCTTGCGCTTTTCCTGCTTCTGCCTGCGGGCGCTGCCGGCGTCCAGCGACAGCACCGGCATCTCGATCTCCAGCGCCGGATCGTCGGCCTTCACCGTCAGGCGAACCTTTGCGGGCTTGCCGAACATGCCGAAGAGTCCGGGGCTGCCCATTTCTATGACCTGAATATCGACGTCGTCAGAATCGCATCCCAGCTCGGCCAGGCCGTTCCTGATGGCGTCCTTTACCGTCTTGCCACTGGCTTCAATGGATCTCAAGGCACATTGCCTCCTTAACTGATATTGGTATTCATTCGTCGGTACCCGGCTCGAGCGCGGCGGCCTTGGCGTCCTGGCGCTCAAACCAATAGTTCACAGCCAGCTGCTGCACGATCTGTATCACGTTGGCCGCCATCCAGTAGATGGAGAACGCGGCGTTGGACGTGGCGCAGATCCACACCGAGAACAGCGGGAAGAACCACTTCATGACCGGGCTGTTCATCGGGTTGCTCTGGTCGGCCTGCTGGGCTGCCTGCTGCGCCTTCTGCTCCGGGGTCTGCTTGCCGTTCATGATCTTGGTCATAAAGAACTGGCTGCCGCCCGCCAGCAGGGGCAGTATGAACAGGCCGTTGCCGTACTGGAACAGATTGGCGATGGAATTGGGAATCGTCAGCGTGGTGTTGATGAAGAGGAAATTGATGTTCTGCACGGTAAAGGCGCTGGCCGGAATCAGGTTGGAGGCCATCGCGGAATACTCGCCGGACCTCAGAAACTCCAGCGCCGCGTTGATGTTCTCCGCCGTCAGTATGGCCGAGCCGTTTACCGGCTGTATCATGCGCAGGTTGCTGCCCACCGCGGGCAGTATGGTGGCAAAGAAGGAATCGGGCTGGAACACGTTCTTGATCCACAGCCAGCTGTAGCCCATCGACCTCAGATCCGCGATCTGCAGAGACTTGCCGGTTTCCTTCATGTTCAGCAGCATCTGGATCGTGTATTCGTTGCCCAGCGTGCGCATGGCCGAGAACATGATCCACAGGATCGGCAGCGAGATCAGCATCGGAAGGCAGCCTGCGGTGGGACTGACGTGCTCCTTGCGATACAGCTCCATGGTCTTCTGGTTCAGCTTTTCCTTGTCATTGGCATACTTCTTCTGAAGCGCCTGCACCTTGGGCTGAATCTTGGTCATGGCGCGCATGCTCTTCTTGCTCTTGATGTCCAGGGGCAGCAGAACCACGCGGATCAGCAGTGTGAACAATACGATCGACCAGCCGTAGTTCCCCACAAGGTTGTTGATCCAGGTCAACAGATTGACAAAAAAGGCTGTCATTGTCTAACCTCCAAAATGATGATGACGCTCCCCCCGACAGACGGCCCCGCCCAATCGGTCAATTCACAGAAATGCCCCGCCGCGCATCTGGTTGGCTGCGGAGCATTTCACACATCCCGACCTCAGGGCACGGGGTCGTATCCGCCCTCGTGAAACGGATGGCAGCGCAATATCCGGCGCAGGGCCAGATATCCCCCTTTGACAGCGCCGTATTTTTCAACGGCTTCCATCGCGTATTGCGAACAGGTCGGCGTAAACCGGCAACACGCCGGGTGCAAAGGCGACAGGCTCACCCGGTAAAAGCGAATCAGCCAAAGCAGAACCCGCTTCGGCACACAGCGCAAGCGGCGCATGGGTCTCCTCCTATGCCGGGTCACGGGCCAACCGGCCCCTCCCGCGACAGTGTCCAAGGGGCGCTCCCGACGCGCGTCAGTCGCCCTTCAGGGCGCCTCCTTCAGCAGCTTCGCGCGTTCGAGCAGGTTTTCCAGCTCCCGCGTGACGGCGGCGTGAGGCTCGCTCGCGATAGACGGGCGGGCAATGAACACATACCTTCCGCATTTCATGCGCGCGCGCATGCGGCGCACATCCTCGCGCAGGCAGCGGCGGACGCGATTGCGGGTCACGGCGTTGCCCACCTTCCCCGAAACCGAAAAGCCGATTTTCAGGTCCCGCCCCTTCAGGTGGATCAGCACCAGGTTGCGGGAGGGCCAGGCCTTGCCCCTGCGATACACATAGCGGTAATTCCGGTTGCTGCCCAACCGGTATTGGCGCCCGAAGGACTCGTCGCCCCGCGCGCCCGCGCGCATTGCCGCCATACGCGCTGTTATGCGGACAGAACCTTGCGGCCGCGGGCGCGACGGGCCTTCAGTACGTTGCGGCCGGCGCGGGTCTTCATGCGCGCGCGGAAACCATGAACCTTGCTTCTCTGACGCTTCTTGGGCTGATAAGTACGGACAGACATTTGGAACACTCCTTACAAATTGATATGTCGCATTCGCCCCGGGCCCTCCCGTCTCCAGATCACGGACAGCGCCTTGTCGGCGAACAATGCCAAAGTAACAGCCTTAACAGTATAAGAGATTTGCTGTGAACTGTCAAGACCGGTTATGTGAAATATCGTTATCTGAACAAATTTGTCTGCTTCCCGCAAAATGCCCGCCGGCCGCTTCCTGCGTTACCATTCACCCTTCAAGCCGATTGGCACATATCCGTAGCGGCGGTTCGCCGCAAGGGTGAATGGTAACCTTCGTGCGGTTACAGCTTAGAGTCCTGATTATTCGGAACCCCTCCGTCTCGCTTTGCTCGGCACCTCCCCTTTCAGGGTAACGCTGTCAACTTTGAACACGGTCTTAACAGAATCAGGGCGAACAACATCCAAAAGGCTTCCCCTCTGGGGAAGCTGGCTGGCCAGCCGAAGGCCCAGCGAAGCGTCAGGACAGACTGATGAGGTCCCCTCACGCTCTGCTTCGCGCCTCTGACGCAATAAAGGCGCGAATCCATCCACAAAGGACCTCATCCGTCTTGCCGCTTCGACGCGTAGCAAGTCCTTTAGGGCGCGGCAATCCCCCAGGGGCCTTCCGGCCCGTTCTCGCTGAAAACAGTCCACTGGACTGTTTTCCGGGCGCTCGAAGCCTTCCCCAGGGGAAGGCTTTTGGAGAAGCCGCTCCTTAAGTTGACAGTGTTACCTGAAAGGGGAGGTGCCGAGCGAAGCGAGGCGGAGGGGTTTTGAATAATCAGGACTCTGAGCTGTAACGGGCGATGTCCGCTTCGTGGCGTTTCCCGGGGAAGAAGGCTTGCGCTTCCCCGAACCCCATGCCGGATCATCATGGCCTTATTCCGCTTCGGATGAAGGGCGCGGACCGTTCTTTCCCGAAGGCTCTGCCGTACTGCTGCGCACGACCAGCTCGGGCTGGAGATTGACCGTGAGGCGCTCGGCGCTGTCTGAGATAAAGGGCGTCTGCAACAGCATGTCGAAGGCCCTCTTTCCCATTTCGCGAATCGGCTGCGCGACCGTGGTGAGCGGCACATCCATGATCGTTATAAAGGAAATATTGTCGAAGCCCACCACCGAGATATCGTCCGGGATTTTGAAGCCGTTGGATTTGAGGTATTGATAGACGCCGAAGGCGATCATGTCATTTTGGGCGAAGATCGCGGTGACGCCCTTTTCAAGCAGCTCACGGGTGTGCTTATACCCGCTTTCCATCGTGAAATCCCCATAGGCGACCCATGTATCCGAAAACTGTAAACCCCGGTCATGGAACGCCTGCTTAAAGCCGTTGACCCGGTCCTGGCATTCCGAAAAGCCGATCGGGCCGGTTATACAGCCAATTTTGCGATGGCCCTGATCCAGCAGATGTTCCGAAGCCAGGTAGCCGCCCTTAAAATTGTTGACGCAGATGGTGTGACAGTTGAACGGCGCGCAGGATCGATCCAGCAGCACGATGGGGGTATGGCCCTCGTCCTGCAGGGAACGTACCAGGGGCGCGAGCAGCGAGAGATCCTCTCCGGAGGAGGATATGCCCATAATCAGGCCTTCCATATTGCTCTTCAGAAGGCTTTTCAGGTTTTTCAGCTCCCGCTCGGGACTGTTGTTGGAATCAAATACGATCAGATTGTAGCCCTTTTCCTGGGCGCACAGGGAAATGCTCCGGGTCAGCTCGGTATAGTAGAGGTTCCCCAGGTCGGGCACCATCAGGGCGATGCTCCGGATCATCTCCCGCCGGATGTATCCCAGCTCCCTGGCGACCTGAATCACCTGGTTTCGCTTCTCGTCCGAAATGCTGATGTTCTTATTGTTGAGAACCATCGAAGCCGTTGTGATGGAAACGCCGGCTTTTTCCGCGACATCCTTGAGCTTTACGGTCATGATGAACTCCTTGATGGCTTGAGTAAAAGGTTTTACCTGTCCGTTTGGCGGAACCGGGGAACTCCCTGTAAAAACATTATAGATTAGGCCATGAACCGTTGTCAAGAAAGACGGACCGGATTCCATGTGTGCAGATGTAAATTCTATAGGAATTCAATAAATGCGCAGCATCTGCATGCGCCTTAATCGTCCGGGATGAATTCTCGGGCAATCCGCTCCCAGAGTCGCAGGTTCTCCGGATGATAGGAGACGGTGCTGACGTCCTTGAGGATCAACTCAAAGTTGCAGCCGTTGCGGTAACAGGCGTCGGTGATCTTTTTCAGCTCGGCCCGCAGGGCGTCCTCATTGACGTCGTTCAGGGCGACCGAGGCGGCGGAGGCCTTCGCGGAATAGACGTATTCCCTGCCGATCCTTTCGGCCGCGACGTCGTAATCCGCCCAGGGCGTGACGGTGATTTTCCTCAGGTGGGGGATTTTTGAAATGATATCGATCTGGTTGTGCAGCGGTTCGCAGCAGCCGTAGTAGACGAGGCCGAAGGGCTCCATGGCCCGGCACATGTACGGTATGTCGAACTCCTCCCGCATGGCGGGGGAGACGGAAACGAAGATCTGGGCGGCGCCGCGGCCCCAGACGTCCTTCGCCTTGAAGTGGACGCCGTCAAAGTCCTTGGACGGCAGCTCGGAGGTATAGGCGCTTGTGCAGTGCACGGTGTCCTGCATGCCCTCAAACAGGTCCAGTTCCTCGTACTGGCGCACCTTGTCGAGGAAGATGTCCGTCAGCTTCTCCGCCACAGCGTGCATGTACTCCGGACGGTCCAGCAGGTCCATGAGGGTCTGGCCGACGCCGTGCAGCGTCGCCACGTCGTCCCACAGCGTGTCAAAGCACCAGGGGGAACCGACGAGCCGCACCGGTATGAGGTCGCCGATCATATTGGCCAGGAGCGACCAGCGCCGCTCGGACTCCTCCTTGTCGTAGGTGATCTCTTCGTTGTGGAAGCGCTCGAGGGCGCTCTCGTCCGCCATCTGATCGATGAACTGATGGGAAACGATTCGGTTCAGGCTGTCTGTGGAGCGGATGTTTTCCTTTACGCTTATGCCTATGCCGGTGGTGTGAATGATCTTGGAGACCTTGATCTCAGGCGGCAGCACCATGTCTGCCGGAATGTGGCGGTAGCGGTAGAGCATCTGGCGCAGATAGCTCTCCGTTTCCCTGAGAAAGGGGTCCTGGCATTGCAGGGTCAGCTCGCCCTCCTGGTTCAGCTCATGCCAGGGCAGCTCATCGATCAGGAGTATCGGCCGGATCATTTTCAGGTCGTTGAGCGTCCTGTGCATCTCCATCTTCCGTCGGTTTCCGTCCGAAAACGCGATTTCCCGGTACTGCTTGACGAGCTCCCTGAGAATTCTTTCGTCCTGTGACATTTTCATCATCCTCCGTTCGGTGTTGTACTGATCATAGCAATCTCAATCCTCAGGCGCTTCCGGGTCTTCGGCGTCCCCGGCGCCGCTTTGCAGTATGCGGTATTGGCGGGGCGTCATTCCCAGGGCTTCCCTGAAAATGCTGTAGAAGTATTTCTCGTTTTCAATGCCCACGGCCCAGGCGATCTCCTGGACCCTGAGGTCGGTTTTCCGGAGCAGGACCATGGAATAGTCGATCTTGACCAACCGGACATAGTCCGTAAAGGTCATTCCCGTCTCCTCGCGGAAGAGGCGGCTGAGATGCTCGGGGGAGACGCGGATGGCCCGCGCGGTCTCCGCGAGGCGCACCTGTTCGCCCAGATGCTCACTGACATATCGGATCGTCCGCTTCACCAGGAGATTATCGCATTGCTGCTCCAGCCCGTGCACCCGCATAACCGGAAGGCTTTTGAGAACCTCCGGATCCAGGCTGCCGTGGCCCTTTTTGCTTTCAAATTTCTGAAGGACCCCGGTGATGTCCTCATAGGTCACCGGCTTGAGTATGAACCCGCTGACATTAAGGTCGATGGCCTGCTTGGCAAACTGGAAATCGCCGTAGCCGGTGATGATCACGAACTCTGTATCGAGTTTTTTGACCCTCAGCCTGCGGATCATCTCGAGGCCGTCCATCACGGGCATGCGTATATCCACGAAGACGATGTCCGGCACCTTTTCAGGGATTTCCCGCAGGCCTTCCTCTCCGTTGGCGCATTCGCCCACGATCTGAACCTTGGGATCGGCCAGCCTGAGCAGCTTCGTTATCAGCGCCCGGGCCCTTTTTTCGTCTTCCACCACCATGACTCTCATATTGATCTTCCTCTGCTGTCAAATGCGTCACCCGTCGGCGACTGGCTTTGCCTCGTCCTCCACGATATGGGGAACGTGTATCTTGACCCGTGTCCCCGAGCCTTCGGCGCTTTCAAGCTCCAGCTTCCATCGGTCGGCGTAGTATCCGTACATGCGCCGGCAGGAGTTGAGAATGCCGATGTGACTGCGGTCCTGATCCTGTCCCATCGGGTTTTCGGCGATAGCCCTCAGGCGGGCCAGCTCCTCGGGACCGATGCCGTTTCCATTGTCCCAGATGCTGATCACGATACAGCCCTCGTCCTCGTAAAACAGGACCGAGAGGAAGCCGCCCTCTTCCTTGCCCTCAAAGCCGTGGAGAATGGCGTTCTCCACGAACGGCTGCACCAGCAGCTTATAGATGCGCGCTTCCATCAATTCCGGCTCGGCTTCGACCTCGTAGTTAAACGCGCCCTGGAATCGCTCCTGCTGAAGCAGCAGGTAATCCCTGAGCCAGCTGACCTCCTCCCGGACAGTGGCGGGCTGAAAGCGGTCCTTCAGGATGTAGAAGAGGGTCGAGGAGAAGCCCTTGAGCAGTCGGCTGACCTGGAAATCCCCGTGATCCAGGGCGACCGAGTTGATCGTGTTCAGCGTATTGTAGAGATAGTGCGGGTTGATCTCCATCTCCATGGCCTTGAGCTCGGCGACCTTCTGCTTTTCGGCGATCTCAAGGTTTTTCCGGTTCTGCTCCAGTATGATCCGCTCCTGATTCTCGATCCGGCGCACCATATCGTTATAGCTTCTAAACAGATCGGCGACATCCTGTTCGTGGGGGAGGAATGCCTCCCGGTATATCCCATTATCCCCGATCCGCGCCATCTCATCCTCGAGGCTCTGCAGGATTCGATGCTGGCGCTTCACAAGCTGCGCGACCAGAAAGACCAGAAAGACGTACATCAGTATGACCACGACCAGCATCGAGCTGAACCGGTAAAAGGCGTCCTTGCGAATGATCGTGCTGTTGATCACGCAGGAAAGTTCCCATTCAACGCCATGAATGACGGTGTTGACGACCTCGCCGCCCGCCAGCAGGGCGTCATAGGAGGGACTGTCGCAGAGCCGTGTCGCGCCTGCGCTGAGATTGAAGGCCCAGGGCAGATCCTCCGTGGAGGAGAGGCCGACCATGGTCTGCGTTGTCAGCGGATCCAGAAGCAGCACGATGGCCGCCCCGTCCCTGGCGCTGGATAGGCCGATATACGGGACGTCGTTGCGGGAAAAGAGGACGGTCCGCGTGCGGCCCAGCCGCAGGCTCTCCCGCGCAGAGTCGCAGAGTGCGGCATATTTCAACCGACCCTCTCCCCGCAGGGAGAGATGGGTCTGTTCCTCGTCAAACAGTATCAGGTATTCCAATCCGCCGTCGGACAGCAGATAGATCCCCTTCAGATCCACCGGAAGAACGGACAGATAGTCCCGTATCCTCTGGTTCAGCAGGTAGGACAGAAAGCTGGGATTACCGTGGGCGTCCAGGAGGCTGCCAACGGCTTCGTCGCCGGCCAGCGAGTCGGAGAGATCCAGGTACTCGTTCGCGTAAGCCTGAAGCTGGTACTGGCGGGCGTTGAGGCTGTCCCTCGCGGATTGCCAGATGCTGTCCACAAAAACGCGGCTGCAATACTGCCACAGCAGGACGATGATCACGACGAAGGGCAAAAAGGCGGCCAGAAGGATGACGACATACAGCTTTCCCTTCATGCCTGACCTGTGCAGCCAGTCTTGTATTCTCTGAATCATTTTCCCTCTGTATGGTTCTCCGCGTCGTGCTCACGCAGTCCGATGCAGGCGAGAAGCGCCCCCCAGTGATAGAATTTATCGCTGTTGCGGGAATCGCAGCCTTCGCCGGTCACGGCGCTGTAGTTTTCGTGAATGTGCCTGTGCTGCTCCCACTCCGGGCGCAGTATGTGCACCGATTTGGCGGCGAGGTCCCGGCACGCTTCCCTGAGCCCGCGCTGCTCGAAGGCCAGGTAGACCAGGAAGTTGAGGGGTGCCCAGACCCTGCCCCGCCAGTAGTTCTGATCTGCAAAGGCGGGGTCGTTCCTGGCGATGGAGGGGAGCATCCACTCTCCGTAGAATTCTTCCGGATTGTAGTAATGTTCCTTCAGCATCCGCCCGGCCTGCCCGTCGGATACCCGGTCCGAGAACAGGGCATAGAAATTCGTCGGTGAGACGCGCCGGGAGAATGCTCCCGTGTCCCTCCTGCGGTTGTAGAAGAAGCCGTTTTCCTCGTCCCAGAGGGCCATGAGGCCTTCTTCGGCGACCTCCCGGCGCGCGTTGAGGCGGGCGATGTCGTCGGCCTTTCCGAGAAGCTCCGCCAGCGCGGAGAGGGCGCGGCAGTCCATGATAAAGAGCCCGGTGAGGCCAACGTCCTCCAGCTCCAGCAGGTGGGTATCCTTGTTGAAGGGTATATCGTCGTACATGGGCGAATTGTCCAGGCCGGATTCCAGGGCCGCCCCGTAGCGGTCGTCGACGCCGTCCGTTTCCCAGCGGTTTCCATAGAGCACCGGCGAGGGATTGCTGCCCCAGCACAGGGCGCCGGAGGGCGCGCGCCTGTTTTCAAAGAACCAGGTGTTCCATGCCAGCAGCGCCGGATACAGCAGCTCCACGATCCACATGTCGTGGTATTTTCTGTACAGCTCCAGCAGCATCCGCGAGCCCACGGGGGGCTGGGAACGGTCGAGGCTCTTCTGCCCGGTCCCATAGGACAGGTTGGGGACGAAGCCGTCCTCCGTCCGCTCGTTCAGAATTTCGATAATGTTGCTGTACGCCAGCGCCTTGCTGCCCTCGGACGCCATATAGGCGGCAAAGCAGTTGTCCCAGCAGAACAGTACGTAGCCGCCCGACCGGATGCTCCAAAGGCGGCTGACCGGCGACAATACCCTGTCGTGATTGGGGTCGTACACGGTATCCCAGGCGATGGCGCATTCGAGCGCACGGTGGAGCCAGCTGTTCTCGCCGAAGGCCTGCTGCCTTTCGCGCAGCGCCTGCTTCTTCCGGGCGACGGCTGCCGTGATCTCCTCCAGAAGCCGCGCCGGGTCCGCGGGCATATCCGCAGGCTGAGGCATATTCACGGATCCGGCTGCCTCCCCGTGCCCGCCGCGGACAGCGACAAACCCCACGGGGCCGTCCGCAAGGACCGAGAGAAACGGCGTCATCAGCGGCGCGATCACATCCGTCTCGGAGATCCGCGTCGAACAGAAGACATTCCAGATCTCCCCGCCGGAGATGGCATGAAGGTATTTCACACCGCGCACCCCATCCTCGCAGAGCGCCGCCTGTCCCGGACGGTTGTACAGGTAGCCGGCCGTCAGGAAGAGCCTTGCGGGCCGAAGCTGCCGCACGAGCGGTGTGATCAGCAGGCAGAACCGGTCTTCATCCGCCGCCGTTTCAACACGGAAGCGAAGGCCTTTCCACTCGGCTTCCATGGATGTATAGGTATCGTCCAGGGCGTGGTCGCCGGGATACAGCACCTCGTTCTCCTGTTCGTCGCCCTCCCGCGGAAACCTACCGATCAGCGCTTCCCTCAGATAGTTTCCGTCCCGATACTCCCGGACGCACAGATTCAGCGCCAGCGCGTCCGGCATATGGACATAGGAAAAAACGCTTTCGACATTCCAGGTCTTCCAGCCGTTGAGATATGTCTTTTTCAGCTGCTCATATTCCGGACAGGTCAGTTGTCTTGCCATAATCATGCATTCCTTTCTGCGGTCTGGGCGGCGGAGGCCTTAACCCTTGATGCCCGAGAAGGTCATGCCCTCTATGAAGTAGCGCTGGGCAAAGAAGAACATGATGATCATCGGGGCGACGGCAACGGTGGCCGCGGCCATCATGAGGTGCCACTCCGTCGTATACTGGGAGATGAACATCTGAAGGCCGAGGGACACGGTGCTCATCTTCGGGTCCTTCAGGTAGATCATGGGGCCGATAAAGTCGTTCCAGGTATTCATGAACGTGAACACACAGACCGTCAGCAGCGCGGGCTTGCACAGCGGCAGTATGATCCTGGAGTATATCGTGAAATAGGAAGCGCCGTCCAGTATGGCCGCCTCGTCATAGTCCCGCGGCAGCGTGGAGAAAAACTGGCGAAGCAGGAATATATAGAAGCCGTCGAGGAAGAAGGCCGGCAGCGTCAGGGGAACATAGGTGTTGTAGAACCCCACCTGATTCCACAGCATGAACTGAGGGATCAGCAATACGCTCCAGGGGATCATCATCGTGGCGATCACGAGGGCGAACCATATCTTCTTTCCCCGAAATTCGATCCTTGCAAAGCCGAAGGCCACCAGCGAGGAGCTCAGGAGCTTTCCCAGTATGTTCACGGCGACGAGGAACAGGGAGTTCAGGAAGTAGCGGTCAAAGGTCACCTGGGTCATCGCCTGTCCGTAGTTTTGCCACTGTATCTCCTGCGGCCACCACTTCATGGGCGTGCCGAAGATCTCGGTCTTCGTCATCAGGGATGAACGCACCATCCAGAAGAACGGAAAGAGGCTGATCAGGCAGAGAAGCAGAACGGCGATCCACATCAGCGCGCGGCTTATCAGCGTCTTTGCGGAAATGCCCATCTCATTCACCTCCGTAATAGACCCAGCGGGAGGACAGCGCAAAGTTGATGACCGTGAGGAAGCCCAGTATCACGAACAGTATCCACGCCATGCTGCAGGCGACGCCCATGGTCGTCTGCTCAAAGGCCCGCCGGTACAGCAGCAGCACATAGAACAGGGAATTGTTGTTCGGCCCGCCCTTTGTCATGATGTAGCCCTGGGTAAACACCTGCATGGAATTGATGACGCCCATGATGACGTTGTAGAAGATGATCGGGCTGATCATGGGGACGGTGATGTTGAAAAACTTGTGAAGGGCATTCCCGCCGTCAATCGATACGGATTCATACAGCACGGACGGAACCCCCTGCAGCGCGGCAAGGTAGATGATGGCGGTGCCACCGGCGCTCCATGCGGCCATCACCACGATGCAGGGGATGACCTGCGTGGGGGAATAGATCCACATCTGCGGGTCCCACCCGAAGTACTGCATCAGCTGGTTCATGAAGCCGTTGTACGGATTGAAGATGTACATCCAGATACCGGCGGCCGCCACCGCGGGCACGATGGAAGGAATATAGAAGATCGTCCGGACGACGGATCTTCCCCTCATCTTCTTGTTCAGGAGCATTGCCATGAGCAGGGCATAGATATTGCTGATCGGCACCGCCAACAGCGTGTAATAGAATGTGACGCGGATGCTCTTCAGGTAAACGGGATCCTGCATCAGGCTACTGTAATTGTCGATCCCCACAAACTTTGGGGAAAGCCTCAGGTTCCAGTCTGTGAAGCTGATGCCGAGGCTGAACAGCATGGGAAACGCGTAAAATAAAAACAGCCCGACAATCGCAGGCGCAATAAACAGGTATCCCGCAATATTGCGCCGCACGGCCGGAGTCAGCTTTCCGGGTTTCAATACAACACCCCCTGACGGTTAAATCTCCTGCGGCAGGAATCGCATCCTGCCGCAGGACGTCGCTGTTACCGAAGGTTATGCCGCAGAGAAATCACCATACCCCCTGGTACACCGTCATGACGCTCTCGCCGAGGGCCGCCACCGCGTCCTCAACGCTGCTTTCGCCGATCCAGATCGTGTCGAGGGCGGGCGCCACATACTCGTCAAATATCTGCGCCGCGTTCTTGGTGTAGCACATCTCGGGCAGGTTGGAGTAGTTCGCCATCAGTTCCGGAACCACCGCGCGGTAGTCGTCGTTGTAGAGCTCCGGGGACATCCAGATATCGTACAGGCTCTCGTCCTCGTAGTACTTGTATTCGTTGGGCATGTTGGAGGTGATGTGGCAGGGATTGGTGTCCGCTTCGACGTACCAGCGGAAGAAGTCGAACACCTCCTTCGGATGCTGGGTGGTTGCGGAAATCTCGCAGCAGGCGGCCCAGCCGATGGTCGCCGGCTTGTCGAACATGGGAAGCGGGGCGATGCCGATGTTCGGGTTTTCCGCCGCGATGTCGATGTACTCGTAGCTGCCGGAGATATAGGTCGCCAGCTGGCCCTCCTTGAACATGCTGGCCACTGCCGGCAGGGCGTCCTCGGCGATGGGCGTCGGGGCAACCTGATACTTCTTGGTCAGGTCGTCCACGGCCTGGATCACCCGAAGGCCCGCCTCGCTGTTCAGCGCATAGCCGTTCTCGTCAAAGAAGGAGCCGCCGGAGGAGTGCAGGAATGCGCTCAGGTGGTAATACCACGAGGGAGCGAGCGTTCCGTAGGTCTTGGTGGCAATCGGGTTGAAGCCGTCGTCGCCGGGGTGATTGCCGTTCTGGTCGACGGTGAGCTTCTGCAGCTTCTCGACCCATTCGTCCCAGGTGTCCGGATTCGCGGGGTCTTGGGAGGGGTATTCCACGCCGGCGGCGTCGAAGATGTCCTTGTTGAAGTACATGATCGTCGCCACGACGCCATAGGCCAGGCCGTACACCTTGCCGTCCGTCTCGTAGATGGCGGGGGCGATGAACTTCTCGTGGACGTCGATGCCCTCCGCCGCGTACAGCGCGCCGATATCCTGGGACACGCCGTCGTTGCCGTAATTGAGGGCGGACATGTCGCTGGCGTAGAAGATGTCCGGCGTTTCGCCCGCGGCGATCAGCGTATTCAGCTTGGTGTTGTAGTCGTCGTAGGGAATCGTCTGGTGATCGATGATGATGCCGGGATGGGAATCCATGTACTCCTGGCAGGCCGCCTTCTGCAAATCGGACGCAATGCCCGTGTTCCAGTCGACGATCGTAATGGTGATGGGTTCTTCCGCCAGCGCCGGTACGGCGCAGAGTGCCACCGCGGCCATGACCACCGCGAGTGTGAGGGACAGCAGCTTCCGAATCTTCATAATCATCCTCCTCGTCATAATGCTGTGGCGTTCTGACTCCGTCGACAGTCGGAGGGTTCTGAGCGCCACCAAAGAGGCCCTTCCGAAATCCGCCAACATCATCAAAACCTACATTTAACATGTTATTTCAGAAAAGGCGATTTGGGTATTATAATATTTTGATAAAAGTATAAAATTTTGACAATCCATTTGTATTACAGGTATTTGAAGAAATGAAGAACATGGCTGACAGGAGCCGGCGGTTCGTGGTATAATGCCGGCATGGAACAGAGGACGGTTTTTCCGGCTGCAAAGACTGAGGAAGCGTACATGACAGAGAATCAGAGAATCAAGGCACAGGCCCGCGGCGCGTACCCGATCTACATGGATCATTCCGCGACGACACCGCTTTCCGAGGCGGCTCTCGACGCGATGCTTCCCTATATGCGCAGGCAATTCGGCAATCCCTCCGCCGTGTACAGCTACGGCCAGGCGGCAAAAAACGCCGTGGAAAGGAGCCGGGACCGGGTGGCCCGCGCCATCGGGGCGCTGCGCACGGAGATATTCTTCACCTCCGGCGGAACGGAGAGCGACAACTGGGTGATCAGGAGCGTGGCGAGAGCGAGGAAGTCGGGCCACATCATCACCTCGGCGATTGAGCATAACGCCGTACTCCGCACCGTTGAGCAGCTCGAAGGGGACGGATTTGAGGCGACGTATCTGAAGCCGGATCCAATGGGGCACATCACCCCGGAACAGCTGGAGGCGGCCATCCGTCCGGATACCATCCTCGTCACCGTCATGCTGGCAAACAATGTCGTGGGTACGATACTGGATATAAAATCCCTGGCCGCCGTCGCCCGTCGCCACCGCATACTATTCCACACCGACGCGGTGCAGGCCGTGGGGCATATCCCGGTCAACGCGCGCGCCCTCGGCGTGGACTTTATGTCCCTCTCCGCCCACAAATTCTGCGGGCCGAAGGGCGTGGGCGCTGCGTTCTGCCGCATGCCAAACAAGCTCATGCCGTTGCTGACCGGCGGCGGACAGGAGAAGGAGCGGCGGTCGGGGACCGAAAACGTGCCGGGCATCGTGGGCATGGCGACGGCGCTGGAGGAGGCGACGACGGCGCTCGGTGAAACCGTGCCCCGCCTGCGCGGCCTGAGGGACCTCCTGATCGCGGGCATGACGGCGGTTCCCGGCATATCTCTTACCGGTGATCCGGAGAAGCGCCTGCCCGGTTTTGCGTCGTTTGTCGTGAAGGGGATCGGTCACAGCGTGTTTCTGGTCAACGCGCTCAATGAGATGGGCTACTGCGTCAGCTCCGGCTCCGCCTGCTCGGCCTCGTCGAGGGAGGCGTCCCATGTGCTGCTGGCCCTGGGCTATGAGGAGCGCGAGGCATCCACAAGCCTGCGGATAACGCTGGGTCCGGAGAACACGGCGGCGGAGGTCGACGGCGTTGTGGACGCCGTCAGGCGCTGCGTGGGACGCCTGCGGACCGAGGGCGTCACGCAAAGCAGCGTTCAAGGCGCTCAGGGGGGAATCTGGTGAGAAAGGCCAGTATGAAGCCCGCCATGATGGTGAGGGACGCGGAAAAGAAGCCCAGCAGCATCCGCGGCCCCAGGCGCAGCACCTTGCGGATGTCGCAGCGCAGCAGCATCGCAAAGATCATCGCGTAGGTCAGGTTGTTCTTCAGTGCGCCGTAGGCCGCCTTTGTCTCTCCCAGATCCCATATCTTCAGCGTGCAGAGCAGCATCGCGATCAGATAGCAGAGCGCGACGGCGGGGACATACCTGAAAAAGGTATTCAGCGGGCCCCTTGCCGTCTTTTCCAGGGTGACCAGCGCGCCACCCATGAACAGCAACACGGCCGCATAGGTGAATCCATCGGTGATCATGTGCCTGACCTCCTCCCGTGATGTGGCGTCACAGATTCAAACCCTGTATCTGTTCAGTTCTGTCAGGGAAGACGGAACCCCTCCGCCTCGCTTCGCTCGGCACCTCCCCTTTCAGGGGAGGCTAACCTTCAACAGCTTCCCCTGAAAGGGGAAGTGGCCCGCCGCAGGCGGGTCGAAGGGGTTCCGCAACTGAACATTACTATTTGACATTATAGCACAGCTCCACGATACCGGCAACCGAAAAAACCGCCGATCCCCACGGCGTTCGGCGAGAGCGCTACGGGATCGGCGGTTCTGAAACATGGGCGGGCTCACATCAGCAGCCTGCCCCGGGTGATCGTCTGGCCGCTGGCCCGGTCGAACAGCACGGCGGTCTTGCTGACGCAGAACCTCACCTTTTTGTCTACAGGAAAATCCACGTTTCCGAAGGCCACCGACGTCAGGGTGATGCCGTTGACGTTCAGCTTTACCGTGGTCTCCATGCCGGAGGGGAGGGTGGAATACACGGTGGCCTCGAGGGGTCCGTTCCCGTCGATTCGGATGTGCTCGGGGCGAATGCCCACGATCACGTCCCCCGCGCTCAGCGTGACGGCGTTGTGCGGCTCAAACCGCGCCCGCAGACCGCCGAAGGACAGTATGCCGTCATCATCCAGGTGGCCGTCGATCAGGTTCATGGACGGGTTTCCGAGGAAATCCGCCACGAAGACGTTCGCGGGGCTGTTGTACATCGGCAGCGGCGGCGCATACTGCTGCAGGCGGCCCTTGTCGATGACGCACACCATGGTGGAGAGCGTCATGGCCTCCTGCTGGTCGTGGGTGACGTACACGATGGTGGAGTCCGTATCCCTGTGCATCCGCTTGAGCTCGGCGCGCATCTCCATGCGCAGCTTTGAGTCCAGGTTGCTTAGGGGCTCGTCCATGAACAGCACCTTTGGCCCGGGGGCCAGCGTGCGGGCGATGCCCCCGCGCTGCTGCTGGCCGCCGGAAAGCTCGTTGGGATAGCGCTCCTCCAGCGACTCGATGCGCAGCATGGCCAGCAGCTCCTTCACCCTGTCCCGGATCGCGTCCTTTTCCCAGCGCATGTTCTCCAGCCCGAAGGCGATGTTCTGATACACCGTCATGTGGGGCCACAGCGCGTAGTTCTGGAACAGGAAGCCCACGTCCCGCTTGCCGGGAGCCAGGTTGATCCCCTGCTCCGAATCAAAGACCAGCTTCTTGCCGATGACGATCCGGCCCTCCGAGGGCGTTTCCAGACCGGCGATCATGCGCAGTATGGTGGTTTTCCCGCAGCCGGAGGGGCCCAGCAGCGTGATGAAGGAATTGCTCAGGATCTGCAGGTTCAGCTTATCCACCGCCACGACCCGTCCAAAGCGCTTGGATACATTTTCCAGAAAGATCTCCGGCATATCAGGCACCCACCCCCTTGTCGATCGACGCGCCCGTCAACCTGTTTACGATGAGGTTTATCAGCAGTACCACGATGATGATGAGCAGGTTGATGGCGTTTCCGAACTGCGCCCAGCCCTTCTCGGAGTACTGCATCAGCATGGTGGTCAGGATGGTGTTGCTGGTGGGCACCAGCAGCACGAAGAGGGAAAGCTCCCGCATGCACGACACCATCGGTATGAGGTATCCGGACAGGAAGCCGGATTTTTGGATGGGGAAGATCACCTTCAGCATGCGCTTCCACCAGGGAATGCCGGTGATCACCGCCGCCTCTTCGATCTCACCGGACAGCTGGAGCATGGCGTTCAGGCCCGATCGGGAGGCGAAGGGCAGATATTTCACGGAACCGACCAGCACCAGCAGCGGCAGGCCCCGGAGCCACGCGATCCTGGAGCTCATGGCCAGGTAGACCGCGCCAAAGGCCAGCGAGGGTATCAGGTAGGGGAAGAAGGACAGCGAATTGACCAGGTTGGCCAACCGGCTTCCCCGCCGCTTTGACACGCCGTAGCCCACCAGCACGCCGCAGGTCCCCGCGATCAGCGCGGATAATACGGCCAGGGCGAGGCTGTAGCCCAGCGCGTGCCACACCTTGGGGTTGAGCAGTATGCCGGTGGAATCCCCCTGGTCCAGGCGCTGCTCGAGGTTGACGCCGATCCAGAAGTCCAGCGTCATATTGCCGGGGCTGTAGTCGCCCGCCTTGACGATGACGGATTCCATGGCGAAGGTCACCAGCGGCGTCACGGCCACCAGCAGCAGCACGATCAGCAGCAGTATCGCCAGGGGCGCGTTGGCCCTGCCGAGGCTGATCCGGCTGACCTGGCTGCCCTTGCCCGTCACGGTCGTGTAATTCCTGCGGCTGCCGGTCACCCGCTGGTTCATGAGGAGTATGGCGACACCCATCAGGATCATCACCGCGGCGATGATGTAGGCCTGCCCCGGATAGCTGTCGATAAGCGATTTCATCTTGGTGGAGAGCATGTAGTACCTGACCGGGGAGCCCAGGAATACGGGCACCGAGTAGGCGCTCATGGAGCTTGCGAACACCAGCAGGAAGGTGGACATGACGGCGGGCCGCACGACGGGCAGCGTGATGCGGCGGATGATGCGGAAGCGGCTTGTCCTGAGGAGCAGGGCCGCCTCCTCCAGGCTGGCGTCCGTGTTGCGCAGCATGGCCCCGATGAGTATGAAGGCATACGGCGCGTAATGCAGGCCCAGCACCAGCGCGATCGGGAAGGCGCCGTAGACGAACCACTCCGGCATGTATACCCCGAACACGGCGGCCATGATGCCGTTGGAGGTCTTCAGGCCGATGTTGACGTTCTTGAAGAAGTTCTCCCAGAACAGCGCCAGCGTCCAGGACGGCATGATGTAGGGGAAGGTGAACACGGCGGAGACAAACCGTATGTATTTCAGGTCGGTGCGCGTCACCAGGAAGGCCACCGTGCCGCCGAATAAGATCGCGAACAGGGAGGCGGACAGGGAGACGAGCAGTGTGTTCAGGAGGGGCTCATAGAATTGGATCCGGCTGTAGTCGTTTTCCGCGGTGGCAAACAGGCGTTGGAAGTGATAGAACGAGAATTCTCCCACCGCCTGGTGAGCGGCCCGCGCCTCGCGCCCCGCGTGGATGGTGACCGTCTCCGCCAGGAGGGACAGCAGCGGATACAGCGTCAGGACAGCCAGCGCGGCCAGGAAAACGAGCAGTATCACGTTGGCCGGCTTTGAAAACCAGGCCAGCGCGCGGCCCTTGATCCGGTTCAGGGGGAGGGTATGGGTCCTCGCCTCGTCCATGGGGATCCCTCCTGTGTGCGTTCATTGAAAAGCGGCGGAACGGGCGCGGCCGCCCCGCCGACTGGAAGCCGCCGGTCGGCGCTCAGCCCTGGCAGTGCTGGAGGATGAAATCCTCGACCTCAAAGCTCTCCAGGATGTACTCCGCGTCCTCCACCACAAGGGCGTCCTTCCACACGTCGATGGTCAGGTCGCCCTCGTTGACGGTGAAGGCGGGATTGGGGGAATACGCGCCGATGCTCTTTCCCCAGGGCTGGAAGCCCTCCTCGCTCATCAGGTATTCGATGAACAGCATGGCGGTGTAGGGGCGGGTGGCGTTGGCGCTCACCATGGCGTACATGGGGTACATGAAACCGGCGAAGGGCGTCACGGTGTAGCCGTTGGCGACCGCGTCGTACTCGGCCACGGTCAGGTTCTCGGTCAGCACGGACGAAGAGCGCAGCTTGTTCAGTACGAACAGGCCGATGACGCCGGAGGCGGTCTGCTGGCTGACCTCCTCGGCGATGGTGGTGTCGGACTTGCCGAAGGTCACGTTGCCCAGGAATTCGGCCACCCACTTGTAGCCGGCGTTTGTGTAGCCGTCCAGCTCGATCTCCTCGCCCTTCCATTCCCTGTAGGCCTCGGCCAGCCTGTCCGCCCATTCCGGCTTGGTGCACATGATCAGGAAGTTCATGTTCACCTTCTCGCCCTCGGGATTCTTGAAGATCACCTTGCCCTTCATCTCAGGGGCGGTCAGCTCCCAGACGTTGCGTATGGCGGGAACGGAATCACCCAGGTTGTTGTAGATGAACACCTTGTTGATGTACTGGTGCACCAGCGCGGGCTCCAGGTCGCCCTCATCCAGGGCTTCCCTCGCGGTGGCGGGGATGGAATTGAGCACCAGGCCCTCGTCGATGGCGTCTGTCAGCTGCGCGCCGTCCTGGATCATGACCATGTCGGCGGCGCTGCTGCCGGTCTCGTTGCGCAGCTTGGTGTAGATCTCCTGATCCTTCAGGTTGTTGGAGTCGACGGCAATGCCGTACAGCGCGGTGAACTCCTCCGCGGCGGTGGTGATACGGCTGGTGTTGCCGTACACCACGAGGGTTCCGCTCTCGGCCATGGCCTTCTCCACCAGTTCGTCATGGGTCATGGATTGGCCCGCTTCCACGTCGTCCGCCACGTCCGCAAGGGCGAACGCCCCGGACAGCAGCATCGCCAGCGACAAAATCAGAGACAGCATCTTCTTCATCGTGTATAACCTCCCGCATTGGTCGTCGTAGCCATGGTTCCAAACGTCCGCAGGACACTCGGGGAATCGCCGCGCAAACGGGCGGCGCGTCCGGCCCTCTTCGCCGGAGGGACGTGCCCCCGGGGCCCGTCGCTTCCCCCTCCGTCATCCGTCCTGCTGTTCCGTTGACTTCATAAAAAAACTCGTTTCCGGTCATGGTCGTCTCGGTTGAGACATTGCGGTGCCGGAGCGCTCACTGCGTCCGCCCCAGGCGCCTGGATTCCGGATCGTATAATGTTCTGTAACGATATTTCAAGTATACCACATCTTCCCTTGCTTGCCCAGCCCCAAAATAGAAGATGTTTCCATAAATATTTATGATATTGGTTTTTTTCATACCTCACCTTAATTCCGCTTGGAACAGCGGTCGGCATGGGCTTGCTTGCGCCCGTTTTTCTTCTGGACACCGTTTCGGTTCTACGGTATAATGGGAAACGGAGAGGCGGCGGAGGGATGACGCCGGCCGGGGCCGAAGGGGCGGCGCGGGAAGCGCATGCCCGAGGCCACATCACACAGGAGCGGAGGAGCTGACAATGACGCATCGATATGGTATCGCGGAGAACCAATCCCCGGAGGCGTTTGCCGAAATGCTTCGCAAGCACGGTATGGATCTGCCCATTGAAGGGGATATGGTCGAGCTGGGCAGGCCGCTCGAGGCAGATGGAAGGACGATACCCAATCGAATCTGCATCCAGCCCCTGGAGGGATACGACAGCGATGCCGACGGCGCTCCCACCGATCTGGTCTACAGGCGTTACAGGCGCTTCGCACACAGCGGGGCGGGGCTGGTCTGGTTCGAATCGGCGGCCGTGGACGAGGACGGCAGGAGCAACCCCCGCCAGATGATGCTCACGCCCGGCAGGCTTTCCGAATTCGGAGCGCTTCTCGAAGAGATGGACAGGATCAGCCGGGATCGGTTCGGCTTCAGGCAGGTGAAGATACTACAGCTGACGCACAGCGGCCGCGTGTCGAGGGGAGGGGATTGGACGCCGAGGCCCCTGGCCGCCAGACGCCTGGAAGCGGATTCGGACGACGTCGTCCTGGCGTCGGACGAACGGATTCTGCGCCTGATCGACGAGACGATCGAACATGCGGTGATGGCGAAGGAAGCCGGATTCGACGGGGTGGATATCAAGGCCTGTCACGGCTATTTCCTGAGCGAGCTGCTCGGCGCGCACGAGCGGAAGGGTGCTTTCGGCGGAAGCTTTGAAAACCGGACGAAGGCGCTGTTGATGATACTGGATGGGATTCGGGAACGGACCGGCGGTCGTCTGGCCCTCGCGGTCAGGCTCAATGCCTACGACAGCATTCCCCATCCCCATGGCTGGGGGCTGAAAAGGGAGGGTGAAAGCCTAGTCCCCGACCTGACCGAACCCGTCAGGCTGTGCAACATGCTGAGGGACAGGGGCGTGAGCATCATCAACATCTCCGCGTCGCAGCCCCGGCAGAGCCTGTTTGGGGGAAGCGCGGATCCGGCGGTCCGGCGGTTTGCGGGCGCGTGGGATCTGCTCGTGGCTGCGAGGGAAATCAAAAGCCGGGTACCCGGCGCGCGGTTCGTCTGCTCGGGCCTCAGCCAGTTCCGGCAATACGGACCGGCGGTCGGCGCGGGGGGCATTCGGGACGGCTGGTTCGACATCGCCGGCTTCGGCAGGCAGGCCCTGGCCTATCCCGACTTTGCCCGGGCGGCTCTGGCGGGACGGATGCCCGATCCCGATAGATGCTGCGTGCTGTGCGACAGCTGCTTCAAGCTGATGGATCCGGGCTTCTCGGCCGCCGGCTGCGTCGTGAAGGATCCGGATCCCTATGCCGCATTCTACCAAAAAAAGGTGTTGGGCGGGAAACCGTGAAACAGAACCTGATATGGACAGAATCAAACAGATGTGATATAATCTGTTAGCATATTTGTGCAATTTCGGCAAATAAATACCAAAAAGATAATGAATGGCAACCGAGCGATCCGCGTCGGCATGGACCAAACCGGAGGGAGTAGTTGCAATGAAGCGCGATGAGGCCGTTTATACAGGACGCTTCCGTCAGTTGTTGCTGTATATTATCGTCGTCGGAGTATTGATCTTTCCGCCATGCGCGAGCGCCGAAACAAAAGAAAAGATCGTTCGCGTCGGCTGGTTTGAGTCCACTTTTTGCACGACGGACGCCACCGGGAGGCGCGATGGCTATGCGTATGAGTATCAGCAGAAGCTCGCCGCCTACACGGGTTGGAAATATGAGTATGTCAGCGGCGGCTGGTCCGTGCTGATGCAGATGCTCATGGACGGCGAATTGGATATGCTCAGCGACGTCTCCTATACGCCGGAAAGGGAGGGCAGCATGCTCTTTCCTTCTTTTCCGATGGGAACGGAGGAATACTATATCTTCATATCCCCGAACAACCGGGAGATTTCTTCGGAGGACTACGCGACGCTGAACGGGAAAAGGGTAGGGGTCAACAAGGGCAGCTTTCAGAAGGAATGCTTTCTCGATTGGGCGGAGCGGAACAATATACGCGCGGAGCTCGTCGAGGTGACCTGCACCGAGGACGAATCCCTCGCCATGATCGAGAGAGGGGAATTGGACGCATACGTCACCGTTGATTCGTTTACGCAGCCGGACCGTTCGGTACCGGTTGTGAAGGTCGGCTCGTCGGATTTCTATTTTGCCGTTCGGAAAGACCGGCCCGACCTTTTGAGGGAATTGAACACGGCCCTGAGCCAGATCCAGGATGAGAATCGCTTCTACAATCAGCAGATGTTTGAAAAGTACTTCAGAAGGATTGGAGCAAACGCTTTTGCTTCAGCGGATGAAGTAAAGTGGCTGGAGGCGCACAATCCCATAAGGGTGGGATATCTGGACAACTATCTTGCCTTCTGTTCGACCGACAAGACCACCGGCGAACTGACGGGCTTTCTGAAGGATTTTTTGGATTATGCAGCGGGGAGCATGATCAACGCCCAGCTCACCTTTGAGGCAACGGCCTATCCAACGGCCAAGGCGACGCTGGAGGCGCTCCAAAGCGGAGAGGTCGACTGTGTATTCCCGGTCAACCTGAGCAGCTATGACTGTGAGCAGAGGGGAATACTGATGACCGCGCCGCTGATGCGCTCTGACATATACGCAGTGGTGCGCGCCACGGAGCAGCCCATGTTCTCCCGAAAGGAGCATGTGGTCGTCGCCGTGAATGAGAGCAACCCAAACTACGATGCCTTCCTGCTCGACAACTTCTCCGACTGGCGGAAGATCTACTATCCCACCACGCAGGATTGCCTGAAGGCCGTGGCAAATCGCGTGGCGGACTGCGTGCTGATCAGCCACTACCGGTATAACGATATCGCGCGGTTGTGCGAAAAATACCACTTGACGTCATTCTCTACGGGCATCGGACTGGATTATTGCCTGGCTGTGGGCGCAAGCAATACGGCGTTGTATTCCGTTCTGTCGAAATCGGCGAATCTCGTTCCCGCGTCCACGGTCAACGCGGCAATGGCTGAGTATGTCACCGAAGGTGCAAAGCTGACGTTTACGGATTTTATCGTGGATCACATGGCTGTCGTGATGACCGTGATCGTCATCGTCCTGGTAATCATCCTAATGCTGCTGCTTCGGAGCTTTCGCGCGGAGCGCAGGGCGAAGGAGCTCATATTGGCGACGGAGACGGATGACCTGACCGGCCTGCTTAACAGGAAATACTTCTTTCAATACGCAAATCGCATGTTTGCCGAGCACCCGAACCAGCCGATGGACGCGATCGTGCTCAACATAGAGAGATTCCATTCGGTCAATGCCCTGAACGGCCGGACGTTTGGCGATCAGGTTTTGTGCACCCTCGGGAATGAGATCCGGGAGGTCGCCGATGAACACGGCGGCATAGCCGGACGCTTTGAGGCGGACAGGTTTGACATTTACTGTCGGCATACGGAGAATTACCGGGTCATATTTGAACGCCTGCAAAAATCGCTGAACGATTTGGCCCCGAACGACAGCCTGAGGCTGCGCATGGGCGTGATGCCCTGGCAATCGGGGGTTGAACCGGAACAGCAATTTGATCGGGCGCGTACGGCATGCAGCATGGCGAGGGGACATTTCCAAAACCAATTGATCGTGTTCGATGATAGCGTCGGGAAACAAGAGATCTATGAACAGCGCCTCCTGAACGATCTGCGAAGGGCCCTGGAGGAATATCAGTTTGACGTGTATTATCAGCCCAAATTCGATATCCAATGCGATCCCCCGATGCTTGTCAGCGCCGAGGCCCTGATTCGATGGAACCATCCTGAGCTGGGGATGATTTCCCCCAACGATTTCATCCCGCTGTTCGAGCGGAACGGCAGAATCGAGGAAGTGGACAAATTCGTCTGGAACCAGGCGGCCAGGCAGGTTGCGAGATGGCGCGACGAATACGGCGTGACGATTCCCGTTTCCGTGAACCTGTCCCGGGTGGATGTCTTTGATCCGGTTTTGGAAGGGACGTTGGACGATATTCTCAGGTACAACGGCCTGAAGCATGACGACATAAAGCTGGAAGTGACAGAATCCGCGTATACGGAAAACGCAGAACAGCTGATCAGGGTCGTCGAGGGATTGCGGGAAAAGGGCTATCAGGTGGAGATGGACGATTTCGGCACCGGCTATTCGTCTTTGAATATGCTGTCCGCGATGCCCGTAGACGTGCTGAAGATGGATCGGGGCTTCATACGGAACATTGAGTACAACAACAAGGACATCCAGCTCGTGGCCCTGATCATCGGGATCGCGGAGAACCTGAAGATTCCCGTGATCGCAGAAGGCGTCGAGACAGAGAAACAGGTTCAACTGCTGAAGGCGCTTGGCTGCAGTATGGTACAGGGATACTATTTTTCCCGACCCTTGCATCCCAGAGATTTTGAAGCGACGTACCTGCGGAAAGCTGCGTCGGAATAGCGCTTTTGCCATCGGCGGGAGCATACCAGTATGAAAGGTGATGTTATGAATGCATTCACTCCGCAAGAGGATTACACTGCTGACGGTTTGCCTGATCGCCGTTGCCGTGGCGGCTATTGCCTTTCTCAGCGTATATTTCATTCGGAACAGCGAGCGGAAGGAATCGGATCAGCTGCTGCTTTTGCTGTGTGAAACCGGGGAGAGAAACCTGGATCAGTATTTTAACGGCGTCCAGAAATCGGTGAAAAAGGTGGCATCTTTTGTGGAGAATGACCTGGATGGAATAGAAGACGCCCAACTGGAAGAACACATGAAGCGCGTCAGACAATACTTCGAGGAGATGTCATATAGAACGAATGGCGTGCTGACCTATTACTACCGTATCGATCCTGAAATCTCCAATACGGTCAAGGGCTTTTGGTATACGAACCTGGATGGGGAGGGCTTTGCGGAGCACGAGGTAACGGACATCGGCCTCTATGATACAGAAGACACGGAGCGCCTGGTCTGGTTTACGGTTCCGAAGCACTCCGGCCAACCGATATGGCTGACGCCCTACATCACGGACAACCTGGATGTGCGCGTGATATCCTACAACGTCCCGATCTATTGGAGAGGCAGATTCATGGGCGTCGTCGGTATAGAAATTGACTATTCAACAATGGCGGAGCAGGTTGACAGCATCCGCCTCTACGGCAATGGCTATGCGTTTTTGTGCGATGAAAACGGCAAACTGTTCTATCATCCGCGCATCGATGTGACGATGCTGACAGAGGAAACCATGCCCGAGGTTCCCAGCGGTCTGATCGATGACAGCACCTTTATCAGGTATACTTTCGACAAGGTGGAGAAGCGGGGGGCGTGGCTCCCGCTGAGCAACGGTATGCGCCTTGTCATGACGCTGCCGGTCTCAGAAACGAACGGCGACAGTCAGAGCCTCGTCCGGCAGATTGTCATCGCGGCCCTTGCCGTGCTTCTGATCCTGAGCATTATCGCACTGTACTGCGCGAAAACCATTGTGAAACCCATTGAAGCGCTCACAAGGGCGGCGGAAGCGGTCGATAAGAATAACTTCGATTTCAGCCTTGATTACAACGGGAATGATGAGGTTGGAAGGCTTACACAGACATTCAAGCGCCTGGCCGCGCATATGCGGGATCACATAGACGATCTGAATGAGCGCGCTTATGTCGATGCGCTGACATCGGTTAAGAGCAAAGAGGCGTTTAATGCGTCTGTGGAAGACCTGCAGGCGCAGTCGGATGTGGATCCGTCGCAGGTCAGCTTTGCGATAGGCATGTTTGACTGCGACGACCTGAAGCTGATTAACGACGAATACGGGCATGAGCTGGGTGACGTTTACCTGAAGACCGCGTGTCGCCTGATTTGCCAGGTGTTTCATCACAGCCCTGTATTCAGAATCGGGGGAGATGAGTTTGCCGTAATCCTGCGAAATGAGGATTACACAAATCGGGAGCGCCTGATTCGTGAATTGGAGATTTCCAGGCAGAAGATAAATGTGGCGACAGAGAACAGATGGGAACAGATACATATGGCAATGGGTTTTGCCGATTACGACCCAAAGAAGGATCGCTCTGTTCTGGAGACCGTGCATCGGGCGGATAATGAAATGTACGCAAGCAAGCGTCAACAGAAGGATGCGCGCGAATACAGAGGATAGATGTTGTTTCAAAGGTTTTCCCGCTAAAGCACAAATGAGCAAAAACTGCCCTGTCAGGACTGGCGGGGCAGTTTTTATGGAAACAGGGAATCTGTTCAATCCTGTAAAGGACTAACTTCGTGTCGCCCTAAAGGACTAACTACGTGTCGCCGCTACAGTTGTCAGCCGGGGCGCATGAAATGCCACGGGGATGTTACGCCCTGGCGGCGCTGAAGTCCTTCCCGTTGACGGAATAACGACAGCCCGCGAACAGGCCGATGACCAGCAGAAACGCGCACGTTCCAAAGCTGAATAGGAGCAGCGGCGCGAGCACGGTGAGGGGCATATCCAGCAGCTGCTCGCCGCCCCTGTGTATCGCAAAACGGTTGCGATTGCCGATGGCGATCAGGTTCATGAGGGCGCGGCCGACCTTTTTCAGTCCATGCTCTCTCCTCTCAGCTTTCCCTCCCGCTTCTTCCGGGGCGCGTTCCTCGGAAACAGCCCGGTCTGTGAAATCTGCTTCAGAAGGGGTCACGGTCGCCGCGACTTCATTCAGCGCCTGCTTCCGTATGAATGCTTCCCGCTCCATAAGGTGCGTCGCCGTGAGCATGTTCCAGTCGGCCGCTTCCAGAGCGGCCCTGGCCTCTTCCAGCGTGACGTGCATCTTCCTGGAGAGCTGCTCGGTCAGTTCAAACTGTGCGGCGCTTGCCTGGGTCATCTCCCCGGCGCATTCATTCTCCGTCATGACGACGGTTCCGGCATTGATTTCAGTCATCGTTCCAATCTCCTTTGCTTTTGATGGGGCCATTATACCGCCGAAAAATGTAATGCCAAGAAAAATGGATTAGGAGAGGATTAGAAATCGAGTAGATTTTTAAATCTGCCCATCGTCCTTTGGAAATATAAGCCCCAGCCTGAGGCGCTTTTCTTTGACTGATATATTCCGTCACTGTAAAATAACAAAGCGGAGGCGGTGAATGAAACCCATGTGACGCGCACACGGATGATGTGTTCATGGCATTTTTTTACCTTTTATGGATGGCAAAACGCGGAAACATGTGTTATAATAAGTTTACACATCTTTTAACCTGCTGCGGTGGAGGTTACGCTGATGTTAATGAATGACACGGAACCGGATTAAATGAATGACACAACACTGTGCGGCTTCTGCGGGCGGAGCATGATCCGCCAAAGACGGATGGGAAGGGGGAGCACCTCCAAATGAATTCTATTCGGACCAAAATCACACTACTGACGGTTTGCACGGTTATCATTGCCTTGGGCATCGCCACGGTTATCGGCGTTACGTCAATCAGAAAACTGGGCAGGAACGACGCGGATCAGATGCTCCATCTGACGGCCTCCACGGGCGCGATGCACCTGGAATCCTATTTTGAAAGCGTGGAGCATTCCGTGGAGACGGTATCCACGCTTGTGCATGACAGCTTTGACGGTATGCTGTTTGAAGACCTGGAAACCCAGGTCGAGCGTACCCGCAATCTCTTTGGAAGGATCGCCTATAACACAAACGGCGTGCTGACCTACTATTTCAGGATAGACCCGGAGATCTCCGATACCGTCAAGGGATTCTGGTATGTAAATCTGGACGGAAGCGGCTTCCGGGAGCATGAGGTGACTGACATCAGCCGGTACGACACAAACGATACCTCCGCGCTGGTGTGGTTCACGGTGCCGAAGGCGACGGGGAAAGGGGTATGGCTACCTCCGTACAACACGGAGAACCTGGATGTCCGGGTCATATCCTACAACGTGCCGGTCTACTGGAAGAACCGGTTTATCGGCGTGATCGGCATCGAAATCGATTATGAGACGTTGGCCCGGGAAGTCGAAAACATCAAGATCTTTGAAACCGGCTACGCTTTTATCCTCGATCAGGATTCCAATTTCATCTACCATCCGCAGATGGACTCCGGGCGTTTGGACTCGGAGAAAATCGCCATCAACGATTCAGATCGATTCATCGGGGACAATCACGTAAAGTACGTCTATGGAGGCGTCGAGAAGGAGGCGGTCTGGAACCCGCTGAGCAACGGTATGCTGCTGTACGTGTCGGCGCCGATATCCGAGATCGACAGCGGGTGGAAGGGCATGATCGGCAATACCCTTATTGCGTCGCTCGTCATACTGGCGATTTCGACCGCCGTCATGCTGCGCTTTTCAAGTCGCCTCACGAAGCCCCTGCGCGACCTTACGGAAGCCGCCAAGCAGGTGCAGAACGGGAATTATGATTACACGTTGGAATACGACAGCAACGATGAGGTCGGCATCCTCACACAGACCTTCAGGCAGCTCACGGCCCATACGAAGGATAACCTGACGGCGGCCAGGAGAATGGCGGCTGTAGATTCCCTCACAGGCGTAAAGAACAAGCACGCCTATACCTGGTGGGAGGAGAAGATCAATGCCCAGATTGAAAAGGGCAGCCAGGAGCCGTTCGCGGTGACGGTCTGCGATATCGATAACCTGAAGACGGTCAACGATCTGTTCGGTCACCGTGAAGGAGACGCCTGCATCAAGAATGCCTGCGCAAGGATATGCAATGTCTTCAGCCACAGCCCTGTGTTCAGGATCGGCGGAGACGAGTTTGTGGTGATCCTGTCCGGAGAGGATTACTATGTGCGCAAAAAGCTGATGGACCAGATCAACGCTGTTCCGAACGATCGCTCAAAGGTCCGAATCGGAGAGACCATTTCCGCCGGCATGGCCGAGTATAGCCAGGATCGACACACCTCCCTCCAGAGCGTGTTCGAGGAGGCCGACAAGGCCATGTACGCGGTCAAGCAGTCCCACAAGGAGCTCTTCCCCCAGGGGGATCATGGAGCGGACGACGCGCCCGCTTCCGAATACATTCCCGTCATCCATGCGCGCAAGCACATACTGGTGGCCGACGACGTCGAGATGAACCGGGAAATCATGGGGGACCTGCTCAAGGACGAGTATGATATTCTGTATGCTTCAGACGGCGTTGAAACGCTGGAGGTCCTGCGAAGCCACAAGGACGACATCGACCTCGTGCTGCTTGACCTGCAAATGCCGAACATGAACGGGCGGGAGGTCATCGCCCAGATGCAGGTCGATGAGGATTTGATGTCGATACCGGTGATCTTCCTGACCGTAGACCAGGCCGCGGAGCTCGACTGCCTGAGGAGCGGCGCCATGGATTTCATACCGAAGCCTTTCCCGGACATCGAAATCGTCAAGGCCCGTATCGCCAAGTGCATCGAATTGTCGGAGGATCGCGAGCTGATACGGTATACGGAGCGCGATAAGCTGACAGGGCTGCTGAACAAGGACTATTTCTACCGGTATGTCAGCCGGCTTGACCACATTTACAGGGATACGGTATTGGATGCGGTAGTCTGTGACGTCAATCGGTTCCATGCGGCCAACAAGCAGTATGGACGGCAATTCGGCGACCATGTTTTGCGCAGCATCGGCAACAACATCAGGAAGCTGGCCCGGGAAACCGGCGGAATCGGCTGCAGGCAGGGCGGCGACACATTCCTGCTGTATTGCCCGCATCAGGACGACTACGAGCGGCTGTTCGGGGGCTTCTCGTCCGACGTTTTCGCCGACGAGGAGATAGCGGACAAGGTCCGTCTGAGATTTGGCGTGTTCGCCGACGCGCGGCAGGAGCCGGATACAGAGGAGCGGTTTATCCGCGCAAAGATCGCCGCGGACAGGGTGAAGGATGATCCGCAGAGAATATGCGGCTTTTACGATCTGAGCTGATTTACACAGCGCAGTCGGACATGTTGGGAAAAAGGGACAATCTTAGGAGAGCAAGGCCAGGCGTATGAAAAAACATGAATTTCCAAAGGATCAGCAGCTCCTTATAGAGCGGATGCGACAGCCCTTTGCCGTTTGCCAGTTCCTGGACAAAGGCGTCGCGACCCTTGCCATATCGGATGGGTTCTGTGAGCTGTTTGGCTATGCGGACCGTGAGCAGGCCTATTCCGACATGAACAGGAATATGTTCAAGGACATTCATCCTGAAGACACCGCGAGATTCACGAACGCGATTCTCCGGTTTGGCACAGAAGACGAGAGGCTTGAAGTGTTCTACAGGACCAAGAAAAAGGACGGCTCCGGATATCGCACGATTCGGCTGATGGGCGACCACCTGGATAGCGATGATGGGACGCGTCTTGCCCAGCTCTGGTTCACGGATGAGGGCGATTACAGGGAAGAAATTGACGATGACCAGAATCGCGCGATCAGCAGAGCCGTTCGCGAGGAGAGCTTTGTCAGCGCGGCACGCTATGACTACCTGACAGGCCTTCCGAATATGAGCTACTTCTTTGAACTGGCGGAGGTCGGCAGGAAGGTCATACTCGATCAGGGAGGGCTCCCGGCGCTTCTGTATATCGACCTGAACGGTATGAAGCATTACAACCACAAATACGGATTCGCCGAAGGCGATATAATGCTGAGGTATTTCGCCCAGCTGCTCAGCAGGATTTTTCACTCTGCGCGCTGCTGTCACATCGGCGCCGACCGATTTGCGGCCTTTGATGATGAGAACGGCCTCGAGGAGAAGCTGGATCAGCTGTTCCGTGAATGGCGGCAGATGGGTGAGGACAGGTTTCTGCCGATCTGTATCGGAATCTACCCGAACCGGATTGAAGAGGTTCCGATCGGCATGGCTTATGACAGGGCAAAAATCGCCTGCGACGCCATCAAGGGCACCTATTCATCGTCGTTTAACTACTTCAGCAAGGCGCTGAACGAGGGATTTGAAAACCAGCAGTACACGCTTGAGAACTTCGAACTGGCCCTTTCAAACAAGTGGATTCAGGTCTACTATCAGCCGATCATGAGGGCTGTCAACAGGAGGGTTTGCGATGAAGAGGCCCTGGCGCGATGGATCGACCCGATAAGGGGCTTCCTGTCGCCCGCGGATTTCATCCCTTATCTCGAGGACGCGGGCCTGATCTATAAGCTGGATCTGTATGTCCTTGAAAGGGTCCTGGAGCATATCAGGCTCAAAGAGGCCGAGGGCTTTTACATCGTGCCCCACTCCATCAATCTCTCCCGTTCCGACTTTGACGCCTGCGACATGGTGGAAGAGATCAGGCGCCGCGTGGATGCGGCGGGCGTCCGCCGGGACAGGATCAGCATTGAGATCACGGAAAGCATCATCGGGAGCGACTTCGATTTCATGAAAACGCAGATCGAGCGATTCCAGGCCCTTGGCTTTCCCGTATGGATGGACGACTTTGGCAGCGGCTATTCCTCGCTCGATGTGCTCCAGAGCATCAAATTCAACCTGCTCAAATTCGACATGGGCTTCATGAGAAAGCTCGATGAAAACGAAGACGGCAGAATCATATTGACCGAATTGATGAAGATGGCCATGGCTCTGGGCATAGACACGATATGCGAGGGCGTCGAGACGGAGGACCAGGTTCATTTCCTCCAGGAGATAGGCTGCTCCAAGCTGCAGGGATACTACTTCAGCAAGCCAAGGTCCATCGAGGACGCGCTTGAATATCACAGGACGCACAGGCAGAACGGCTATGAAAACCCCGGGGAAACGGATTATTACGAGCTGCTGTGCGGCGTGAATCTCTATGATGTAGGCGTCATTGCCCTCGAGGAGATGACCTTTCTGCAGAATACCTACAACACGCTGCCAATGTGCATCATAGAGGTGAAGGGCGACAGCACGCGCTTTGTGCGCAGCAACCAGTCCTACCGCGATTTCTTCATGCGCTTTTTCGGAATCGACCTGTCAAACGTCGAACCTGAATTCGTCAAATACAATGCCGCTTTCATGCACAAGGTCGTAGAGGCCTGCTGCGTGCAGGGCATCCGCACCTTCTACGATGAGAGGATGCCGGACGGCTCCATCATTCATTCCTTTGCCCGCAGGATCGGCATCAATCCGATTACCGGAACCGTCGCGATCGCGATTGCCATACTGTCCATCAGGGAGCCGAACGAGAAGCTGATGCTGGAGCAGATCCTCTCCGTTATCGAGCAGTTCGGCGAGTATCTGCCCGGCGGCTTCTTTATCTACAAGGCCGACGGCAATGAGGATTTGCTGTACGCCAACAAGGCCGTTTGCGACATATTCGGCTGCGATAGCCTGGACGAGTTCAAGGCCCTGACCGGCTTTACCTACCGGGGAATGGTCCATCCCGACGATTACGAGAGGGTTTCCGTCTCCATAGAGAATCAGATCAAGGAGAGCCAGACCGATCTGGATTTTGAGGAGTATCGCATCATCCGCAAGGATGGCGAAGTCCGCTGGCTCGACGATTACGGACATTACATCGAATACGATGACGCGACCAGGCTGTATTATGTGTTCATTTCCGACATCACGGAGAAGTACGAACAGGCGCAATCGGATAAGGCCCTGCACAACGCCGTGATCGAGGCGCTGACCCGGGCGTATGATTCAATCTGGCTTGTCACCGACATTGAGAATGAGAAGTTTGAGCTGTTCAGGATCGACAAGGAGATGGAGCATCTCATTCCGGCCAATGTCGCCGTGAAAATCGAGAAGTTCTCCCAGGCGCTGGCCTTCTATTCAAGGCTGGTGCTGGAGGAGGACAGGCAGCGGTTCCTCAACGACGTGTCCCGGGAGAATATCGTCAAAAACACGGAAAACAGGCTGATGTATTCCGTGCCCTTCCGCAGGGTATTTGACGATGGGATCCGCTACTACAGGGTGGAGTTTACCAGGCTTGACCTGCCTGGCGGAAAGACCTGTATCGTGACCGGATTCAAGAATGTGGACGCGGATGAGCGCAAGGACCAGCAAATCAAGCATTCCCTGAGTCACAATGCCGCGATCATCGAAGCCCTGGGTCGATCCTATGATGCTGTCTGGCTCATCAACGATATGCAAACCCAACGCTTTGAGCTGTACCGCGTCGACGAGAACAATGTTCATCTGCTGCCGGCCCAGGAAGCCGAGAAGTTCCCGAGGTTTTCAGACGCCCTGGCGTTCTACTCCAGGCTTGTGCTGGAAGAGGACAGGCAGCGATTCCTTGACGCGGTGACTCCGGAGAATATTATCAGGAACACGGAGAACATGGCGATCTATTCCGTGCCCTTCCGCAGGGTATTCGAGGATGGCATTCGGAACTATCGTATCGAATTTTCCAGGCTGGATCTGGGAGACGGCGAAGTCAACATCGTGGCCGGCGTCAAGGATATGGACGAAGAGCTGCGGAAGAAAAAACAGGAATAATCGCGCATGCACCCGCGAATATCCCCGGCCGGAAACCGGCGGACAGGTTACTGACGACTGATATACTCAGAGGCTTTCGGGAGGATTCCAAAGATGAGTTTTATTTCACGGGCGAAGGAGAAGGGCGTTTCTCTCCGCAGGACGTTCATGGTCATGCTGATCATTTCCGTTTCCCTTATGGTGTTTTTGCTGTTTTCGATCTTCCAGACGATACAGTCCTTCAACAAGCTGTCCGATGCGACGGATACCTATATCGAACTTCAGGAAGCGGCCGACAACCTGATGAAGGCCTCGGATTATCTTACGGATGAAGCGCAATGCTACACGATCCTTGGCGACCGGGAGCATATGGAAAACTACTTCACCGAAGCCGAGGTCACCCGTCGGCGCGAGCTGGCGATTGAAGCCATGGAAGCGCGGCTCCCGGATTCAAACGCGCTGCTTGCGCTGAAGGACGCGATGAAGGAATCCGTCTCCCTCATGGATCGGGAGTACTACGCCATGACCCTGGTGATGCTGGCGCAGGGGGACGGGGATGTCCCGGGGGCCATGAAGGACGTGGCCATCTCGCCCGACGATCTGAAGCTGTCGGCGGAGGACAAGATGCAGCTCGCCCGCGAGATGATGCACGATGACATTTACTACAGCCAGAAGAACATGATCCGTTCCAACCTCACGCATTGCATCGAGGAACTGAAAACCGGTACGCGCAGTACCCAGAGCTCCATGCAGAAGAACGTGCACAGTGAATTGGTGGGAATGGTGATACTGATCGTCGTACAGTCGCTGGCCATCATCCTCCTCCTCTGGGTAACGACCAGCCTTGGCATCAATCCGCTGTTTCAGGCCGTTGAACACATCAAGCGCGATCAGAAGCTGCCGATTACCGGCGCAAATGAATTCCGCTATCTCGCCAGCACATACAACAACATGTATGCGGCCTATAAAAAGAGCATAGACAACCTTTCCTTCAAGGCTTCACACGATGAGCTGACCGGAGTTTATAATCGCTCCGGCTATGATCTGCTGAAAAACGGCGTCGACCTGAGCACGACGGCGTTTCTCCTGTTCGATGCCGATAAGTTCAAGCGCGTCAACGACGATCATGGGCATGAGGTCGGCGACCTGGTGTTGCAGAAGATCGCCAGGGTATTGCTCGCCAATTTCCGGACGGACGATTATGTGTGCCGCATTGGCGGCGATGAATTTATGGTGCTCATGGTCCATGTCAATAAAAACGTCAGGCACCTGATCGAGAACAAAGTCATGCAGATCAACCGGGAGCTTTCGGATACGGAGGACGGCCTGCCGCCCGTCACCGTAAGCGTGGGCGTTGCCATGTGCCGGGATACGGATAATCCTCAGGAATTGTTCCATGATGCCGATGTCGCGCTCTACTATGTCAAGGATCACGGGCGCAACGGCTGCTGCTTCTATGAGCCTGAAATGAGAGACAAACCGGACAGCCGATCTTGAGTACACAGTGAAAGGTGATTCAGCATGAGCCGGAAGAGGAAAACGCTGAAAAGAAGCATTCTGATGGGAACGGTTCTTTTCATACTGGTGCTGTGCACCATAATGAGCGTCACGCAGTTTCGACAGTACAGAAGGGCCCTCTATTCCAAATACGAATCGCGGATAGAGGATATCCTTCGATTCGTCGCGGGCGGCATCGACGTGGACGACCTGGCGGAGTGCATGCGCACGGGCGTTGAATCGGACGGGTATCGGGCGCTGCGAACGCTGCTGGACCAGTTCAAGGAACGGCTCGACATCCATTTCATCTACATCATTGAGCCCCTCAACACCAAGCCTGTGGACAACATCCGAAATGTCGTCGCCGGGGCGACCCAGTACGAGTACGAGCACGAGGCCGACGAGATCGTGCGCCTGAACTCGCTGACGGGCGACTCCTATTCTCCCGAGACCGCGAAGGTCTACCTGGACGCCTACCGTTCCGGCCGGCTCACCTTCTTTGAATCGATCAGCGAATGGGGAGACGACTATACCGGCCTGCTCCCCCTCCGCGACTCCCGCAACAACCCGGTCGCCGCGCTGTGCGTGGACGTGGACGTCGCGCAGATCCATACGCTCCTCCGCGACAACATCATCGGTAACATCACCCTGGTCGTACTGCTCGGCCTCGGCTTTGTGCTGGCCTTCCTCGCCTGGAGCGGGCGGAACATCACCACGCCCATCGAACAGCTGGAGCGCAGCGTCGTCGATTTTGCGGAAAAATGCCGGGACCAGAGGGATCCCGAAGCGCTGAAAATACAGGTGCCGGTCATCGAGACGGATAACGAGATCGCGCGGCTGGCGGGCGCGGTATCGCAAATGAGCGAGGCCATGCAGGACTACGTGAGAAACATGACGACGGCTGAAAACGCCGCCCATACCGCCGAAACCATCTCGGAGCTGCGGGAATCCATCAACGCGCTGTTCAACAATATCCCCGGCATGAGCTTCTCCAAGGACGCGGGAACCGGCGTGTACCTCGCCTGCAATCAGGCGTCTGCCGATTACGCGCGCAAGCAAAAACCGGAGGACGTCGTGGGCCTGACCGACGCGGAAATCTTCGATGCCGCGACGGCGCGGCATTTCGTCGAGGCCGACCGCAAGGCGCTGTCGATGGACGAGCCGTACATCTTCTATGAGGACGTGAAGGACGCCGCCGGCATCCCGCGCCAGCTTCAGACGACGAAGCTGAAATTCATCGATCCCAGCGGGCGACTGTGCCTGCTGGGCATGTGCGCGGATGTAACCGATTTGCGCGCTCAGGCGCAGGCCAACAGCATGATTACGGCCATGGCCTCGGACTACCGGTGTGTGTACTACGTCAATCTCGACCAGGATGACGGCATATGCTATCAGGATGATCCCACCGATCCCAACCAGACGCCCAAGGGGGTTCACTTCCGCTATCTGGAATGGATCACCCGCTACGCGGAGGAGCGCGTATCCGATATGTATCGGGATGGTTTTTTGGACTTCATCGATCCCGACAATATCCGCCAGCGCCTGGCCACGCAGCCCATCATCGCCTACCGCTATCTGGTCAAAAGGGGCGACCGCGAGTATTATGAGATGATCCGCGCGGCGGGCGTGCGGCGCGCCGAGGAGCGCGACGACCACATGGTCCACGCCATCGGCCTCGGCTTCACCACCATCGACGCGGAGATGCGCGAGACCATGGCGCGAAACGAGGCGCTGGCGGAGGCACTGTCCGTGGCGGAGGAGGCCAGCAAGGCCAAGACCAACTTCCTGTCCAACATGAGCCATGAGATCCGCACCCCGATGAATGCCATCATCGGCCTGGATACGCTGGCGCTTCACGACGACTCCATCTCTCCCCAGACCCGCGAGTATCTGGAAAAGATCGGGGACAGCGCCCGCCATCTGCTGGCGCTGATCAACGAAATACTGGACATGAGCCGCATCGAATCCGGCCGAACGGTGCTGCGAAAGGAGGAATTCTCCTTCAGCGCGATGCTGGAGCAGATCAACACCATGGTCATGTCGCAGTGCAGCGACAAAGGGCTGCACTACGAGTGCCGACTGCTCAGCCGCATCGACGACTACTACATCGGCGACGACATGAAGATCAAGGAGGTGCTCATCAACATACTCTCGAACGCCATCAAGTTCACCGACGCGCCCGGCGACGTCATGCTGACCGTCGAGAAAACCGCCGAGTTCGAAGGCCAGTCCACGCTCAGGTTCCGCGTCAGGGACACCGGCATCGGCATGGACGAGGCGTTCCTGCCGAGGATCTTCGATACCTTCTCCCAGGCGGACAGCGGACGAAAGAGCAAGTACGGCTCCACGGGCCTGGGCATGGCCATCACCCGGAACATTGTGGAGATGATGAACGGCACGATAACCGTGGAATCCGAAAAGGGCGTGGGCACGGAGTTCACGGTCATACTGACGCTGAAGAACGTGGAGCATAAGGGGCTGGAGCGGGAGAACACCGTCGATCCGGGGCGTATGCGCGTGCTGATCGTGGATGACGAAGAGATTCCCGCCGAGCATGCGCGAATGATACTCGAGGATGCCGGCATCCGGGCGGACGTCTGCATGAGCGCCGAGGACGCCCTGCGCATGATGGAGGTCCAGCATGTGAAGCAGGAGCCGTACAATCTGGTGCTCCTCGACTGGAAGATGCCCGAGAAGGACGGCGTAGACGCCGCAAAGGAGATTCGGGAGCGCTACAGCAACGAGACGACCATACTCATACTCACCGCCTATAACTGGGACGATATCGTGGAGGAAGCGACCTGCGCGGGGGTGGACGGCTTCCTGGCCAAGCCGCTGTTCGCCTCAAATGTCATCGCCGAGTTTGAAAGGATCGCCCACCGCAGCAACATGACGCTCTTCAAGGAGAAGCAGCGCGCGGAGCTGGCGGGGCGGCGCATACTGCTGGCGGAGGACATGGAGATCAACGCGGAAATCATGATGGACGTGCTGGAAATGGAGGATATGGAGGCGGACCACGCCGAAAACGGCCGGATCGCCGTGGAGATGTTTGAAAACAGCGCGCCGGGCGCGTATTCGGCGATACTCATGGATGTGCGCATGCCGGAGATGGACGGCCTGGAGGCGGCGGCAGCCATTCGCGCGCTGGACCGGCCGGACGCGAAGAAAATCCCCATCATCGCCCTGACCGCGAACGCCTTTGACGAGGATGTGCAGCGCTCGCTCCAGGCCGGCATGAACGCCCACCTGAGCAAGCCCGTGGAGCCGGACCACCTGTATCGAACGCTTGAAGAGCTGATCTATGAGGCGGAGAATTAGGGAGACAGCGGCGGCATGCATGATCGACGATCGAACGAACAGGAGATGCGTAAAATGATCCGGATTTACGGAATGCCCACATGCCCTTACTGCGACTATGTCTACGAACAGGTCAAGGAACGGGGAGAGGAATTCGAATACATCAACATCGGCGAAAATATACGCAACATGAGCGCGTTTACAAGGCTTCGGGATACCAACCCCGTCTTCGATCGCATGAAGGCAATTGGCGACGTGGGGATCCCCGCCTTCGTGTTCGAGGATGGCCGCGTATCCATCGATCCCGCGGACGCGGGGTTGATAGAGTATGGCTCAGCGGGCGCCTGCTCCGTCGAGGATCACCGCGAGGGGAGGAAGGGGTGCTGACGGCGCCATGAGGAAGACCTATATCACCACCATGCCCAACCATATCGGGGCATTCCTGAAGGCCAGCGAGTGCTTCGCGGCGCTGGGCGTGAACATCACCCGCGTCAGCTACAACAAGGCCGTGGATTCCCATACGCTGTTCATCGACGCTGAGGGCACCGAGGCGCAGCTGAGCCGGGCGGACGAGGCCCTTGCGAAGATCGGCTATCTGAATGGCGCGGGAGAGCGACAGAACATCGTCCTCCTGGAATTCCACCTGAAGGATGAGCCCGGCAGCGTCACGGCGGTGCTCCGGGTAATCAGCGAATACCAGCTCAACATCTCCTATATCAGCTCCCAGGAGAACGGCACGGATTACCAGGCCTTCAAGATGGGGCTTTTTGTGGAGGACGAGGCCCAGCTGCGCGCCTTTCTGAGCCGGGCGGAGGCGCTCTGTCCGGTGCGGGTCATCAACTACAATCACTCCGAGCGGGTGTACGACAACAGCATCTTCTATCGCTCCTTTGTATCGGGCCTGATGCAAACCATGGGCCTGCCGGAGGATCGCCGGGAGGAGCTGCTGGTGAACAGCAACCTGGTGATGCAGATGCTGGACGAGAAGGGACAGTCCCCATACAAGACCTTCGAGAGCATCGGCCGATTCGCCCAGCTGCTGGCGGATTGCCGGGGCGACGCCTTTGCGCCCAGGATCACCCGGCACGGCGTCACCGACAATACCGTGGTGACGCTGATCGAACCGCCCTGCGGCAGCAATACCGTCATATTGCAAAGCTGTGGAGAGACGCTTTTCATCGACTGCGGTTACGCGCTGTATCTCCCGGAGATGGAACGCATATTTCGTCGCCTCCTGCCTGATTGGGAGGGCATGGTGAAGCGCGTATTCATTACCCACGCGGACCTTGACCACTGCGGGCTGCTTTCGCTGTTTGACGAGGTGCTGGCCAGTGAAAAGACGAGGGAATGCCTGGCGCTGGAATTCGAGGGGAAACCCGGCTTCCGGGAACAAAACCCGCTGCACCGCCCCTACATTAAGATTTGCAAGACCCTGACCCGCTATGCCCCGCCGGAGCCGGATAAGGTGCGCGGACTGTGGAATGATCGCGGCGAGCAGGAAGCCCCGCTGGAGCAGATCGGCTTTTTCCGCTTTGGAGAGATGGGCTTTGAGGTCTATCAGGGAAAGGGCGGGCACCTGAAGGGCGAAACGGTGCTGATCGACTATGGGCATCATGTGGCCTTTACCGGGGACATCTACGTCAACGTCCACGGCATGACCCGCGAACAGGCGGCGTACAACCAGTACGCGCCGGTGCTGATGACCTCGGTGGATACCGACCCGGCGCTCTGCGCCGAGGAGAGGAGGGCCATCCTTCAGCGCCTGGGCGCGGGCAAATGGCAGGTATTCGGCGCCCACGGCATGAAGAAGGATTACCAGGTCACAGAGGAGCGGTGAGGGCGGAGGCGGATATCGTTCCCACGGGAACGCTTGTGCTGAATGCCGACCCGAAGGGGTTCCACAGTGTCCACGCCGAGCTGTAACAAAGGAAGGGCGCGGCTTGCTGAGTTATCAAACAATAAACTTGACAACGCTCGGATGGAGTGCTATAATCTTACCAACTTAATACTTTAAACCGTTGAAGCGGAGATAACGGCGGCGATGCCTTCACAGAGAGCCCGCGATGCTGGGAATCGGGCAGGAAACAAACCGTCAAATGGACCGTTGAGGGCGCAGGGAAATGCTTTGGGAGCAGAGTATCATGCGACGTGGGGCATACGTCAGTTGCCGGGGATATGTCGGTATCCCGCAAAGCGCACGGGGCAAACCCGTGAATTCAAGGTGGCACCGCGGATAATAGTTTTATTCGTCCTTGACAGCAGTACTGTCAGGGACGTTTTTTATGGAGGTGACGCAGATGAAGATAACTCCGAGTCTGGAGGAAGCCAGGCGCTATGCGGCTTCCGGCGAATACCGGGTACTGCCGCTGAGCTGCGAGATGCTCTCCGACCGGCTGACGCCCATCGAATGCCTGCGCATAGTGAAGGGCGTGTCCACGCACTGCTTTTTGCTGGAATCCGCCGCGGACCGGGAGCGATGGGGACGGTATACCTTCCTGGGCTTTGACCCGGTGCTGGACGTCACCTGCCTGGACGGGGAGATGAAGGCGGGCAGCGTGCGGATGCGCACGGACGCCCCTTCGGCGGTGCTGCGGCAGATACTGGCCGACTACAAAAGCCCGCGCCTGCCCGGGCTGCCGCCCTTCACCGGCGGGCTGGTGGGCTACTTCACCTACGACTACCTGGGCTACAGCGAGCCCTCCGTCAGGATGGACGTGGAGGATTCCGAGCACTTCCAGGACGTGGACGTGATGCTGTTCGACAAGGTGATCGCCTTCGACCACTTCCGCCAGAAGATCGTGCTGATTGTCAACATGCGGCTGGAGGATGTGGAAACCGGCTATAACCGCGCGGCGCTGGAGCTGAAGCGGCTGCGGGACCTGCTGCTGACGGGCGAACGCAGAGAGGAACCGGGCGGGCGCATGACCGGCCCCGTGGAGCAGCTCTTCAGTGAAGCGCAATACTGCGACATGGTGGAAAGGGCGAAGGGGCACATACGGGAGGGCGACATCTTCCAGATCGTGCTGTCCAACCGACTGTCCGCGCCCTTTGAGGGGAGCCTTCTGAACACCTACCGCATACTGCGCACCATCAACCCGTCGCCCTACATGTTCTACTTCTCCGGCACCGACGTGGAGGTGGCCGGGGCGTCACCGGAGACGCTGGTGAAGCTGGAGGACGGCGTGCTGCACACCTTCCCGCTGGCGGGGACGCGGCCCCGGGGCAGAACCGACGCGGAGGACGCGGCGCTGGAGGCGGAGCTGCTGGCGGACGAGAAGGAGCTCGCCGAGCACAACATGCTGGTGGACCTGGGCCGAAACGACCTGGGGCGAATCAGTAAATTCGGCACGGTGATCGTGGAGAAGCTTCACAGCATCGAGCGCTTCTCTCACGTCATGCACATCGGCTCCACCGTGCGGGGCGGGATTCGGGAGGACCGGGACGCCCTGGACGCCATCGAGGCCGTGCTGCCCGCGGGCACGCTCTCCGGCGCGCCGAAGCTGAGGGCGTGCCAGCTGATCGGCGAATTGGAGAACAACAAGCGGGGCATCTACGGCGGAGCCATCGGCTATATCGATTTCACCGGCAACATGGATACCTGCATCGCCATACGCATCGCCTGGAAGAAGAACGGCCGGGTGTTCGTCAGGAGCGGCGCGGGCATTGTGGCGGACTCGGTGCCGCGGAAGGAATACCAGGAGTGCATCAACAAGGCCAGGGCCGTGATGAACGCACTGGAACAGGCAGGGGAGGTGGATTCGTGATTCTTCTGATCGACAACTACGACAGCTTCTCCTATAACCTTTACCAGCTGGTGGGGGAGCTGAATCCGGATATCAGGGTGGTGCGAAACGATGAATTGAGCGTTTCAGACATCGTCGCCCTGAACCCCGAGCGCATCATCATATCCCCCGGCCCCGGTCGGCCGGAGGACGCGGGGAACATCGTCGAAGTCGCCCGCGAGCTGACCGGAAGCTTTCCCATCCTCGGCGTGTGCCTGGGGCACCAGGCCATCTGCGCGGCCTTCGGGGCCACCGTGACCTATGCCCGTCGTTTGATGCACGGCAAGCAGTCCGAAGTGAGGCTGGACATGGGCTGTCCACTGTTCGCGGGATTGCCGGGCGACGTGCCGGTGGCCCGCTACCATTCCCTGGCCGCGGACCCGGACACCCTGCCCGCGTCCCTGAAGGTGACGGCCATGACGTCGGAAGGCGAGGTCATGGGTGTACAGCACAGGGATCATTCCACCTTCGGCGTGCAGTTCCACCCGGAATCCATACTGACCCCGGATGGGAAACGAATGCTCAAGAACTTTATCGAACTGTAAGGAGGCAGCGCCATGATTAAGGAAGCCATTGTAAAGATCGTCAACAAGGAGGATCTGACCTACGACGAAGCCTATACCGTGATGAATGAGATCATGTCCGGCGAGACTACGCCCACCCAGAACGCGGCGTTCCTGGCGGCGCTGAGCACCAAGAGCGCGCGGGCCGAGACCACCGACGAGATCGCCGGCTGCGCCGCCGCCATGCGGGACCACGCCACGAAGGTGGACGCCGGCATGGAGGTGTTCGAGATCGTGGGCACCGGCGGCGACAACGCCCACAGCTTCAACATCTCTACCTCCGCCGCGCTGGTTTGCGCCGCTGGCGGCGTGAAGGTGGCCAAGCACGGCAACCGGGCCGCGTCGTCCCTTTGCGGCACCGCGGACTGCCAGGAGGCGCTGGGCGTCAACATCCAGCAGAGCCCGGTGAAGTGCGTGGAGATGCTGAACGAAGCGGGCATGTGCTTCTTCTTCGCGCAGAAGTACCACACGTCCATGAAGTATGTCGGCGCGATTCGACGGGAGCTGGGCTTCCGCACCGTGTTCAACATCCTGGGTCCGCTGACCAATCCCGCCTCGCCCACGACCATGCTGCTGGGCGTGTACGACGACTACCTGGTGGAGCCGCTGGCCCAGGTGCTCATCAACCTGGGCGTGAAGCGGGGCATGGTGGTCTACGGCATGGACAAACTGGACGAGATCAGCCTGTCCGCGCCGACGCACATCTGTGAGTTCAAGGACGGCTGGTTCAAGTCCTACACCATAAAGCCGGAGGACTTCGGCATGGAGCGCTGCCAAAAATCCGACCTGCTGGGCGGCACGCCCGAGGAGAACGCCGCCATCACACTGTCCATACTTCGCGGCGAAGGCGGCCACAGGCGCAACGCCGTGCTGCTGAACGCCGGGGCAGGGCTGTACCTGAACGGCAAGGCCGACAGCCTTGCGGCGGGCATCGGGCTGGCGGGCGAGCTGATTGACAGCGGCAGGGCCATGGCCACGCTTCAGAAGGTGATCGAGGTCAGCAACCGCCCGGAGGCAGAGGCATGAATATACTGGATCAACTGGCGGAGCACGCCCGCCAGCGGGTGGCGGCGGCAAAGACGATCCACCCTATGGCAGAGATAAGGCGCGAGGCGCTGGCCCTGCCGAAGGGTGATTTCCCCTTTGAGAGGGCGCTGTCCGAGGATGGCCTCGCCTTCATCTGCGAATGCAAGAAGGCGTCGCCGTCCAAGGGCCTGATCGCCCCGGAGTTTCCCTGCCTGGACATCGCCCGGGCCTACGAGGCCGCCGGGGCCGAGGCCATCTCCGTGCTGACGGAGCCGAAGTGGTTCCTGGGCAGCGACGATTACCTGCGTGAAATCGCCGGGCAGGTTTCTGTTCCCTGCCTGCGGAAGGATTTCACGGTGGATGAATACATGCTCTACCAGGCGAAGCTGCTGGGCGCGTCGGCGGCGCTGCTGATCTGCGCGATATTGGACGGGGCGCGGCTGAGGGATTATATCCAAACCTGCGACGGCCTGGGGCTCTCCGCGCTGGTGGAGGCCCACGACGAGGCCGAGGTGGAAGCGGCGCTGAGGGCCGGGGCGCGGATCGTGGGCGTCAACAACCGTAACCTGAAGGACTTCACCGTGGACACGTCAAACAGCCGCCGCCTGAGGGCGATGATCCCGCGGGGCGTGCTGTTCGTCTCGGAAAGCGGCGTGAAGGGCGCCGCCGATGTACAGGCCGCCCGCCTAATGGGCGCGGACGCGGTGCTGGTGGGCGAGGCACTGATGCGCGCGGAGGACAAGCGGGCAAAGCTCGCGGAATTGCGGGGCGGACTATGACGAGGATCAAGCTGTGCGGGCTGTCAAGGCCCTGCGATATCGAGTGGGCCAATGCGCTGACGCCCGATTACATCGGCTTCGTGTTTGCCCGGAAGAGCAGGCGCTACGTTTCGCCGGAAAGGGCAAGGGCCCTGCGCGAGGGGCTGGATCCGGGCATCCGCGCCGTGGGCGTATTCGTAAGCGAGGCCCCGGAGGCCGTGGCGGCGCTGCTGAATGAGGGAATCATCGACATCGCCCAGCTTCACGGCGGCGAGGATGGGGAATATGTCAAAGCCCTGCGCAGGCTGACGGACAGGCCCCTGATCCAGGCGTTTCGGGTGGACGGTCCCGCGGATCTGCCGCGGGCAATGAAGAGCGCCGCCGACCATATCCTGCTGGACAACGGCGCGGGCGGCACCGGCGCCGCATTCGACTGGTCGGTGCTGAAGGACTTCGAGCGTCCCTACTTCCTGGCGGGAGGGCTTGGCCCGGAGAACGTCGCGCAGGCCATAGAGGCCCTTCATCCCTTCGCCGTGGACGTTTCCAGCGGCATCGAAACGGATGGCGCAAAGGATGCCGGGAAGATGCGACGCTTTGTTCACGCCGTGCGCGAGCGCGACCGGGGGTAATACGAAAGGAATGATTAATATGACAAACATCAACGGGCGCTTCGGCATCCACGGCGGGCAGTACATCCCGGAGACGCTGATGAACGCCGTGATCGAGCTGGAGGCGGCCTACAACGCGGCCAAGGCCGACCCGTCCTTCCAGGCGGAGCTGGCCGAGCTGTTCAATGAATACGCGGGCCGGCCCAGCCGGCTTTACTTCGCAAAGCGCATGACCGCTGACATGGGCGGCGCGAAGATCTACTTAAAGCGCGAGGATTTGAACCATACCGGCGCGCACAAGATCAACAACGTGCTGGGCCAGGCGCTGCTGGCCAGGCGCATGGGCAAGACACGGCTGATCGCCGAGACCGGCGCGGGCCAGCACGGCGTGGCCACCGCCACCGCCGCGGCGCTGCTGGGCATGGCGTGCGTGGTTTACATGGGCAGGGAAGATACGATCCGGCAGGCGCTGAACGTGTACCGGATGCGGCTGCTGGGGGCCGAGGTCATACCGGTGGAGACCGGCACCGGCACGCTGAAGGATGCCGTGTCCGCCGCCATGCGGGAGTGGACCAACCGCATTTCCGACACCCACTACTGCCTGGGCAGCGTGATGGGGCCGCATCCGTTTCCCACCATCGTGCGGGATTTCCAGGCGATCATATCGAGAGAGATCAAACAGCAGATCATGGAAAGGGAGGGCCGACTGCCCGACGCGGTGCTGGCCTGCGTGGGCGGCGGCAGCAATGCCATCGGCGCGTTCTACCACTTTATCGAGGACAGGGATGTGCGGCTGATCGGCTGCGAGGCCGCGGGGCGGGGCGTGGACACCTTTGAGACCGCCGCCACCATCGCCACGGGCAGGCTGGGCATCTTCCACGGCATGAAGAGCTACTTCTGTCAGGACGAGTACGGCCAGATCGCGCCGGTGTATTCTATCTCTGCAGGACTGGATTATCCCGGCATCGGCCCGGAGCACGCATGGCTGTACGATACCGGGCGGGCGGAGTACGTGCCCGTCACCGACGACGAGGCCGTGAACGCCTTCGAGTACCTCTCCCGCATGGAGGGCATCATTCCTGCCATCGAGTCGGCCCACGCCGTGGCCCACGCCATGAAGCTGGCCCCGTCGATGGGGAAGGATCGGATCATGGTCATCAACATCTCGGGCCGGGGCGACAAGGACTGCGCCGCCATCGCCCGATACAGGGGGAAAAACATCAGTGAATAGGATCGCATCTGCTTTTGACCACGGCAAGGCGTTCATCGCCTACATCACCTGCGGCGACCCGGATATCGAAACCACGGCGGCCTGCGTGCGCGCGGGGGTAAGGGGCGGCGCGGACCTGATCGAGCTGGGCATTCCCTTCTCTGACCCCACCGCCGAGGGCCCGGTGATCCAGGCGGCCAACGAGCGGGCGTTGAAGGGCGGCGTGACCACGGATGG
>JAZTZK010000295.1:0-5807 GCA_045637485.1 Clostridia bacterium
CCATTATAGGCCGGGAAAATGAAATGGCAAGGAAAATGGATTAGAGAATCATTAGAAAAAGCTGAGTGATATTCACTGGACAACCGGCGCGGAATGGTGTATAATACTATTGTAAAGAAATGATGAACCGGCATGGCCGAATCCTAAAGGCTTAGTATCGCTTCGGGGAGGGTAGAATATGAATAACAAGAGCATTGTCATCGACCGCGAATATGGCAGCGGCGGCCGCGAGGTGGCCCGCATACTGTCCGAAAAGCTGGGCATGGAGTTTTACGACGGCAACCTGCTGGTGCTGGCGGGCAAGGAATACGGCATCGACCTGGGCACACTGCAAACCTACGACGAAAAGGGCGTGGGCAGCCTGCTGCACGATCTGTCCCTGGTGCGCAACAGCGGCATGGGCAGCACCGTCTACGGCAGCACCGTGAACGAGGCCCCGTTCCAGGTGTATTCCGCCCAATCCCGGCTGGTGCAGCAGCTGGTGGCGAAGGGGCCGGCCATCTTCCTGGGGCGCTGCACAGGCCAGATTCTAAAGACCGAGGCCCGGGTGCCCTTCGTACATGCCTTCATATACGCCAGCAACATGCAGGATCGCATCGACCGGGCCCGCAACGTGGACGGCGTGGAGGCCAGCCGGATCGAGGCCTACATCAAGCGCCGGGACAACCAGCGCAAGAACTACAACAAGTTCTTCACCGACAAGAACTGGGGCGACCGGGAGAATTACGATTTGATGCTGAACACCTCCGCCCTGGGGTATGAGGGCGCCGCCGCGGCGATCATCGCGGTGATGGGGGAATGAGCAGGGGTTAAGGTTTAAGAGGTCAGTATAAAAGCCTTCCACATCGGGCAATGCCATCAACTTAGCGTTCGGAACCCCTTCGACCCCGCCTATGGCGAGGCCACTTCCCCTTTCAGGGGAAGCTGTTGGGCGCGCATTTATGCGGGGTTACTTCTTCTTTCAAGGGTAGGCTTTTGATCGTAAGTATCCGAGTAGAGAAGCCTCCCCTGAAAAGGGCATCGAGCGCCCGGAAAACAGCAGAGTGTGCTGTTTTCAGCGAGATGGGGCCGACAGGCCCGCGGACGGTAGCAGCCCGAAGGGCTGACGGAGGGGTTCCGTATCCTTACCTTAAGTTGACGACATTACCACATCGGGGGAAGGCTTTTCATGGCCTGCTTCAGCTGTGTCATGATAAGAAGGGCGGCGTCCGGGTTGGACAACTCACTTTGGATGTGGATCAGGCCGTTGCTCGCCAGCCGGGAGACGATGACTTCCATCATGGTCAGACTCCCAGCCCTTCAAAAGCCTCGTCAATGGACAGTCCGCCGTCCTTGCGCAGCGATTCCACACCCTTGGAGAGCTCCGCCAGCAGCTTGATGGTCGCTTGCTGCTTCTCGTAATCGGTCTGGCTTTGAACCACATATCGGCCCCGCCCGTTCTTGGTGAGGCAGACCGGGGAACCGCCATTGCAGTGGTTCAGCACTTCGTCGTAGTTTTTCAGATCGGAAATCGGCAGTATACTCGGCATGGGAAACACCTCCTGCGATTAAGCAATATTGCGCAATTAAGGCAGTCAGTTGACTGCCTTAATTGCGCGGTATTTTTCTAAAAGGGCCTCATTCCCGCTTCCCTTCCTTTGCCAGCTTCTCATACCTTTCCTTCGCCAGCCGCGCGCCTTCGGAGAACAGCGCTTCGGCGTTCTCAGGGAAGGTGCGCTTCAGGGCGGCGTAGCGGACCTCTCCGGCGAGGAATTCCTCGTAGTCCAGGGTCGGGGCCTTGGAATCGAGGGTGAACTTCGGGGTAGCGTCGGGGTTGTAGCGGTACAGATGCCAGTAGCCGGCTTCCACGGCCCGCTTCATCTCGTCCTGCACCTTCGCCATGCCGCACTTCAGGCCGTGGCTCTGGCAGGGGGCGTAGGCGATGATCACGCTGGGGCCGTCGAAGTGCTCGGCCTCCTTCATGGCCTTCACCAGCTGGGCGTTGTCCGCGCCCATGGCCACCTGAGCCACGTATACGTTGCCATAGGTCATCAACATGCCGCCCAGGTCCTTCTTGGGCCGCTTCTTGCCGCTGGCGGCGAACTGGGCCACCGCGCCCACAGGGGTCGCCTTCGAGGACTGGCCGCCGGTGTTGGAGTAGACCTCGGTGTCCACCACCAGAACATTCACGTTTTCGCCGCTGGCGACCACGTGGTCCAGGCCGCCGAAGCCGATGTCGTAGGCCCAGCCGTCGCCGCCGTACATCCAGAAGGTCTTCTTTGCCAGCATGTCCCTGTGGCGGAGGATGGCCTTCGCGGCGGCGTCGCCCTGCTTATCCAGCAGGTCGATCAGCTTTTCGGCGCAGGCGCCGTTCAGGTCGATGTCGTCGTAGGTGGACAGCCAGCCGTCGATGGCAGCCTTCACCGCGTCGTCGCCTGCGTGGGCGTCGCGGTAGGCCAGCACCTTTTTGCGCTGGGCGTCCCGCTGCTGCTGCACGGCCAGCACCATGCCCAGGCTGAACTCGGCGTTGTTCTCAAACAGCGAATTGGACCAGGCCGGCCCCCTGCCGCAGCGGTTGACGGTGTAGGGAATGCCGGGCATGGCCGAGCCCCAGGCCTGGCTGCAGCCGGTGGCGTTGGCCCAATAGACCCTGTCGCCGTACAGCTGGGTCAGCAGCTTGGCATAGGGGGTCTCGCCGCAGCCCGCGCAGGCGGCGCTGAACTCCAGCAGCGGCTGGCGGAACTGGCTGCCCTTGACGGTGTAGGGATCGAACACGTCGCCCTTGTCGGACAGCTGCAGCGCCCAGTCCCAAGCGGCGCGGGTGTCGGGAGCCTCGGCGACGGGGGTCATGGTCAGGGCCTTCGCCGGGCAGACATTGGCGCAGGAGCCGCAGCCGGTGCAGTCCAGGTTGCTGACGGCCATGGTGAAGCCGAGGCCCTTGGCGGAGGCCTTGCCCATGGCGGGCACGACGCTTACGTCCTTGGGCACGGTGGCCAGTTCCGCGTGATTGACCAGATAGGGTCGGATCACCGCGTGGGGGCACACATAGCTGCACTTGTTGCACTGTATGCACTTGCTCGCGTCCCATACCGGTACGCGGGTGGCGATGCCCCGCTTCTCGAAGGCGGTCAGGCCCATGTCCATTACGCCGTCGGCGTATTTCCCGAAGGCGCTGACGGGCAGGTCGTCGCCCTTCTGGGCGTTGATGGGATCCAGCAGCTTCGTGACCACCTCGGGCACGTCCCGCGCGGGCGCGGGGACGTCCACGGCGTCCTTCCAGCTGTCGGGCACATCCACCTTCACCAGGTATTCCCCGCCCGCGTCGGCGGCGGCCAGGTTCCGGTTCACCACGTCCTCGCCCTTGGCGAAGTAGGTCTTTCTCACGGCGGCCTTGATGTACTCGATGGCCTCCACCACGGGGATGACCGCCATCACGTAGAAGAACGCCGATTGCAGCACCATGTTGAAGTGGTTGCCCAGGCCCAGATCCTCCGCGATCTTCACGGCGTCGATGGTGTAGAATCGAATGTTCTTGCGGGCGATCTCCCGCTTCGCGTGGGCGGGCAGGTGCGCTTCAAGCTGTGCCGCGTTCCAGGGACAGTTCAGAAGCAGCGTGCCGCCGGGCTTAACCTCCTCGGCGATGTCGTAGCGTTCCATGTAGCTGGGGGTGTGGCAGGCCACAAAGTCCGCGTGCTTCACGTAATAGGAGGCGCGGATGGGATGGTCGCTGAAGCGCAGGTGGCTCTTGGTGACGCCGAAGCTCTTTTTGGCGTCGTACTCGAAGTAGGCCTGGGCAAACATCGGGGTATGGCTGTTGATGATCTCCACCGTGTTCTTGTTCGCGCCAACAGTGCCGTCGCCGCCCAGGCCCCAGAACTTGCAGCTCACCACGTCCTCGTCCGGGAGGTCCAGCGCCGCGTCCGGCAGGGACAGATGGGTCACGTCGTCCACGATGCCGATGGTAAAACGGTCCAGAGGGGCAGCTGCCTTCAGGTTTTCAAAGGCCGCGGCGATTTGGGCCGGGGTGGTGTCCTTGCTGGACAGGCCGTAACGCCCGCCGACGACGATGAGGTCGCTTCTGCCCCGCAGACCGGGGCTGACGTTCAGTGCGGTGCACACATCCTGGTATAGCGGTTCGCCCGCGCTGCCGGATTCCTTGGTGCGGTCCAGCACCGCCACGGCCTTCACGGTTTGGGGCAGGGCGGCCACAAAGCGGTTTACGTCGAAGGGCCGGAACAGGTGCACCTGCACGAAACCCACCTTCTCGCCCTTCGCGTTCAGGGCGTCCACGGTCTCCTGGACGCAGCCGGATACGGAGCCCATGGCCACCACCACGCGCTCGGCGTCGGGCGCGCCGTAGTAGTCGAAGCAGTGATAGGTCCTGCCGGTGATTGCGCCGAGCTTCGCCATGTAGTCCTCGACGATGTCGGGCAGGGCGTCGTAGTCGGCGTTGGCGGCCTCGCGGATCTGGAAGAAGATGTCCGGGTTCTGCACGGTGGCGCGGATCATCGGGTGCTCCGGGTTCAGGGCGTGGTCGCGGAAGGCGTCCACGGCGTCCATGTCCAGCAGCGAACGCAAATCCTCATAGGAAATCTGCTCCACCTTGTCGATCTCGTGGCTCGTGCTGAACCCGTCGAAGAAGTGCAAAAACGGCACGCGCCCCTTGATGGCGGCCAGGTGGGCCACCCCGGCCAGGTCCATGACCTCCTGCACGCTGGCGGTACACAGCATGGCAAAGCCGGTCTGCCGGCAGTTCATCACGTCGGAGTGGTCGCCGAAGATGGACATCGCGTGGGTGCCCACCGTTCGGGCCGCCACATGCAGCACCCCCGGCAGGCGCTCGCCGGCGATGCGGTGCAGCACCGGGATCATCAGCATAAGCCCCTGGGAGCTGGTGAAGGACGTCGCCAGCGCGCCGGTCTGCAGCGCTCCGTGCACCGCCGCCGCCGCGCCGGCCTCGGACTGCATCTCCACCAGCCGCACCGGCTGGAAAAACAGGTTCTGCTTCCCCTTTGCCGACCACAGGTCGGTCTTGCCCGCCATGGGGCTGGAGGGCGTGATGGGGTAGATGGCGGCGACCTCGGTGAAGGCGTAGGCCACGTAGGCCGCGGCCTCGTTGCCGTCCAGGGTCACGTAAACGGGTTGTCTCTTCTCGGTCATGGGGACCTCCTTTTGCTGCGGGTTCAGCCGTTATTTGAAAAGCTCCTGAAGTAAACCACATTATTGTCCGGGTCATAGAAGCTCATGTTGACCGCCCCAGGGCCGCACTGTGGGGGGTTCTATGATCCTCGCGCCAAGGGTTTTTACCTTTTTGTATTCCCTTTCGATGTCGTCCACGGTAAACGCCAGGCAGATGTTCTGGTTCCGGTTGTTTTTCGGCGTCCCGTCGTTGTAGATCGACAACGAAGTCTCCTCTGAAAGGATGAATTGATGGGTCGCGTCATCGCTGCCGTTTTCAACCTCAAGCAGCCGCCTGTAAAAGGCCGTGAGCCTCGGCACATCGTTCGTCAATAAACCCACTTCGCCGATCTTCATAGTTTCCTCCAAGAACCTTCCTTTATGGGAAGGTTTTAAAGCCGGATTCTGTAATACAGGTAGTCCCCGGAAAATGGGGTATCGCGGTTCTCCTTCCGGTCATATAGGACAAACCCGGCGCTCTCATAGTTCCGGGGCGCGACCAGGTTGGCGTTGGTGCAGACCCGTATCTCCTTCAGCCCTTCATATTCCCGGATTCGCCGAAGGGCCTCCGACAGCTGGGCCTTGCCGAAGCCCCTGCCCTTGTGGGCCGTCCGAATGCCGTTGTGGCCGATTTCCACGTATTCGGGCCT
>JAZTZK010000296.1:0-28509 GCA_045637485.1 Clostridia bacterium
GGTATGCGGACCAACGTTCCCCGCTACGGATATGTGCCAATCGGCTTGAAGGATGAATGGTAACAGGTATTTCCTGAAGAAAAAATAGAGTTTTTCATGGCCCCCTTGCTAAAGATATTGTCTTGTGGTAAAATATAAGTGATTTTTACTCGCACATTTTCCGGTTGGATGGAGGAATGGGCCATGAAGCGGATACTGATCGTGCTGGTTTGTCAGGCACTGCTGCTGGGCGGTTTCAGCGTGCTGGCGGAGTCCCCTGGGCAAGAGGAGCGAAAATTCAACGCATATATTCCGTATGGAGCCACCGCGCAGCCCTCGGAGCCAGGGGAGAAGTCTGCCGGGGAGAGGGATACCGGTTTCCTTCAGACGGACTTCCTGAAGCGAGGGGACAAGGGCGACGACGTGACGCGGTTACAGGTGAAGCTGATCGAGCACAATTACCTGGCTGATGGGGCGGACGGCGACTTCGGCGGCAAGACCGAGAAGGCCGTCAAGCAGGTACAGGCGGACGCGGGATTGCAGGAGACCGGCGTCGCTGACGACGCGACGATGGCCTATCTGGAGGATCACTACGCCGTCTATGTGCCCACGAAGGACAGCGACGCACTGATGTACCAGCTGGAATGGGAACCGGTGTTGGGCTGGCTGACGATTCACGTCAAGAACACCGGATGGCAGCGCATCATAGGTTACACCTTCAAGCTGTACCAGTGCAACGCCTCCAAGACCTCGATGGGCACCTTCTACGGCACGCGCAACAGCAGCACCAAGCGCAGACGCACGGAGAACTGGTCCGAGCACAGCGTCTCCAGAGATATCAGATCCGGAGAAAACGACATCGTCACCCTGCCGCTGTCAGAGGGCTACACCGTGACCTTCAGCGATGGCACCGAGCAGGTGGTGACCTACTTCGACGACGCCGTCTACGCCCGGGTGGAGCTGTCCGCCTTCACCACCGAGGACGGCAAGACCCACAAGACCAACCAGCGGCTGTACGCCCGGTTCAGGTGACGGCGTCGCCCCCGCAAGGGCGGCGATGGGCTGCCGACCGCAGCTTTGCCAAAAAATAACCTGTACAACATAGATTTAATTTGATTTGTCCCGCCGCATGGGCTATAATAAAAAAGCTGTGTGGCGGGATATTTCTGTGCATTTTGCCGGAAATGAGGAAATGACGCGTTCCCCCGCAGCGAAGAATGGGATGAACCGGAAGGTTGCGGCGAAGAACCCTATCGAGCCGGTAATTTCCGGGGACTATGTCCGACAATCGGACGACGGAGCTCACGCCCGTCGGATGAAAAAACAATAGAACACGCCCGGCAGCGTGTGCACGGCCCCTCAAAGGGGTAAGCGTTCGACAGGAGGAAAGAACATGGCAAACCAGAAGATCCGTATCAAGCTCAAGGCTTATGAGCACTCGATCATCGACCAGAGCGCAGAGCGCATCGTCGAGACCGCGAAGCGCACCGGCTCCCAGGTCTCCGGCCCGATCCCCCTTCCCACCGAGAAGGAAATCGTGACCATCCTGCGTTCCCCCCACAAGCACAAGGATTCCCGCGAGCAGTTCGAAATGAGGACGCACAAGCGCCTGATCGACATCCTGCGGCCCACCCCCCAGACGGTAGACGCTCTGACCAAGCTGGATCTGCCGGCGGGCGTTGAAATCGAGATCAAGCTGTAAGAGAGCGATTCTCGCGGCGAAGGGCGGACGGACGCGCTCACCGAGCCAATCCTGCGTTATGGCGCGGATGATCGTCCGGCTGAGGCCCCAAGCCATACGGCTTATCTATATAGAAGGGCTTTAAGCCCGGAAGGGCAAACTGCGAGACGGTTTGTTACTAAGTAGAGAGGTGTAACCATGAAAAAGGCAATTCTCGGCAAGAAGATCGGCATGACCCAGATTTTCGTATCTGACGGTCGCCTGGTGCCGGTCACCGTGGTCGAAGCGGGCCCCTGCACTGTGACGCAGGTGAAGACCCAGAAGACCGACGGCTACGAAGCGGTACAGGTCGGTTTCGACGAGCTCAGCGAACAGCGGGCCAAGAAACTGCTCAACAAGCCCGAGCAAGGTCACTTTGCCAAGGCCGGCGTCAAGCCCGCCCGGCACCTGCGCGAGTTCCGCTTTGAGGATATCAGCGGCTACAGCGTGGGCGATACCATCAAGTGCGACGTGTTCGCCGAGGGCGACAAGATCGACGTCATCGGCACCAGCAAGGGTCACGGCTACAGCGGCGTCATCCAGCGCTGGAACCAGCACACCGGCCTCATGGCGCACGGTTCCAAGTACCATCGCGGCGTGGGCTCCATGGGCGCGAACTCTGACCCCTCCCGCGTGTTCAAGAACAAGCACATGCCCGGCCAGTACGGCGGCGATCGCGTCACCGTGCAGAACCTTGAGGTCGTCAAGGTGGACGCCGAGCGCAACCTGCTCATGATCAAGGGCGCTATCCCCGGTGCCAACGGCAGCCTCGTGATGGTGCGCGACGCGGTCAAGGGTTAATAGGAGGACGCAATCATGGCAAACGTAAAGGTATTCAACATGCAGGGCGCCGCAGTCGGTGAGATCGCGCTTTCCGACGAGGTTTTCGGCGTCGAGCCCCACATTCCCGCGATGCACGCGGTGGTGCGCGCCTACATGAATGCGCAGCGCCAGGGCACCCAGTCCGCCCTCACCCGCACCGAGGTGCGCGGCGGCGGCCGTAAGATCTATCGCCAGAAGGGCACCGGCAACGCGCGCCATCACGGCCGCAGGGCCCCCCAGTTCACCCACGGCGGCGTCGTGTTCGCTCCCAAGCCCCGCGGCTATCGCATCAGCGTGCCCCGCAAGGTGCGCAGGCTGGCGATGAAGAGCGCGCTGTCCAGCAAGGTGGCCGAGCAGCAGATCATCGTGGTCGACAGGATCGCGCTGGCCGAGGCCGAGGCCAAGACCAGGAACATCGTCAAGATGCTCAAGGCCCTGGGCGCGGACAAGAAGGCGCTGATCGTGACCAAGGACGCCGAGCCCATGGTCGTTCGCGCGGCCAACAACATTCAGGACGTCAAGACCACCTTCGTGGGCAGCCTGAACGTGGTGGACATCCTGAACTGCGACAAGTTCATCATTTCCCAGGACGCCGTGAAGCTGGTTGAGGAGGTTTATGCAGAATGAAGAGCGCATATGACATCATCAAGAAGCCGGTCCTGACCGAAAAATCCTATCAGGACATGGCCGAAAAGAAGTTCACCTTCCAGGTGGACGTCCGCGCCAACAAGACCGAGATCAAGCAGGCCCTCGAGAGCATCTTCGAAGGCGTGAAGGTCGAATCCGTCAACACCATGCGCACGGTCGGCAAGATCAAGCGCCAGGGCCGCACCTCCGGGCGTACCCCCGAGGTCAAGAAGGCCATCGTCACCCTGAAGAAGGACTCCAAGCCGATTCCGTTCTTCGAGGGCATGGCCGAGGAGGAATAACCCCCTTTTGAAATCCGCGCAGCGGATTTCCAAAATGGTCAGGCTCGCCGATAAAGAGCCAAAATAAGAAAGGGAGAAACAAGACAATGGCAATCCGAGTGTACAAGCCGACCTCGCCCGCAAGGCGCTTTATGTCGGTTTTGACCTTCGAGGAGGTCACCAAGAAGACGCCCGAGCGCTCTCTGGTCACCGACCTGCGCCATCGCGCCGGCCGCAACAACCAGGGCAAGATCACCGTTCGCCACCAGGGCGGCGGCGCGCGTCGCAAGTACCGCATCATCGACTTCAAGCGCCAGAAGGACGGTGTTCCCGCCACCGTGAAGGCGATCGAGTACGATCCCAACCGCACCTGCTTCATCGCCCTGCTGGTCTACGCCGACGGTGAGAAGCGCTACATCCTGGCGCCCCTGGGCCTGAAGGTGGGCGACACCGTGATGTCCGGCCCCACCGCCGACATCAAGCCGGGCAACTGCCTGCCCATCGCCAACATCCCGCTGGGCACCCTGGTGCACAACATCGAGATCAAGATCGGTCGCGGCGGCCAGATGGTCCGCTCCGCCGGCACCGCCGCCCAGGTCATGGCGAAGGAGGGCGACTACGCCCAGATCCGCCTGCCCTCCGGCGAGGTCCGCAAGGTGGCCATGACGGCTCGCGCCACCATCGGCCAGGTCGGCAACACCGATCACAGCAACGTGCGCATCGGCAAGGCCGGTCGCAAGCGCCATATGGGCGTGCGGCCCACCGTCCGCGGCGTCGTGATGAACCCCTGCGACCATCCCCACGGCGGCGGCGAAGGCCGTTCCCCGGTGGGCATGCCCGCCCCGATGTCTCCCTGGGGCAAGAAGACCCAGGGCGTCAAGACCCGCAAGCATCATAAGTATTCGGACAAGCTGATCATCAGCCGTCCCAAGAAGAACAAGTAAGGCCTGAAAGGAGGCAAACCAAATGAGCAGATCAGTCAAAAAGGGTCCCTTCATTCAGCCGGTGCTGCTCAAGCGCGTGCAGGAAATGAACGCGAGCGGCGAAAAGAAGGTGCTGAAGACCTGGTCCCGTTCCTCTACGATCTTCCCGGATTTTATCGGTCACACGGTTGCCGTCCATGACGGCCGCAAGCATGTTCCGGTCTATGTAACCGAGGATATGGTCGGACACAAGTTCGGCGAGTTCGCCCCCACCCGTACCTTCAGGGGCCACGCCGGTGAAAAAGCGTCGTCTCGCAAGTAACGGAAGGAGATAGAAAGATATGGCAACTCGCATTAAAGAGAAGGCCGCGGCGCGCCAGGCCAATGCTGACAAGCGCCCCCGCGCCACTGCCAAGTACGTTCGCGTAGCTCCCCGCAAGGCGAAGATCGTTGTGGATCTGATCCGCGGCAAGCAGGTTGACGACGCGCTGGCAATCCTCATGTATACGCCCAAGAGCGCCGCGCCGGTGGTTGAGAAGCTGCTCAGCAGCGCGATCGCGAACGCCGAGTACAAGGAAATGGATCGCTCCAGCCTGTACGTCGCGGAGGTGTACGCCAACCAGGGCCCGACCCTGAAGCGCTACTGGGCGCGTTCCCACGGTCGTGCCGACATGATCAAGAAGCACACCAGCCACATTACGATCGTGCTCGACCAGAAGTGAGGGAGGATATAAAATGGGACAGAAAGTTAATCCCCACGGCGCCCGCGTCGGTGTCATCCTGGACTGGAGCACCAAGTGGTACGCAGGGAAAAAGGATTTTTCCAACAACCTGATTGAAGATTACAACATTCGCAAGGCGATTCCCAAGATGATCGAGGAGAACACCAAGAAGTCCGCCCGCGACGCCCGCGGCGCGAACCCCAGCATCTCCCGCATCGACATCCAGCGCGCAGGCACCAAGCTGCACATCAGCGTCTACACCGCAAGGCCCGGCGTGGTCATCGGCCAGGGCGGCGCGGGCGTAGAGGCCCTGAAGAAGGCGCTGGAGAAGATGACCGGCCGCCAGGTGGCGCTGGACATCATGGAGATCAAGAACCCCGATACCGACGCCCAGCTGGTTGCCGACAGCATCGCCGAGCAGCTGGAGAAGCGCATCTCCTTCCGCCGCGCCATGAAGCAGGCCATCAGCCGCTCCATGAAGGCCGGCGCCAAGGGCATCAAGACCTCCTGCTCCGGTCGCCTGGGCGGCGCGGATATCGCCCGTTCTGAAGGCTACCACGAGGGCTCCATCCCGCTACAGACCCTGCGCGCCAACATCGACTATGGCTTCGCCGAGGCCAAGACGACCTACGGCCGCATCGGCGTCAAGGTGTGGATCTACAAGGGACAGGTCCTGCCCAGGGACGGCAAGAAGGTTCTGCAGGGCTACACCGACCTGAAGAATCCCTTCGGTGGCCGCAACGACAGGAGAAGGAACGACCGCGGTCCGCGCGGTGAGCGCAGGGGTCGTCAGGATCGCCCCGAGCGCAAGGAAGGAGGCAACTAAGCAATGCTGATGCCCAAGAGAGTCAAGCACCGCAAACAGCAGCGCGGTCGCATGAAGGGTAAGGCCCAGCGTGGCAACTTCATCGCCTATGGCGAGTACGGCCTCGTGGCGACCCAGCCCGGCTGGATTACCTCCAACCAGATCGAGGCCGCCCGTCAGGCCATGACCCGTCGCACCAAGCGCGGCGGCCAGGTCTGGATCAAGATTTTCCCCGACAAGCCCATCACCGCCAAGCCCGCTGAGACCCGAATGGGTTCCGGCAAGGGCGCCCCGGAGTACTGGGTGAGCGTCGTAAAGCCCGGCCGCGTGCTGTTTGAGATGGCCGGCATTCCCGAAGAGACGGCCCGTGAGGCCCTGCGCCTGGCCGCCCACAAGCTTCCCATCACGACCAAGTTCATCAAGAAGGAAGTCGCCCAGGAAGCCGCCAATACTGAGATAGGTGGTGAAGAGCAGTGAAAACCAAGGACGAACTGAAGGCCCTCCAGGCCAAGACCATGGCCGAGCTCGACACCGATCTGAAGGACAAGAAGAGCGAGCTGTTCAACCTGCGCTTCCAGCTGGCGACCGGTCAGCTGCAGAATACCGCCGCCATCCGCGACTGCAAGAAGAGCATCGCGAGGGTGAAGACCGTCATCCGTCAGCGCGAGCTGGCCGGCAAGGCATAACGCGAAAGGAGGCAACTGAAAATGGCTGAAGCAAGAGGCATGCGCAAAACTCGTATCGGCGTGGTTGTTTCCGATAAGATGGACAAGACCATCGTCGTCGCGATCCGCACCCGCGTCAAGCATCCGCTGTATGGCAAGATCATGAACCGCACCAACAAGATCAAGGCTCATGACGAAGAAAACCAGTGCGGCATCGGCGATACCGTGAAGATCATGGAGACCCGCCCGCTGTCCAAGGACAAGCACTGGCGCCTGGTTGAGATCATCGAAAAGGCGAAGTAACAAGAGTAACCCTCAAGGAGGAAGATTAATATGATTCAGCCTCAAACCCGTTTGAAGGTAGCCGATAACTCCGGCGCTAAGGAAATCATGTGCTTCCGCGTGCTGGGCGGCTCTTTCCGCCGCACCGGCAGCGTGGGCGATGTGATCGTCGCTTCCGTGAAGTCCGCCAACCCCGGCGGCGCCGTGAAGAAGGGCGAGGTCGTCAAGGCCGTGATCGTCCGCACGCGCAAGCAGTATCGTCGTCCCGACGGCACCTACATCCGCTTCGACGACAATGCCGCCGTCATCATCAACGAACAGAAGCAGCCCAGGGGCACCCGCATCTTTGGGCCCGTGGCTCGCGAGCTCCGCGAAAAGGATTATATGAAGATCGTTTCGCTGGCGCCCGAAGTGCTTTAATGGAGGTGCTACCATGGCAGCAAAGCTTAAGGTAAAGGTCGGCGATACCGTCAAGGTCATCGCTGGCGCCGACAAGAACAAGAAAGAAAACACTGGCAAGGTCCAGAAGGTCTTCCCCGAGACCGGCAGGATCATCGTCGAAGGCATCAATATGGTGAAAAAGCACCAGAAGCCCCGTGGACAGGGCATGCCGGGCGGCATCATCGAAAAGGAAGCGGCCATCGACGCCTCCAACGTGATGGTGATCTGCCCCAAGTGCGGCAAGCCCACCCGTATCGGCCATGTGTTCATCGATGGCGAGGGCAAGGCCTCTCGCCGCAAGCGCCGCGTGTGCAAGAAGTGCAAAGCGGTCTTTGACAACTGATGTTAAGGGAGGATTAGCACAGTGGCTAGATTAAAGGATAAGTACCGCGCGGAAGTCGCCCCGGCGCTGAAGCAGCACTTCCAGTACAAGAACGTCATGGAAATTCCGCGCCTGGAGAAGATCGTTATCAACATGGGCCTGGGCGATTGCAAGGACAACGCCAAAGCCCTGGAGGTGGCCGTCAGCGAGCTGACCACCATTTCCGGTCAGAAGCCCCTTGTGACCAAGGCGAAGAAGTCCATCGCAAACTTCAAGCTGCGCGCCGGTATGAATGTTGGCGCGAAGGTCACCCTGCGCGGCGACAGGATGTATGAATTTGCCGACAAGCTGGTCAGCATCGTGCTGCCCCGCGTGCGCGACTTCCGCGGCGTATCCACCAAGGCCTTCGACGGCCGCGGCAACTACAGCCTGGGCGTTCGCGAGCAGCTGATTTTCCCCGAAATCGAGTATGACAAGGTTGAAAAGATCCGCGGCATGGAGATGATCTTCGTCACCACCGCCAAGACCGACGAGGAAGCACGGGAACTGCTCCGCCTTCTGGGCATGCCGTTCCAGAATGCTTGATTGAAGGAGGAAATTCAACGTGGCTAAGACAAGCATGAAGATAAAGCAGGCCCGGCCCGCAAAGTATTCCACCCGCGCCTACACCCGCTGCCGCATCTGCGGTCGTCCGCACTCCGTGCTGCGCAAGTACGGCGTGTGCCGCATCTGCTTCCGTGAGCTGGCCTATGCGGGCCAGATTCCGGGTGTACGCAAGGCAAGCTGGTAATCCGGCAGTTTAAGGAGGTAACGAAATGGCTGTTATTAATGACCCCATCGCGGATATGCTGACCCGAATCCGCAATGGCCTGATTGCCAGACACGACAGCGTGACGATGCCCGCTTCCAATATGAAGAAGGCCATCGCGAAGATTCTGCTGGACGAAGGCTACATCAAGTCTGTCGACTATGTTGATGACGGCTTGCAGGGGCAGATCAAGATCGTTCTGAAGTATGTTCAGGGCAAGGAATCCGTCATCAAGGGCCTCAAGCGCATCTCCAAGCCCGGACTGCGCGTTTACGCCAGGAGCAGCGAGATTCCGAAGGTCCTGGGTGGCCTGGGAATCGCCATCGTGTCCACGTCCAAGGGCGTGATGACCGATAAGGAAGCCCGCAACGCGGGTGTCGGCGGCGAAGTTCTGGCCTATATCTGGTAATAAAGTTGGAGGTGCACTAGAATGAGTCGAATCGGTAGACTTCCGATTCAGGTTCCCGCGGGCGTGACCGTGACCATCGCGGACGACAATACCGTGACCGTCAAGGGACCCCTGGGCGAGCTGAGTCAGAAGGTTAACAAGGATATCAAGGTCGAACAGGTCGGCGCTGAGATCATCGTGTCCCGCCCGTCCGACAGCAAGCCCCACCGCTCGATGCATGGTTTGTACCGGTCCCTGATCAACAACATGGTCACCGGCGTGACCAAGGGATTCGAGAAGAAGCTGCACATCGAAGGCGTTGGCTGGCGTATTGCCGAGTGGAACAAGAACCAGCTGACCGTGGCTGTGGGCTATTCCCATCCCGTGATCGTCGACGCGCCCGCGGGCATCGAGTTCGACGTTGACAAGAGCAACGTGAACTTCTCCGTCAAGGGTATCGACAAGCAGCTGGTCGGCGCCATCGCCGCAGACATTCGCGCCATCCGCAAGCCGGAGCCGTACCACGGCAAGGGCATTCGCTATGAGGGCGAGTACGTCCGTCACAAGGAAGGCAAGGCCGGTAAGAAGTAATGAGGGAGGTTACCGCAAATGTTTAATAAGCGTGATCGCAACGAGGTTCGCAAGATCCGTCATGAGCGCGTGCGCAAAAAGATCAGCGGGACGCCCGATCGTCCCCGGCTTTGCGTGTTTCGCAGCAACAAGCACATCTACGCTCAGATCATTGACGACGTGGCCGGAAATACCCTGGTCGCAGCCAGCACTGTGGAGAAGGATATCGCTTCCCAGCTGAACGAGTGCGACAAGAAGGGCGAAGCCAAGATCGTCGGCAAGATCATCGCTGAGCGCGCCGTCAAGGCCGGCATCAAGGAAGTCGTCTTTGATCGTGGCGGCTACATCTACACCGGTCGCGTGGCCGAGCTGGCAGCTGGCGCTCGCGAAGGCGGTCTGGACTTCTAATTCCGCCCCGCGCCCTCGCCCGGAGGCGGGTCGCGGGTTTCGCCCGGCAATCTCTCGGATTGCACGAGCTCAGTCCGGCAACGCCGGACGCTAACAAGGAGGTTATGAACGCAATGCAGCGTAGAGAAGAAGACAACAGGTATTTGGAAAAGCTGGTTGCCGTAAACCGCGTTTCCAAGACCGTCAAGGGCGGCCGCAACATGCGGTTCTCGGCCCTGATGGTGGTGGGCGACACCGAAAACCCCGGCACGGTGGGCTGCGGCATGGGCAAGGCTGTTGAAATTCCCGAGGCCATTCGCAAGGGCCTGGAGGAAGCCAAGAAGACCATGATCACCATCCCCCTGAACGGCACCACCATTCCCCATGAGGTGGTCGGCGTGTTCGGCACCGGTCGCGTGAAGATGCTGCCCGCGCCCGAAGGCACCGGCGTCATCGCCGGCGGCCCGGTCCGCGCTGTCCTGGAGGCCGCTGGCATCAAGGATATCGTGACCAAGAGCATCGGCACCAACAACAAGATCAACATGGTTCGCGCCACCCTGGCAGGACTCAAGCAGCTTCGCAGCGCCGAACAGGTTGCGGCCATGCGCGGCAAGACCGTCGAAGAGCTGCTCGGTTAAGGGGGTACAACGAAATGAAGCTTAAGATTACGCAGACCAAGTCCACCATCGCCTGCCTGAAGGATCAGATCGCCACGATCAAGGCGCTGGGCCTCCATCACGTCGGCCACATCGTCGTGAAGGAAGACAACCCGGCCATCCGCGGCATGATCTTCAAGGTCAAGCACATGGTCAAGGTCGAAGAGATTGCAGAATAAGGAGGTCTGGTCACCATGAAACTTCATGATCTCAAACCCGCCGTGGGCGCTACCACGGCCCCGAAGCGCCTCGGGCGCGGCACGGGTTCCGGTCTGGGCAAGACCTCCGGCAAAGGCCACAAGGGCGCCAAGGCCCGCTCCGGCGGCGGCAAGCGACCCGGATTTGAGGGTGGCCAGATGCCTCTGACCATGCGCTTGCCCAAGCGTGGCTTCACGAACAAGTGGCGCGTGGAATATGCAACCGTCAACGTCGAGCGCCTCAACATCTTTGAGGACGGCGCGACCGTTACCCCTGTCGAGCTGGTGGAATCCGGCATTCTGAAGAACGTGCAGGATGGCGTGAAGATCCTCGGCAACGGTGAAATCACTAAAAAGCTCACGGTCAAGGCGACGAAGTTCACCGAGAGCGCGAAGGAAAAGATCGAGGCGGCAGGCGGGAAAGTAGAGGTGTTCTGATATGCTTGAGACATTGAAGAACGCTTGGAAGATCGCTGATCTTCGCAAGAAGATACTGTACACGCTGGGCATGCTGCTGATCTACCGGCTGCTGTGCTACGTTCCCACACCGGGCGTCGACACCAGTCTGATCGCCTCCGCGCTCGAGCGCTACAGCCTGCTGGGCTTCATCAACTCGATGACCGGCTCTGACCTCTCCAACTACACCATCATGGCCATGGGCATCACCCCGTACATCAACGCGAGCATCATCATGCAGCTGCTGTGCGTGGCGATTCCGAAGCTGGAGGAGATGCAGAAGGAGGGTGAAGAGGGCCGCAAGAAGATCGCCCAGATCACCCGTTACGTCACCGTTGGCCTCGGCTTCGTACAGGCCATCGCGCTGACCATAGGTCTGCATGCCAATGCCACCAACGGCTTCCTGGGCCTGATGACCATCGGCTTCTGCCTGGCGGCCGGTACTGCGATTGCCATGTGGATGGGTGAGCGCATCACCGAGAACGGCATCGGCAACGGCATTTCCCTGCTGATCTTTGCCGGCATCATCTCCAACCTGGCCCGCAGCGTGGGCACCAATATCGTCAACATCTTCAGCCATCCCGAAGCCGTCAGCATTCCCGCTGTCATCGCTTCCGTTGTGGTGTTCGTCATCCTGGTGGTGGGCATCGTGCTGGTGGACCTGGCCGAGCGCCGCATCCGCATCCAGTATGCCAAGCGCATGGTCGGTCGCAAGATGTACGGCGGCCAGAGCACCCACATTCCTCTGAAGCTGAATGCCTCCGGCGTGCTACCCCTGATCTTCGCCAACGCGATCATGCAGTTCCCGGCCACCATACTGGCCTTCTTCCCGAATTCGGCTGCGAACCAGTGGTGGACCACCCATGTCAGCTCCACCCACCTGCTCTATCAGGTGATCTTCGCGCTGATGATCTTCGGATTCACCTTCTTCTATTCTGTGATTTCCTTCAATCCCGTTGAGATTGCCAAGAACATCCAGAATAATGGCGGTATGATCCCCGGCATTCGCCAGGGCAAGCCCACCAGCGACTACATCAAGAAGATTACGCACCGCATCACCATGTTCGGCGCTATCTATCTGGCAGTGCTGGCCGTAATCCCCATGATCATCTATGCGATTGCGGGCGTGAGCCTGCCCTTCGCGGCGTCTTCCCTGCTGATCGCTGTTTCCGTCGCAATGGAGACCATGCGAGAGCTGGAAAGCCAGATGTTGATGCGCCACTACAAGGGATTCCTGAACTAATCCCCTGGAGGAAACCATATGAAACTGATCTTTCTGGGCCCTCCCGGAGCTGGCAAGGGCACACAGGCAGCCGGTGTGAGCGCGCATCTTGGCGTGCCGCACGTCTCCACGGGCGACATGTTCCGCTCGGCCATCAAGAACCAGACCCGCACGGGTCTGGAGGCCAAGCGGTACCTGGATGCCGGTGAACTGGTACCCGACAGCGTGACCATCGCGATGGTGAGGGAACGCCTGAGCATGGACGACTGCAAGCCGGGTTACCTGCTGGATGGTTTTCCCCGCACGGTGGAACAGGCGATTGCACTGGACGACATCAGCGCGCCCGACGCCGTAGTGGATATCGAAGTGCCCGATGAGCGGCTTCTCAGCCGCCTCACCGGGCGGCGGATCTGTGGCAAGTGCCAGGGCACCTTCCACATTTCCAAGCTGACTGACGACAAGGCTTGCCCCGTTTGCGGCGGCGAGCTCTATCAGCGCAACGACGACAAGCCAGAGACGATCTTCACCCGGCTGAAGGCCTACCACGAGCAGACCGAGCCGCTGATCGGCTATTACAAGGGCTTGGGCAAGCTGCGCACGGTGAACGGCGACAGCCAGCTGGAGGAGGTTTTCAAGGCCATCCTCGCAACACTGGAGTAACACAGACATGATCACGATCAAGAACGAATCACAGATAGAGAAAATGCGCAATGCGGGCGCTCTGCTGCACGAAGTGCTGGAGACCCTGCGCAGGGAGATCGAGCCGGGTGTCACGACACACCACCTGGACCAGATGGCCGAAAGGCTGATCCGCTCAGGCGGGGGGATTCCTTCCTCCAAGGGTTACAACGGCTTTCCCGCATCAATCTGTGCTTCCGTCGACGATCAGGTGGTGCATGGCTTCCCCAACAGGAACAAGCTCCGCAAAGGGCAGCTGCTGTCCGTGGATTGTACCTGCATACTGGACGGCTGGCAGTCCGACAGCGCCTTTTCAGTGGTGGTGGGCGGCGGCAACGACGAGGCCCAGAAGCTGGTGGACGCGACGGAGTATTGCTTCTGGCTTGGCGCGCGCCAGGCGGTGGCCGGTAATCACCTGGGGGACATCGGCAACGCGGTGCAGACCTTTGCGGAGGCCCACGGCTATGGCGTGATCCGTGACCTGTGCGGCCATGGCATTGGTACCGAGATGCACGAGGATCCCAACGTGCCCAATTATGGGCAGCCCGGGCGCGGCGTCAGGCTGCAAGCGGGCATGACCATCACCATAGAACCGATGATCGCCATGGGCACATGGAAGGTCTACCAGGAGGACGACGGTTGGACCATCGTCACCCGAGACGGCAAGCCCTGCTCCCACTATGAGCACACGCTGTTGATCACCGACGGCGAGCCGGAGCTGCTGTCCTGGCCTGGGAAAAAGGTGTCGGAGGTTCTGAAATGATGAACGCATGGCCGATTGAAATTGGCAGCGTGGTCATATCCAAGGCCGGCCGCGACCGGGGGAGACCCTTTATCGTCGTCGGCGTGGTGGATGATGATTTTGTGATGGTCGCCAACGGCGCCCTGAGAAAGATGGACCGCCAAAAGAAAAAGCGGCGCAAGCACCTCAAGCCCACCGGGCGGGTGGTGACTGAGCTGAAGGAGCGGCTTTCACAGGCAAAGCCGATAGAAGATCATGAATTGCGCACCTGGTTGAGCGAGGAGGAGGAAAAGCTTGTCCAAGTCTGATGTTATCGAGGTAGAGGGCGTTGTCACGGAAGCCTTTCCCAACGCCATGTTTGAAGTCCAGCTGCCCAACGGGCATAAGATACTGGCCCATGTTTCCGGTAAAATGCGCATGAACTACATTCGCATCTACCCCGGTGACAAGGTTACCATTGAGCTCTCGCCCTATGATCTGACCCGCGGTCGCATCACCTGGCGCTCGAAGAGCTGATCAACATTTCCTGTCAGATCGTTTCAGCCGAACGGTTGAACGGCTGGCGCGATCCGATGAAGATAGGAGGTACTGTCATCATGAAAGTGAGACCTTCCGTAAAGCCCATCTGCGAGAAGTGCAAGATCATCAAGCGCAAGGGCCGCGTCATGGTCATTTGCGAGAATCCCAAGCACAAGCAAAAGCAGGGCTGATCGAAATTAAATCCTCCGCACACAGTGTCATCTGAGTGCGGGGGATTTGTTTATAAGATACTGTTTGAGATTTTCGCGGACCAGGTGACCGGCGCGTTTCTCAGCACCGGCGCCGGGAATACCGCCACGGCGCTGCCTTCTTGCTATGGCTGATGAACCGCTGGCTGAAGGCGCACAGCGTGGAGGCGTGAGAGGGAAATCTGGGTCTGTCGAGCTCCGCTTGCCAAAGAGATTTATCTCTTTCCCGATGCCACTGGAGGTATGTCGTTTACCTGAACCGATCAGGCGGAATAGCTGCACAAATGACAATAGGATCGATCAAATCCTGCAAAGACGGGAATAATCCAAAACATAACGCAAATCGAGACAATATTTAACATCACATGCCCAATAGATGTAAGAAGAACCGGGGGAACTGTGGTATAATCATTTGGTATGACGGAATTCTGGAGCGGCTGACGCGCTTATCCGCGCGTTTTCCGGGGTTCCTTCACATAACCACGGGGATTGTCCGTTACGCCAGACGGCAAACCCCAGGCGAGAGCCCGGTGGCTCCCGGTCCGGCCCAGGAGCCGGACTGATGTTGCCGGAACTATGTAAAGGCAATATCGCCGATTACAAGTCATAGCATAGAAGCATGTTGGAGGTGCAAACAACACATGGCACGAATTGCTGGTGTCGACCTTCCCAGGGAGAAGCGAATCGAGATCGCCCTGACGTACATCTACGGCATTGGCCGCAACATCGCCGACGACATCATCGAGCATACGGGCGTCAACCCCGACACCCGCGTGAAGGATCTGACTGAGGATGATATCGGCAAGCTGCGCGACTACATTGACCATCACGTCAAGGTAGAGGGCGACCTGCGCAGGGAAGTTTCCATGAACATCAAGCGCCTGATGGAGATCGGTTGCTACCGCGGCCTGCGGCATCGCCGTGGTCTCCCCGTGCGCGGCCAGAATACGAAGCAGAATGCCCGTACCCGCAAGGGTCCGAAGAAGCAGGCTGCCGGCAAGAAGAAGAAGTAATCGACGTATCTGAGTTGAATTTCAGGAGGAATAATCGCTATGGCAAAGCCGAAGCTGAAAAGGGTTACCCGCAAGCGCCGCGAGAAGAAGCTCGTGGAGCGCGGCGCGGCCCATATTCGCTCTTCTTTCAATAATACCATCGTGACGATCACCGACACGAACGGCAACGCGCTGAGTTGGGCTTCCGCAGGCGGACTTGGCTTCCGCGGCAGCAAGAAGTCCACGCCCTTCGCCGCCCAGAGCGCTGCGGAAACCGCCGCGAAGGCTGCGATGGAGTATGGCCTGAAGACCGTCGAGGTCTATGTCAAGGGCCCCGGCTCGGGCCGTGAGGCCGCCATCCGTTCCCTGCAGGCTGCCGGCCTGGAAGTGAACATGATCAAGGACGTGACGCCCATCCCCCACAACGGATGCCGCCCGCCCAAGCGCAGAAGAGTGTAATTTGAGAGGAGAAAGACGGACATGGCAAAGAATTCACAGCCCGTTCTGAAAAGATGCAAGGCGCTGGGTCTGTCTCCCGCAGTGCTTGGGTACTCCAAGGAGACCAAACGCAACCCGAAGCCCCAGATGCGCCGCAAGCAGTCTGAATACGGCAAGCAGTTGATGGAAAAGCAGAAGGTCAAGTTCATCTACGGCGTGCTGGAAAAGCAGTTCTATCATTACTATGAGATGGCCGAGCGCAAGCGCGGCATCACCGGCGAGATCATGCTCCAATACCTGGAGCGTCGCCTGGACAACGTGGTCTTCCGCATGGGCTTCGCCGCCACCCGCCGTGAAGCGCGCCAGCTGGTGAACCACGGCCACTTCAATGTCAACGGCAAGCGCTGCAATATCCCGTCCGCGCTGGTCAAGCCCGGCGACGTGATCGCCGTCCGCCAGAAGAGCCAGGCTTCCGAGAAGTTCAAGGCCCTGCTGGAGGAGTATGGCAAGAAGGCCATGCCCCAGTGGATCGAGAAGCAGGCTGACAGCTTCGAGGGCAAGATCGCCGCGATGCCTGCCCGCGAGGATATTGACTATGAGGTTTCCGAGAACCTGATCGTCGAGCTTTACTCCCGCTAATTGGTGGGGCACAAGCCAGCCGCCCGGTATCGGGTTGGGCTGGCCCCTCCCCGCGTATGTTTGGGCTCGCCGGCCAGTTCGCGCAAGCCATAAAGATACGTTTTCTTTGAAAAGATTAGCACTGCCCGCGCCTGGGCCCGTCTTCCCGACGGGGCCTTGCGGCACGGGGCAATGAACGCCCTTGCGGTCAACCGCAAAGGCGACGAGGAGAGGAGGAAACGCTGAGTGATCGATCAAATCGAAAAGCCCAAAATTGAACGTGTGGAAGTCGGCGAGAACAACCGCTACGGCAAGTTCGTCGTCAACCCCCTGGAGCGTGGCTTTGGCCAGACCCTGGGCAATTCCCTGCGCCGCGTACTGCTGAACTCACTGCCCGGCGTGGCGGCGACCAGCGTGCGCATCGAAGGCGTACAGCACGAGTTTTCGACGGTTCCCGGCATGAAGGAAGATGTCGCGGAGCTGATCCTGAACATCAAGCTTCTCTCTGCGAAACTCTTCACGGAGCAGCCCAAGACTGTCTCCATCGATGCGCACGGTCCCTGCGAGATCACCGCGGGCGACATCAAGGCGGACGACGAGGTGGAAATCGTCAATCCCGAACTGCACATCGCGACGCTTTCCGAGGGCGGGCACCTTCAGTGCCAGATCACCCTTGAAAAGGGAAGAGGCTATGTCTCCGCGGAGCGGAACAAGCAGCTCGCACAGGAGCGCAACAAAGTTGTCGGCATGCCCATCGGCGTGATTCCGGTGGACAGCATATTCACCCCCATTCGAAAGGTGAGCTATTCCGTCGAGGACACCCGTGTGGGCCAGGTCACCGACTACGACAAGCTGACCATCGAAGTGTGGACCAACGGCAGCATACTGCCCAAGGAGGCTTTGGCCTCTGCCGCGCAGATCCTGACCAACAACATGCGCCTGTTCATTGACCTGACGGTGAACGTCGTCCGCGTCGATTACAACGAACCTGAAATCGACGACAAGAGCAAGGTTCTGGAGATGACCATCGAGGAGTTGGATCTCTCCGTCCGTGCGTTCAACTGCCTGAAGCGCGCCGGCATCAACACGGTTGCCGAGCTGGTGCAGCGCAATCAGGAGGACATGATGAAGGTGCGCAACCTCGGCAAGAAGTCGCTGGAAGAGGTGGAACAGAAGCTGATCGCTCTGGGCCTGGCTCTGAAGGCCAGCGACGAATGACCGGGATATTGATACGAGATAAGCATCAAGGGAGGAACCAGAAATGGCCAATCGCAAGCTGGGACGGCCGACCGACCAGAGGATGGCGATGCTTCGCAACCAGGTTACAAACCTGATCTGGTACGGCAAAATCGAAACCACTCTGGCGCGCGGCAAGGAGGTTCAGTCGCTGGCTGAGCACCTCGTGACCATCGCCATGCGCCAGTGCGACAATACAATCGAAGTGACCAAGAAGCACATGAACGACAAGAAGCAGGTGGAAGAGCTGACCGTGCAGAACGACAGCCCCGAGCGCCTTGCCGCCCGTCGTCAGATCATGCGCTACCTGTACGACATCCCCGCCGTCCAAAACGAGGGCGAGGACAAGGACGATTTCAAGAAGCGGCAGAAGGATGTCAAGCATCAGGTCGTCGAGAAGCTGTTCCGCGAGATCGCGCCGAAGTACAAGAAGCGCGCCGAGGAAAAGGGCCAGGGCGGTGGCTATACCCGCATCGTCAAGAAGGGCCCCCGTCGCGGCGACGCCGCCGAGATGGTAATCCTGGAGTTCATCTGACAAAAAGTATCATGGAAACGCAGCGCCTTCCCCTGTTTCGGGGGAGGGCGTTTTTTTATTCAGATGTAATTACAATAATGTGACTGAATTTTGAAATTTCGACAATAACCTCCATTATGATGGAATAATTGTTGACATGATGGCTGTAACGGTTATAAAATAACCGTGGGAGATTTCAACATTGCCTGAGTATAAGTGAGGTGGTTATAGATGAAGCGGCTTTTGACGGCATACCTCGTCATGGCATTATGTTTGACGGTCATTGGGAACGCGGCGTTGGCGGACGGTGTGGATGGTCTGTATATCGATGCAGAGTCGGACGGGTTGGTTCTGTCCGATGACGCGGCAATTATGGGCGACGATATGGAAATGGAACTGGATGATGTAAGCATCGACGTGGCCGAAGCGGTATCGCTGGATTTACCGGAAGCCCTGCAAGGCGACGTGGATGACGATAGCGCGCCCATATCGAACAAGACGGTGATCAAAAAGTACATACGGTATAAGATCGAGGACGGCGAGGCCTCGGTCGTCTCTGCCGACAGGGCTGTTTGCGAGGCAAATATTCCGGAAACAATCAAGGGCTACAAGGTGACGAGTATCGCCCCGGGTGCGTTTGCGGGCTGCAATCAGCTTTGGACCGTGACAGTTCCCGATACCGTGACTGAGGTTGGCGAGGCCGCTTTCTCCGATTGCGCGGCGCTGGTTTTCGTAACGCTGCCCGAGGGTTTGACAAAGGTTGGCGATTATGCGTTCAGAAATTGCCCCATGATATCCCATTTCGAGCTGCCCGAGGGCATGACCGAAATCAGCGAGGGCATGTTTGAAAACTGTACAAAAATGTGGAAAATCACCTTTTCTTCCACCGTGCGGAAGATCAACGACGCGGCGTTCTACAACTGTAAAGCGTTGAAGGAATTCTGCCTTCCCGAGGGTCTTCAGGAAATTGGGGAAAGCGCCTTTGAGGGCTGCAGCGACATGAGGAATCTGACGATCCCCCCGGAGGTCGAGACTATTCCGGAATCTGCCTTCAAGGGTTGTTTGGAACTGAATATCGTAACCCTGAACGAAGGCCTGAAAACCATCGGGCCTGGCGCCTTCGGGAATTGTAAGTCCATGCGGTCGATCAAGCTGCCGAAAAGCTTGGAGTTTATAGATCGCTTTGCCTTTGCCTATTGTGAAGAGATGACGACGCTGAAGATCCCCGGCGGGGTTGAATCGCTGGGCTATGGCGCTTTTTTCCACTGCAAGGATGTCCAGGAGATATACCTGCAATCGGGTGTGAAGCAGATCGGCGATTATTGCTTTGCCGAGTGCAAGAAGCTTGCAAGGGTGGCAATTCCCGAGAGCGTCGATTCCATCGGTCTGGAGGCATTCACCCTCGGCGCGGCAGCGCGCATTGACGACAACGAGGTACGGATGGACGCCCCGCTGAAGCAGCCGAGCAAACTTAAAATCTATGGCAGATACGATTCCGCTGCATCCGCCTATGCGAAGGCGCACGGCATCCCCTTCGTCCTCAATAAAATCCAGGCAACCAGCCTGTCTATCGCCGAAGGGAAGCGCATCACGATCTATGTGGGCAAGCCGGTGCAGCTGACGGCAGTGCAGGAGCCCTCCAATGCTGAGATGGAGGTGAAGTGGAAATCCAGCTCATCCTCGGTGTCTGTCAGCAAAACAGGCCTTCTGACCCCGAAACGCTCGGGCAAGGCCACCATTACCGCCAGGACGGAGAACGACAAGAAGGCTACCATCGAAGTCAAGGTTGTCGACGCCAAATCTGTAAGCATCGACGAGGGCACGAGCCTGACGATGAAGGTGGGCGAGGCGCTGCAGCTGAACGCCACAGTGTTGCCCGAACAGGTGAAAACCAAGCAGACCTGGTCCAGCGGGAGTAAAAAAATCGCCACTGTCAGCAAAACCGGCCTGGTGAAGGCAAAGAAAAAGGGCACGGTGACCATCACCGTGAAAACCGCCAACAACAAAAAGGCCAAGATCAGGATCAAGGTGATAAAGTAGGCTGCATGAGGATTGCCCGATGCAGGCAAAGCGTTTTGAGAGATCCTTTGCTCTATTCAGGATGACAACGGTTTAGACGTGTTATCCTGAATACAGCGAAGGGTCTTTTCTGTGCGCCGGGCGACATTTTTGTCAAAGCAGTTTTACATATTACCCTTGCCCTCATACATAAATTGCCGTATAATGGAATAGATATAATGGAAGTACAGGCGCTTTCGGGCGCTTGTGCGGATGGGAAGGTTCACCTTGGGAAAGATCATCGCAATAACGAACCAGAAGGGCGGCGTGGGCAAGACCACCACCGCAGTGAATCTCAGTGCTTGCGTGGCTGCGCAGGGAAAGCGCGTGTTGCTGGTGGACATTGATCCTCAGGGCAATGCCACCAGCGGCCTGGGAAAGAATGAATACAAAGGCCCTACGGTGTACGATGTGTTGATCGGCGAAGCGGAAGCGCGTGAAGCCGTAGTGGAGACCGGGTTTGACGCACTGAGCCTGATGCCAACCGCTATCGAGCTGGCGGGAGCCGAGATCGAGCTGGTGGCCGTGGAGAGCCGGGAGCAGCTGCTGAAGAATGCGCTTTCGAGCCTGCGGGATGATTATGATTACATCTTTATCGATTGCCCGCCGTCGCTGAGCCTGCTGACGCTGAACGCGCTGACCGCTGCGGACAGCGTGCTGATACCGATCCAGTGCGAATATTACGCCCTGGAGGGCGTGGGCCAGCTGGTGAATACCGTAAAGCTGATGCGCAAGAAGCTGAACCCCGGCCTGGCTGTGGAGGGCATACTGCTGACGATGTTCGACGGTCGAACCAATCTGTGCGCTCAGGTGGTGCAGGAGGTGCGCACCCACTTCCGGGACGAGGCCTTCGAGACGATGATTCCCCGCAATGTACGGCTCAGCGAAGCGCCCAGCTACGGCTTGCCCATCCACCTGTACGATGCCCGCTGCAGCGGCGCAAAGGCCTACCAGGAGCTGGCGCAGGAGCTGCTTTCGCGCAATTAGGAACGAGGAATGAAGCATTGGAGTGCGTTATATAGGGAACGCGCTCTGATATCGGAGGATTCGTAGCATGGCGAAGAAGATTCAACGCGGCCTGGGCCGGGGCCTGGGCGCGCTGCTGGGAGATGATGTGGTCGCGGAGGCGCCGCAGCCTGTGGATGCGGGGCAGCCCCAGGAATCCGTGGATGCAGTGCGCATGCTGCCCATTGGGCAGATCGATCCCAACCGCGACCAGCCCCGGCGCAGCTTTGACGAGGAGGGGCTGAAGGAGCTGGCGGCCTCCATCGAGGCGGTGGGCGTGCTGCAGCCCATCATCGTGGCGCCCAGTGGAGACCGGTTTACGATCATTGCCGGCGAGCGGCGCTATCGGGCATCCCGGTTGGCCGGGTTTGATGAGATTCCCGCCATTGTGCGGGACTGGGACAGTCAAAGGCGGCTGGAGGCCGCGCTGATCGAGAATCTGCAACGCGACGACCTGAATCCGGTAGAGGAGGCCATGGGCGTGCGCCGGCTGATGGATGAGGCTGGCCTGACCCAGGAAAGGGCTGCCGAGCGCCTGGGCAAGAGCCGGCCTGCGCTGGCCAATCTGTTGCGGTTACTGACCCTGCCCGACAGCGTCAAGCAGCTGTTGGTCGAGGGCAAGCTGTCCGCGGGTCACGCGAGGGCACTGGTGACTGTTGAGCCCCGACGACAGGTACAGCTGGCCAATCTCACCGTGCAACAGGGCTGGTCGGTACGCCAGCTGGAGCGCATCTGCGCCCAGCCGGTAAAGGAGGAGGCGCCCAAGGTGCGCAAGACCCGGGATGCCCAGATTGGCGAGCTGGAGAACATGGCCCGGGAGCTGTTCGGCACTCGCGTGCGCCTGGATGGCACCAACGACAGCGGCAGAATCACCCTTTTCTACTACAACAGCGACGATTTGCAGCGCATCTGGGATGTACTGGAGATGGCGCGGGAGAAGTGACGCGAATGTACACAAAACGGGATATGCTTGAAGTCAATGGCAGGATACGTCACATTTGGTTCGTACTGGCGCCGGTGCTGGCGGCGTTCGCGGCGCTGTTCGTGTTTGCGCTGGTGAAGCGGAACCATACGCTGGCGCTGGTTGCCGCGCCGCTGCTGATCGTGGCGTTCATCTACGGATTCGTTGCCCACCTGTGGCCCAATCTGCGCTACAGGCGGTTTTTACAGGACATGGCGAACGGCCTCTCCCGGGATCTGCGGGGTGTGATCGTGCATATCGCCGACGAGGCCGAGCCTCAGGACGGGGCAATGGTGCTGCCGGTGCGGGTTCAGTTGACCGAGGTTAGCAGCGGCGCGCAGAATGGCGCTTCTGCGCTGTCTGAGCGCATTCAGCAGCTGGAGGCCGGCGAGGATACCCGGGAGGAGCGCATCGTGTACCTGAACGCCAGCAAGCGGGATCGGTTGCCTTCGGTGGGCGCAACGGTGACACTGCACTGCTTCGGCAGGCACATCCGCTCGGTAGAGGAGGCTTAGCGTGCTGGTGGTGGCAGCTGCCGTGGTGGAGCGAGAGGCCAGGGTAATGCTGTGCCAACGCCTGCCGAACGCCCACAACGGCCTGAAATGGGAGTTTCCCGGCGGCAAGCTGGAGGCAGGGGAGACCCCAGAGGCGGCGCTGGCCCGGGAACTCCGGGAGGAGCTGGATATCGACGTGGCCGTGGGCCGTGTACGCGACGCGGTATACCACCGCTACCCGGATCGTGATGTGCTGGTGCTGTTCTACAGCTGTAGCATATTGTCAGGCGAGCCGATTGCGGTTCAGTGCAACGCTGTTGCCTGGGTGAAGCAGGAGGATATGCCATGCTACGATTTCGCCGGGGCGGACCTGGCGTTCGTGAAGCGAAATTATTTAGGGCAAATGTGATGCAGGCTTGATGTTTCATTGACACTTGCCGCCACTGCATTGATTCCGATCAGCGGCGCGTGTATAATAATCCTACCGAATAATGCCCAATGGCATGCGGTGGGATTTTTATACGAAAAGAGGGAAAGATCTTGAAGAGATTGATTTGTTTGCTGCTGGCGTTGGGGCTGCTGTCGGCCTGTTCCGGAGCGCTGGCGGCGTCAAAGATGACGGAAGCGACCATGATCTATGAGGATTACGATGGCAATCGCTGTGAGCAGACCGTAGTGGATGACGGCACGCTTCAGGAGTTGCAGGACATGCTTTTGCGGGCAAAAAAGAACAAGGGTGAGCTTGAAAACTGTACGATGAACAGCACGCTGTTCTGCAGGTTTGGCGAAGACAAGGTTTTTGACTTTGCAATCGCCACCGATGGTTGCCCCTATCTGATTGACAACGCGGCCAATAAGACCTATCGGTTCTCCGATGCGGATCGGGAGCGCCTGTGGGAGATCTTCGACCTGGTACAGGATGCCATGGGCTACGACGCGGCGCTGGTGTTCTGAGAGAATTGCGCCGCATAGCAAAACGCCCCGCGAAATGCGGGGCGTTTTGTTATGTCGACAGAATATCGATTACTTAGTGGCAGCGTCGGCAGCCTCTTCAACGGCTTCGGCAGCGGCCTCGGCGGCCTCTCCAACGGCTTCAGCGGCGGCGTCGGCGGTCTCTTCGACGGCTTCGGCAGCGGCCTCGGCGGTGTCAGCGGCGGCTTCGGCGGCCTCTTCAGCCTTCTCTTCAACCTTCTCGGCGGCGTCAGCAGCAGCTTCAGCGGCCTCTTCAACCTTCTCCTCGGCCTTCTCGGCAGCCTCTTCGGCCTTCTCCTCGACCTTCTCAGCGGTCTCTTCAACCTTGGCGGCGGCTTCTTCGGTCTTCTGCTCAGCCTTCTTGCAGGCGGTCAGGCCGATGGCCAACAGAACCATAACCAGAATCAGAGCGATGATCTTTTTCATTCCCAGGTACTTCCTTTCGTTTATGTCGTGCTCTTGCTTCTCGCAAGGTACATCAATTATAATGATTTGTTATCATTGATGTAAGCACGATGATGTTGAATCACTGTATATTCTGCGTGAAAATTGACGATGGGCAGCGGATTATCTTGCCACCGAGATCGAAATGGCGGCCCGCCTGCCGTTGGAGGTGAGCACGGCGATCGTCGCCTTGCCCGGCTGACGCGCCCGGATCACGCCCGATTTGCTGACGGAGGCAACACTGGGTTTGCTGCTGGTCCAGCGCAGCGTGGATTTCGCTCCGGCAGGCTGCAGTACTGCTTTTAGTGCCAGCTTTTCCCCGACCTTCAGCGTAGCGCGACGACCTTGGACGATCCGCACTGATTTGGGCGCGTAGGGATCCCTGACGACCAGCTTCAGCAGGAGAACCCTGTCGTCCTTCAGTCGTATGGTGATAAGGGCTATGCCCGGCGCACGGGGGATTACCCGACCCTTCCGGCTGACCGAGGCGACGGAAGGGGCGTCGCTCTCATAGCTCCTGACCGGTCCGAGCTCCACGATAATCTGCCGGGGCTCGCCCACTTCGACCAGTCGGCAAGTGTTGCCGCGCAGGATCAGGGCAATGTCCAGCCTTGGTATCGGCTTTTGCGCCACGAGCACCTTGCCGCAGACGGCGCAATGGCTGCCTTCGGTCAGCCCATCGGCAGTGGCGGTCGGCGGTACGGCAGGATCTTTGACGGGTGTATGGCCGGTGGCGGGGATGTCCCTGATTCGCCTCTTTTGCGTCCTGAAGGCGGCGCGGCTGAACCTGGCGGTGTAGGTGGTGGCGCCCTTTACAGTGCAGGTGGGGGCCTTCGTGACCTCGGCAGAGGTCTGAACGGTTTCGGTTTGTACGTGGGCCGCGTCGTTCAGGCAGGTCCTGCGGGCGGTTGTGCTGGAGAAGTCGTCGGCCCAGGTGTATCCGGCCTTGCCCCACCGATGGCCGGTGGCGGGGATATTCCTGACGGCCTTTTTCTTTGAACTAAAGCCGGGGTTTGCAAAGCTGGCGGTGTAGGTGGTGGTGCCCTTGGCGGTGCAGGTGGCGGCCTTCGTGACCTGTGCGGTGGTTTCGACGGTTTCGGCCTCCTCGTGCGCAGGATCGTTCAGACAGGTGTGGCGAGCGGTGACGCGTGTGAAATCCTCCGCCCAGGTATAGGACGCCTTTCCCCAGCGGTGGTTCAACATAGCTACGGGTTCCTGGGGGGTCAGCACCGCTTCACAGACGGAGCAGTGACTGCCCTCGGTCAAGCCCGGCTCGGTACAGGTGGGCGGCACGGCGGCGTCAATGACGTGGGTGTGCTTCGCGTGCAGCTTGCCGTCGGCCTCGAAGAAGCGGCGCTCGCCGCCGACGGTGTGCCAGCCGGAGAGCTTGCCCTCCAGCCTGCCGTCGATGTCAAACCGATAGCCATAGCCGTCCAGCAGCGCTTCTCCGGTGATAAACGCGCCGCCGTCGTCAAAGTAACGGATGCCGTCGGGGAGCCGGTGGAAGCCGGTGGGGATGTAGCGCTCCGACGCGAGGGCCAGCGCGGCGTCGGGATAGATGGCCAGCGTATCGCTGCGATAGCTGCGCCGTTCCTCTTCCCCGCCGTTACGGTTGAAGATGTCGTAGCCACCGGAGACGCTGCCGGAGCCGCCGCAGAGGAACAAGCGGCCCAGGTTGTCGCTGATCCAATAGGCCAATTCACCGTCCGGATCGTCCCAGTCGCCGTCCATCCAGCTGACGTCTACCAGGTAATTTCTCTTGTCGTCCATGCGCACCAGGTTCCAGGAGTGCGCTTCATCGCCGACATAGCCGGTCACCAGGCGACAGTGGATGTCGCCGTCGAATTTCGTCAGTTCGCAAAGGTATTGCCAGGCCTGGGCGTAGCCTTCGCAGACCACATTCGTACTGCCATCGCCGTCGAAGACCCAGATCAGCTTCCAGGGGTCCTGGACCTGGGGGTTGGCATCCTGCCATTGAAGGCTGGCGGCTTCGTCGTCATAGCGCACCAGTCGACAGATCTCCGTCACGTAGCCGGCCAGCTTGGCATAGTCGGAGCAATCGGCATATTGTTCCACGATGGCCTGGGCGTTCTTCCGGGCGAGCTTCGCCCGGTCGATGCTTCCGGGATCCACAATATAGGTATCGCCCTGGTACTGGGCAAGCACCGGGAATCGGAAGCTGACGCAGGCATCGTCCGCCACATACAGCTCCCAGTCGCCAAGCTCGGCGCTGTAGCGATACATCAGTGCGGGCTTAACAGCCCGGATGGGATTGTCGTAGCGATCCAGCCAGTACAGCTCGTAGGTACAGTCAAACCACAGGGCGTTGGACACGTTGCTCAGCGTGTAGGTGTACAGTGCCTTCCACGCGGCGGCGACAAGGGCCTTTTCGTTGTCGGTCATCGGGTTGGACAGCACCTCGCCGGTCAGTGCCTGGCCGGTGATGCGGGTCAAGCCCAGCAGCGCTGACAGCGGTACGTCGAACTCAGTAGAGGCTCGACTGCCCTCGGCAACCTGGGCGAGGAGGGGCTTCAAAGCGTCGTAGATGACCTGTTCCTGGCTGTTCAACTTGTCCCGAGCATAGGCGGTGGCATTGGCTCTGAGTCGGGCGCCGTGGAGAATGCCGTTGGCATAACCGGCGAACAAGGCGTCGCTGTCCCGGGAGGAATTGATGAAGCACGTTTCCTCCTCGGGCGCCAGCAGCGCGGCGGGATTGGATGTGGGACCGTCATCGGTCAGCTCCGATATCAGCAGATTGGCTTCAAGGCCGTCGTCGGGGATGTCCAGGTCGATGGGGACGTCGACAAGCATGTCGTCGACCAGGTCGAGCGGCATTCCGGCATCGTCCTCCGGAAGGAGGATGCCGTCCGGATCGGCCCCGAAGTCGGCGCTGCCGTCCTCCGGGAGGAGGATGGCCTCATCCGTTAACTCCAATGCAACAGGCCCGGAGATCGCGTTTTCCGTCAATGCGGTCGACGCTGCCGTCAGCAGGAGAATCAATACTGTAAAAGCCTTACATAGCGCTCTTTTCATAGGTAGCTCCTCACGGTCCCAGGGACAAACCTCCACACTTTTTGTTACAAGGCCTTGGAGGAATCTGTATGCGCCATACTGCGCCTTTGCGGCATGCCCGGTTTATTTGGCCGCTATAAAATCCAGCCCTTGCTTTTTCGCGAACTTCTGGGCAAAGCTGCCCTTTGGTGCGATGATATTGGGGGAACAGCCCTCAAAGGCACTCTTGGAGATGCTCTTGACCGACGCGGGGATGTGCACCTCCAGCAGCCAGGCGCTGTTGGCAAAGGCGCGCGCGCCGATGCGCGCCGTGCCCTCGGGGATCTCTATGATCTCCGCGGCGCAGCCCTCGAAGGCCTCGGCTTCAACCTCAAAGGTCCCCTTGGGCAGCTTCATGCGGTACTCCACGTTGTCCTCGATGGCGCTCCAACGCAGCTTGCCGCCGTAGTTCTTCAACAACTTGCTCTTCCATGAGGTCTTCTTTCGGGAATAGCGGGCGGCGGCGGTCACGCCGTAGAACGCGTTGTCCGGCAGCTCCGGCGCGTCGCCCAGGAACGTCACCCGCTTTAGGCCGCTGCCGGAGAAGGCATAGTTGCCCAGCGATTTCAGGCTTGCGGGGAGGGACAGCACCTTGATCTTCCTGGTATTTGCGAACGCATACTCGCCGATGGACTTTATCGTCGACGGCAGTGCCCCGGCTTTCATGGCCAGAGTGGGATTGTTGTAGAAGGCATAGTTGCCGATGTGGGTCACGCCCTCGTCGAACTGCACTGTCTTCAGCGCGCTTCTGGCGGAATTTTCAAGGCATATGCTAATAGAGGCATTTCGATCTGGCATCGCGCCATCGCCCTGCACGGTGTAGTGGATGCTCGCGACATTGTTGCAGCCGGAGAACTGGCCCACGGCCGACAGCTCGATGGGCAGCGTCACGCTCGTCAGGCCGCTGCAGCCGTCATAGGCACTTGCGCCCAGCTTCGTCACCCACTTCGGAACCAGCAGTTTGGTCAGCGCCGTGCAGCCATAGAAGCAATGATCCGGTATCTCGGTTACGCCTGCCGGGATGGCCAACTCGGTGACGTCCGATCCCTTTTCAAAGCTGTAATGGAAGGCGTATTCTCCAATGGATTTGAGCGTCGAGGGCAGCTTTCCACCCACCAATGTCTGTATCTTGTTGTGGTAGAAGGCATAGCTGCCGATGTGGGTCACGCCCTCGTCGAACTGCACGCTCTTCAGGGCGCTTCCGGCTGATTTCTCAAGGTAGGCGCTACCGAGGCTATTAGAGTTAGTCCGATCCGGCATCGCGCCATCGCCCTGCACGGTGTAGTGGATGCTCGCGACATTGTT
>JAZTZK010000297.1:0-23257 GCA_045637485.1 Clostridia bacterium
GTCTTGCAATCGTCTTTGGATAACCGTTTCAGAAAACTATTCCAATTATATACCATATACTGTAAAATGTCAAAAGCCAATTTCAAAACAGCAGCATGACGCATTCCTGACAATCCGTTTCCCGGTTGTCCTTTACCGGAGCTCTATGCCTTCACGCTTGAACAGCAGGAGCACCTCACGGCTGACAAACAAGTTGACCTCCTCCAAATCCTTCTCGTTGCATCGGGCTTCGATGAGCAGTGTAATCGACGGACCGCGAACACCGATACCGCCCATACCGCCCATAGCGCCGGCGCCGCCGCCAAATTCCTTGACGCCGCAGTAGCGCAATTCGCTGACAATCCCGGCGCACCGCTTTCCGATTTCCGGCAATTCACGGTTCAAAATCGCCTCGATCTCCTCTACGTTGGCGTCCATGGCGATTTTTACGTTGAGCAGGTACCGGGAAAGCCTTCGCGACAGGTTGACGATGTTGGAAATGGAATGATTGCTTATGATCACGACATTGTTTTCAATCGTCAGCAGCCGCGTTGAGCGCACGCCGATCTGCTGAACGGCGCCCTTCAGGCTGCCGATCTGCACGATGTCGCCCACCTCGAAGCTCTTCTCGAACACGATCGAAAGGCCGGCAAGGATATCCGCGGCCATATCCTTCGCGCCGAGAGACAGCGCCAGCGATACGATGCCGATGGAGCCCACGACCGTGCCGATCGGGAACCCGAAGTACAGCAGTACAAAGTAAATCGATACAAACACCGAAAGATACTTTATGGCGTTGTGGACGAGCCTGCAAATCGTCTTTCCCTTGTTCAGCAGGAACGTCGACAGCAGCTTCAAGGCCAACCCGCTGATGAAATTGACGAGATAGGCCATGCTGATGATCAATGTGGCGCTGCAAACGGCAAACAGGTTTGCGCCCTTGACCCAATCGCCCCGGAGCAGAAAGCTGACCATGCTCCCGTTGCCCCTGTTCGTCAGGCCACTGCCCGCGACCAGGTTTGCCCAGCCGATCATCAGTATGATCAACCCCACGCGGAACACTATGCCCGCCTTGTCCTCAGGCTCCTTTTCGTCCCAGTTGAGCTTTTCCCTCAGCTTTTGCTGCAGCCTCCTCATCTTGCCGTTCCAGGCCTTGTCCCCCAGGCGCTTCTCTGCCGACTGGCTGAGCCTGCGCATTTTTGTTCCAAGGGGATCAGGAAGCGCGTCGTCATCCTCCGCCCCCGGGACCCCGCTGTCCCACAGGGACAGCGCCTCGCCGGAGTCCATCACTGTGACGGCGCTTTCATAAGTCACCTGTTTGTATTGCCGGAAGAAGATCAACAGTATCAGGGCCGCCACGATCCCATAGAGCACGGCAGCGAAGCCGCCAAATATCAGCACGGAATGGAACAGCGCGCTGTATTTTACCGTGTAATAGAAGATGTTGTTTCCGCTTCGAGCCGTCAGTATGAAGCAGTCGTCGCCATCCAGCGTTCCAAAGTCCATATAGCCGTCCCGAAGGCTCTTTTCGGGCATGCCCCTTTCGAGGATCCTTGCGCCTTGAAGCGCTGTGTCGCTGGTATGGATGACCCTGTAGCTGGTTTCATCCACGACAAAGCATTCGGCCCCTTCCACGGTCATTGCCGCAAGCTGGCTGTTGAGATTTGTCGAACCGCCGACATCCTGTATCTGCCCTGGCAGCAGCGCCATGATCAGCGCGCCATGGGAACCGTCCGCCATCGGCAGGGTGACGCCTATGAACTGGCGCTCGAGCCCCGTCGTCGAGTCCGTCGAGGCTTCATGGACGATGCTGGGAACGCCCAGCAGCAGCCGACGGAAGTCGGAGGAATCACTGCCCAGGCCTTCATTCAGGGTGAATCGGGAAAAATCCCTGTTGCAAAGCGTCTCGTTGCCATCGGCGTCGAACAGCATGATGAAATCGATATTCAGGATATCGCACCAGCTCTGCAGTCTCTCCCTTGTGGCAAAGCCGCCGTGCGCCTTCAGCAGCGAAGCCATGCGCTGCCCATGGTACACATACCATTCCTCCTGCTGGCGATCGTCCTCATTTTCCACCGCCGCGTTGGATTGATTCATCCGACGGACAGCCGCGTTCAATGTGTCCTGACCGTACTTTGTCTCAACATAGATTTGGCCGAGACCCTGCAGGATGGTCGCGACCGCGAACACCACAATCGTGCCGGTAGCGGCGGCATTGATCATGATGACGCGCAGCTTGCGGGGGCTGTAGCGCCTCGCCTGGGCGTTGGTCAGCACCGTTTCCCGCACGCACCGCCTGACCGCGAACATATAGACCAGCATCGTGACAAAACCCAGGGACATGGTATAGCAGATCGCCAGAGCCCGGCCCAGGCTCGTCATACCCAGGGTATCGACGGGCAGCATCTGAATCATGGTCACGCTTCTGGTTCCCTGCGATGCAAATTCAAAGCGGGAATAGACGCAGTTGTAGGAAACGCCTTTGATCCTGAGTACCTCCGACTCCTCCCTAAGCTGTTCCTCGCTGATTCCCATCTCCGCCAGGCTTTTGAATTTGTCGATGTCTCCATAGGCGCTCAGCAGCTCCAGATGCCCGTCCCGCTCTCTGACCAGCATGGTATTGCTGTTGAAAACCTGGTCGGCCTTCACCAGCGCGTCATAGTTGATGCGTTCATAACGGGCCATATAGTCCCGATATTCCGACTCGGCGGTCATGTCGACATAGTACAGGTTGTCGGCGATTTTGCCGAAGGAAAGGTAGTAGGCCTCGGGCTCTTCCGACTGCTCCGCTTCGGTCACGGCCAGCGGTGACGGCGCATTCCCCCGCTCGGGCTGTTTCATCAGGCGGCCCGTCCGCATCGCGCCGGAGGCTATGCTCTCCTCCACCAGCGTCCGGCTGATTTGGGCGTCCGCCTCACCCAATTCCTCCGGAAAAACCGCGCGCTCGCCCTCGAAGGTCAGTACGAAGCCGTCTGAGAAAAACTCAGGGCCGCTATAGCCCCCGTTCGAGGCAAATGTCTCCAGGGCGTCCGTCATCAGCCGGATATTGGCCGACAGGTTACGGTCAAACCATTCCTCTGCGGAAGCGTAGACCCGTCTCTGGTTGATGGCGATATCCTCGAACAGCTTCGTCCGGATCGACAGGTGCTCCTCTTCCCTGCGTTGCGCGTACTTTATGCCCTCCGAGGTCAGAAGCGCGCAGATCGGCGCGATCATGATGAGCGTCAGCGCAATCGCGAACAGCTCCCTGGCCCACAGTGGCCTTTCGTTTGATTTGTTCATCTCTACCTCCGCATGTGTCTCAGCCCTGGTATTCAAGCGGCTTGCCGCGTATGGCGGCGACCGTTTTCAGCGTTTTACCGGTTACTGACGGTCGAATTTCTTCTTTATCTGCTCCGATAGCCTTTTCAATTCCTCTTTTGACATATCCGGAAGCCGGTCCAGTTTATCCGCGAGCGCCGCCAACGAGCCCTTTTGACGAAGCTGCATGAGCTGATTGAAGTAACTGACGAGCACGCTCGTGATGATCGCCAGCGTCACCGCCGAGTAAAATGACAGCACCACGGACAGTATCCGCGACAGGCGCATGTGTACCACAACGTCGCCAAAGCCGATGGTCGACGCAACCGTAAAGCAGTACCACAGCGCGTCCCGGTATGTGGTTATCTCCGGCTCCGCGATCCATATGAGCAGGGCGCAGAGCAGCAGGAAGGCTATATAGGCGCCAATCAGCCTGCCGGCTCCCGTTTCCCGGAGAACCATGATCATCGTCTTCAGTCTCTTCATGCCTGGCCCGCTCCTCTATGGCTGTATGGTATCCCCGTTGTCGACCGCGATCAGCCGGATCCAATCGCCCTCGTCCGCCACCCGCGCCGTGGTCACCAGCGACCCCTCCGGATTGCCGCCGTGCCGGCCTGCGTTTTCGATCCGACGGCCTTTGTATCAAACAGAACGGCGTCGTCTTCGCTCTCCTGCCGCCGGCTCATCCCGATATGGGCGCGATACCACCGTGATCAAAAACGGCGGGCAACCGCATCGTGCTGGGCGTGGGCGGAAGTATGTGAAGCCGCTGGGATCCGGGCAAACGCTTCACGGTTGTTTTCCCTCCACTCGTGAGGCGTCATGCCGCAAACCCTTTTGAAGCGCACGCTGAAATAGGAAGAATCAGCATAGCCGCATCGCGTCACGATATCGCTGATGGGGATGTCGGTTTCGCAAAGCAGCTCCTGGGCGAGCTGCATTCGTGCAAGCGTCATGTAGTCCGTATAGGTCATGCCCGTCTCCGCCTTGAACAGCTTTGTCAGATAGACGCTGTCATAATTGACGAGCCTGCCGAGCTGCTCCCTCTGGATGTTCTCGGTCAGATGGGCCTGTATATAGGCCATAGTCCTGCGTATCTCGGGGCGAATTCCGGGAGAAGCCCGCCTCAAACGCGCTTCGGCATGATCGCAGACGCTTCGGGTCATGCTCCACAGCCCTTGCTGAAGCGTCGGAAGGTTCAGCGATTCAAGCAGCGGAGCGGCATCCTGAAGCAATCGACTGAAGCCGCCCTCCAGCTCGCCGGGATACCGATCCAGTCGAATTTTGAGAGCCAGGATCTCGTCCCGATCCGAGCACACCGGCAGGTTGATTGCGATCTCACTGCGCAGCGCCTCCAAACGCTCATTCAGATAATGTCCGTTCACATCCTGCATCAGCACAGGATGGTCAAGCAGCTGCGGATCGTGCAGCAGCGTGACAAAGCGGCGGGCCACGCGGGGCAGCTGGGCGTTTTCCAGCGGGGCAAACAGGGTTACAATGCCCGGATCGATTTGAAAACCGTCCTGCACATAGTGGGCGACATCCATCAGCGTTCTTTCAGGGATATACTGTGCGGGCGGCTGCTTCCAGATCAACAGCTCGCAACCCTCCTGAGAAACATGTATATGGGCCTCCGGCTTGCCAAGCCTTTGCAGTATGAGCTGAATGAGCGAGCGCTGCATGGCCGGCGTCGTTCGGTCGCTGGGGAAAAACCGGATCCCGGTCATGCCCTGCGCCTCAAAGGACGGTTCAACAAAGCCGTTTCCAAACAAAAACGCCTTCCAGTCCCGCTTCTCCTCCTCCGCTTCCGCAAAGGGATTGTCCGGCTCAGGCCGAAGCGCCCGGCAAACTCCCTGGACCGCCTCATGGATGTCGTTTCGCTCCATCATCATTTTGTTCAGTATCCCGGAGACGCCAAGCTGCCTGAGCCTATCCAGCGTATCGGCCTTATCGACACTGGTGACGACGATCACCGCGCAGCGCCGATCGATCTGGCGAATACGCTCGAGCAGCTCGACGCCGTTCATTTCAGGCATGCGGATATCGAGAATAATGATATCCGGACGGTATTCTTGATACAGCTCCCAGGCTTCCACGCCATTTCCGGCCTCTCCCACGATGGCAATATTCAGCTCTGACCAGGGCACGCTGCTGCTGATCCCCATCCTGACAAGCAGCTCGTCATCGACAATCAACGCGGTCAGCATCGCTCGCGCCACCTCTCTCCCGCTTCACATGGGGCAGCTTCTCATAGTCCTCCGCCGAACAGGGCTCCATTCCGTTGACTGCCCGGGTTTCCGTGATCGGGGGGAATGGTCCGACGAATGGCGTCCGGCTTCTCATCCGCCACCTCCCCACATTAACTCTCAATAATATTATATCAGATATTAACCCAAAACCAATACGGTAATTGCGTCGCTAATTGTGGCTAATTCGTTATTTTTCACCGTCCATCGACCTATTTTCCCTGAAACATGTTATTATGGAAGCCCCGTACGATATCCTTTTGAGGATATTCGTCGTCTGGGCAGGAAAAGCGCTGGCCGATGCAGAATGATACAGCGCAATAAAGGAAAGGAAGTTTGCTTGTGAAAAACAGTCGTTTTGCAGCGATGCTGCTGGCCTGCATGTTGATCCTGTCGTGGACCTCATGCCTGAATGCCTTTGCCGAATCCACCGGGGATGCCCTTGAGTGGTGGCAGAAGACCAACGTCTACGAGGTTTACGTCAACAGCTTTCAAGACACGGACGGGAACGGCTACGGCGACATACCGGGCGTCACCCAGCATCTGGACTATCTCAAGTCCCTCGGGGTAGGCGCCATCTGGCTCACCCCCGTATTTGTCTCCCCGATGAAGGACAACGGCTATGACGTGGCGGATTACTATACGATCAATCCGCTGTACGGCAGCAACGCGGATATGGACACGCTCATCGAAGAAGCCGGACAGAGAGGCATTCGGATCGTGATGGACCTGGTCTACAACCACACGTCGGATCAGCACGAATGGTTCCGGGAATCCATGCAGAGCCGGGATAACGCTTACAGCGACTGGTATATCTGGCGCGACGCAAAGCCGGACGGAAGCGCGCCCACCAACTGGCGCAGCATATTCGGCGGCTCCGCCTGGACGTGGTGCGCGTCCCGCCAGCAGTATTACCTGCACACCTTTGCCCCGTCCCAGCCGGACCTGAACTGGGAAAACCCGGATGTCCGACAGGCGCTGTACGACATCGCCAACTACTGGGTGAATAAGGGCGTGGGCGGCTTCCGCATGGACGCCATTCCGTACATCAAGAAGCCCGCCGTCTTTTTGGACGGGGCGCCGGACGGCATGGACGGCATGAAGGACATTCACGTCATGACGGTCAATATGGACGGCATACTGGATTTTCTGCACGAATTCAAACAACAGGTTCAGGAGGGCACGGATATCTTTACCGTCGGGGAAGCCAATGGCGTTGGCGCGAACGATCTGCCGAATTGGGTCGGAAGAAAAGGCGTGTTCGACATGATCTTCTCGTTCGATCACTTGGTCGATGGCGATAATTGGCGCGAGGAAAAGCAATGGAAGCTGACGGATGTCAAGAAGGCGCTGACCGACAGTCAGAAGGTCACGGCGGATAACGGCTGGTGCCCCATTTTCTTCGAGAACCACGACAAGGCGAGATCCATCGACAGCTATTTCCCCGAGAACGCCGACCCCATCCTCGCCGGCCGGGCCATGGGGACCGTGCTGCTCACCCTTCGCGGAACGCCCTTCATCTACGAGGGAGAGGAGCTGGGCTATGAGAACGTGGCATGGCCGAGCATCGACGACTACAACGATCTGAACTCGAGGAGCCAGTACGACATCGCCCTCAGCGAGGGCTTCACCGAAGCCGAAGCCCTGTCGATCGTTCATCGGCACAGCCGGGACAACGCCCGCACGCCGATGCAGTGGAACGACGAAGCCAACGCCGGGTTCACCACCGGCACGCCCTGGCTGCCCGTTCACGACGATTACGCTGTGGTAAACGCTGAGGCTGAGGCCGCCGATCCCGCCTCGGTATTGGCATGGTATCACCGGCTTGTGGATTTCAGGCAGGCCAACGAAGTCCTTTGCGACGGCGACTACCACGAGGTTGCCGCTCCCAGCGAACAGATATATGCGTTCACCAGGGAAAACGGCGATGACAAGCTGCTCATAGCAGTGAATTTTTCCGGCGAGGAAGCGACGGTCGACCTGTCCGACTCCGGAATAGAATCCTTCAAAGACGCGGAGGTCTTGCTGAGCAGCTACGACGACATCGAGGAAACCGCCGGCGACAGACCGGAAGCCCTCAGGCCTTACGAAGCCATCATCGCCCGGATCAGGTAGAGCTCTGCGCCGACAGAGGCTTGCCATACCGGTCCACCCTGCCGTTGCGAAATGTTATAACCTGATAAGCTGACCCGGTTTTTGCAGCTTTTTGCAGAAGCCGGGTTTTCCGATATGAGGATTTGCGGATGCAATCCCATATGGACAAGCTGACAAAATCAGGCCAATATACAAGGAAAACACCCTGCATCTCTGCAAGGTGTTGGAGAGCTGATGGCCGGATTCGGACCGGCGCCTCATCCTTACCAAGGATGTAGGAAAAGCACAAAATAACCAATTCGCAAACCCCATTGTTTTCTGTGCAGGGTCAGGGCGAGCCTGTTTTGAGCCTGTTATCATCTCGATTTCATGCCATATCCGCGCAGCTCTTCATGAAACGCCCGACGCCGGGAATATTCCTTCCTGTAGCGCTGCATGACGGATTCTTTGGCATTTGCGACACCACTTGATTGAAGCATCTCCCCGTACGCCGCAATGTATGCCGCGCATTCCCCATAATAATTCCTGCGGTTGGCTTCCATGATCGCGGAAACACGCAACGCGATCCAACGCTCAAGCCGCTTGATCCATGCATCGCGTTGGAGTTCATCAACCGTCACACTTTCCTTCCATTGCCCGAAGCAATCCTCGAACAGATCCTTGGCTTCAGCCTCTTCGATTGCGTTCATTCCCATGCAGTATTCTGCACGATCAAATGAACATCCATCCTCCGCCTTCGACACCATAGCCTTCATTCCCGGTTCCCGGGCCGACCCCCTGTTCAGCAACATCAGCAAAAGGGCTATACCCTCCTTCATGAAGGTGGAAGACCAACCGATCCCCTCCTGCGTCGCCATGAAGCGACTTTGCATTTCCTCAAACCGCTCATCGAAGAACATCAACGCGGCCAGCGGCTTTTGTTCCCATTCTCTTTTTGCCGAATAACAGGCTTCATAGATGGTCCGAATTTCCTGGCGTTTGGCATCCCAGTTTTGTGCCAAGAGACGAAGTCGAAGAAAGTTCGCGACACTTGGGGAAGTGCGAAATGCCTCCAGCCAGCACATCTCGCGGGTTTGATCGTCGTGTGCTTCAAAGGCGCATTGCGCCGTCAGCAATGCGATGCTGCTTCTCGTCGGGTTATCAACGGGCACCTCGCCCATTGCCTTCAGGCCGATCTTCAATCGCTCCGAGCTGCTGGCTTTCCCGGACTGCAAAAGGTTCAGGTACAGGGCCGGATGGCTGGCGGCATAGCGACTTGCGTATTCCAGCGCCTTCCCATCATCCTGCAGCATGTTTTGAGCCTCCACCAGAAGCTTAACCGTGTCTTTCGCCGAGCACTTTGCCAGTGCCTCGATCCACTCGGGCAGCAGCTTTTCCAGGTCCATCTCCTTTGGGGCGATCCGCAGGATCTCCTCCAGGGAAATCGTATAGCAATCAAAGCCCTTCAATATCGCCAGCATGTCCTCCGCCCGGTTTTCTCCGGCCATACCGGCAAGACAGACCGCCTCACAAACACGTTTTTCAAGGTTTATGGGCAACAAATCATAATCGATCAAATCCGCAATACCGAGCGCGTCATCGAAATCACAGCATTCGCCAGTCATTTGTACCTCCAGGCAGGACAATGCCCTGGCCAGCTCCAGGCCATTGACATAATCCTCCTTGTCCAGGCACTCATGCATCGCCGCGAACGCGCTTTTGATATCATCCAAAAGGCCGTCCGGGTCAGAGAACTCGTACTCTTCCTCCTCTTCGTCGTTCCAGTCATCCCACCTTTCATTATACTCAGCCTCCAGCTCTCGATCTCCGTTCTGTATGCCGGTCAAGGCACAGAGAATACCATCGACCCGTCTCTCCAGGGTATCGTCCTTCGATATCCGAGTTGAATCCGGTTCCACGACATCGCAAAACCCTTCCAGAGTCTGTAAAAAGCGCTCACGTTTTTCTTCCTGTATCGTGCGGGCAACCTCATGCACAAATAACCGCAGTGAATCGGCGTCACAGCGGGATGTCAGCGCGTCAACCTTCTTCAAAAATGTGGGATAATTCATAACCCAAAACTTCATCTCCCATTCTCCGCTTTTCACTATTATACCATAACCATACGCGAAAACAACGATTGGCCCTGATCAAAATGTTTTATTCCTATAGAAGTAAATATCATTGATATTTGAATTCTTTTTTGAAATATTTATAGATGAAAACGTGTGAAGGAGTGATGAAAATGATACCTCGGCCCGATTATGTGAACGCAATACTGCCCTTCATGGACGCTCCGCTGGTGAAAATCCTCTCCGGCGTTCGTCGCTGTGGGAAATCCACCATACTGGAAATGATGAAGGAAGAGTTCCTGAATCGAGGCATCAAGGCAGAGAACATCATCGACAGAAACTACGCTTCCGTCGAATATGGCGAGGACTTTCTGGCAAAGGATAGGTATGCCGATCTCCTGTCCGCTATAGGCGGAAAGGGACGTTGTTATCTCTTCCTGGACGAGCTTCAGGAGATCGAGGGCTGGGAAAAGGTAGTCAATACCCTGATGGAAAGCGCCGACGTGGACATCTACGTCATCGGCTCCAATTCCAAGCTGATGTCGAGCGAAATCTCCACCTACCTGTCGGGCCGCTACGTGTCCATCCCGGTCTATACGCTGTCCCTGCGCGAGTATATGGCATTCAAGGACGCCGAGGATCGCTACTTGGCGTTTGAGAACTACCTACAATACGGCGGCTTTCCGGTCATTGGAATAAGTCGCTTTGACACGCGCTCCGCCTATCAGATCGTGGACGACATCTATACCGCCGTTGTCACGCGGGATATTTCCAGACGACACAGGATCAGGAACAAGGCGCTGTTTGATCGCGTCGTGCGGTTCATCATCGAAAACGTCGGAAAGACCTTCTCAGCCAACAGCATTGTCAAACTGCTGAAGGGCGAAAAGCGTTCCCTCTCCGTGGAGACCATCTACAACTACCTGAAATGGCTTCAGGAAGCATTCATCATCTATCCCTGCCAGCGATATGATCTTCAAGGCAAGGCTGTGTTGAAAACCCAGGAAAAATACTATCTGTCTGATAATTCCTTAAAATACGGCCAGCTGGGCTTCGATAACAAGATGATTGCCGCGATGCTGGAAAACATCGTATTCCTGGAGATGAAACGCAGAGGCTATGAGGTCTATATCGGGAAGATCGGCTCAAAGGAGATCGACTTCATCGGCATCCTTCGGGATGAAAAGGTCTACGTCCAGGTGTGCCGGACGATTCCTGAGGATTCCGACCGCGAAACGGAGAACCTCAAGGAAATCCGGGATTACTATCACAAATATGTGGTTGCCATGGACAAGCTTGAAATCGGCAACGATGAAGGCATCGCTTTCGTTCATATCGCGGATTTCCTGCTGATGGATAAGTGGTAATCCGACACGACGGATGATCCCGCCGGACGCGCAGCTGCAGCGTATCCTCCTCGTCCATGACCCAGCCCTTGATGGTGAAGGTCATGGCGATCTCGTTGACCCACTTCCTGAACTGTACAGCGCGCTCGGAGTTGACCTTGAAGCCGACGGCAATCACCATTTGCAAAGCGTAATGATTGGTCAGGTACGGCTTACCATCGGTGGCGGGTATTCGAAATTTTCGAATAACTGAATCGGGTTGAAGCTCGCTATCCTTGAATATCTTTTTAATATGGAATTATTCTCCTGGTCCTTCGGCGTTTGTGTCGGTCAAGGCGGTCAGAGCAGCAGTGACATCCTTGTTTGAGAGATATGCTCCATTACAGATTGCTTCAAGAAAATAACAGCGCAGAGGGAGAGGTGTGGCAACACCCCCATGCCTGTCCTTTGCGCGGCTCACACATGAACGGCGAGCGCATGACAGGCCAGGCTCCGGCTGAGTGAGGGGAACGCTTTTTTACGATTGAGAGAGTACATCAATCGGAGCGGGAGAGAAATGGGTCAGCTTTCTTGCGTGAGCCGTGTCGCCCTTTGCAGGCAAGCCGGCCAACACTACGTTTCCTCTATGGTTAACTCCCCGAACGTTGACAATATGGCAAACACAGTGATATAGTAATGGGCACACTTAATCTGACCGCTCACAAGGAGAAGATAATTCATGAACGGGCTTATCATGATGATCATTGCCATCGTTGCGCTGGGCTGCGGTTACCTCTTCTATGGCCGCTGGCTGGCCAGGACCTGGGGGATCGACCCTACGGCCAGGACTCCGGCGTATGAGCAGCGGGACGGCGTTGACTACGAGCCCGCCGATACCGCGGTTGTATTCGGACATCAATTTGCGTCCATCGCAGGCGCGGGCCCCATCAACGGGCCGATCCAGGCGGCCGTTTTCGGCTGGGTCCCTGTCCTTTTGTGGATATTGATCGGCGGCGTGTTCTTTGGCGGCGTTCTGGATTTTTCAGCCATGTACGCATCGGTGAAGAACAAGGGCCGCACGATCGGCTATATCATCGAAAAATACACCGGAAAGCTCGGGAAGAAGCTGTTCCTGCTGTTTGTCTGGTTGTTCTGCGTACTGGTCGTCGCGGCCTTTGTCGATGTGGTCGCCGGTACATTCAACGGGTTTGACGCGGAGGGCGCACGGATCAGATCCAATGGGAGCGTAGCAACGACGAGCATGCTCTTTATCGTCGAAGCTGTAGCGCTCGGCGTCCTGCTTCGATTTTCCAGGCTGAACAAATGGGTCAACACGGTGATCGCCGTCGCCCTGCTGGTCATCGGAGTGACCGTCGGCCTTGCGCTTCCGGTTTTCTTTTCCACCGGCACTTGGCACGTCATCGTATTCATCTATATCCTGATCGCTTCGGTCGCCCCGGTATGGGTGCTGCTGCAGCCCCGGGATTATCTGAACAGCTACCTGCTTGTATTTATGATACTCGCCGCGGTGGTCGGGATCCTGGCGACCAATCCCGACATCAACCTGCCGGCGTTCACCGGCTTTTACATCGAAGGGACCGGAAGCCTGTTCCCGATCCTGTTTGTCACCGTCGCCTGTGGCGCGGTATCCGGCTTCCATGCGCTGGTCTCCTCCGGCACGGCCTCCAAGCAGATCAAGAACGAAAGGCATATGCTGCCCGTTTCCTTTGGCGCCATGCTGATGGAATCCATGCTCGCCGTGATCGCCCTGATCGCGGTTGCCAGCTTTGCCTCCGGCGAAGCCGTCACGGCCGGTTATTCCACCCCCGCCCAAATCTTTGCCGGCGGCGTCGCCAACTTTCTCGCGAAGATCGGCCTGCCCCACGATGTGATCTTTACGCTGATCAACCTTGCGGTTTCCGCGTTTGCGCTGACCTCCGTGGATTCGGTGGCCCGGGTAGGGCGCCTGTCCTTCCAGGAGTTGTTTCTGGATTCCTCGGTCGACGACGACAGCATGGAGCCCTGGCGCAGGGTCGTGACCAACAAGTACACTGCCACCGTCGTTACGCTGGCGCTGGCCTATGCGCTGGCCAAAATCGGCTACAGGAATATTTGGCCGCTGTTCGGCAGCGCGAATCAGATGCTCAGCGCTTTGGGTCTCATCGCCTGCGCTGTCTTCCTGAAGGAGACCCGCCGCAAGGGCTGGATGCTATGGATCCCCATGGTCATCATGCTCTGCGTAACCCTGACCGCCCTTATCCAAAGGATCGTCGCGCTGGGCGGCGCGCCTACCCCCGGAAATCTGTTGCAGCTGGCCTTTGCCGTCGCGCTGTTCATCCTCGGCCTGATCCTTGCGTTCCTATGCTTCAGGCGCCTGACCGGGCAAACCCCTCGGCAGGCGTAGCGGGAGGCTGCGCGTTCACCGACATAGGGGGCAACTGAACATAAGGGGTAGGTACTCTTCACTCTCGCCTTGACGCATTCATTCGCATCCACAAGTTCCATCAGATCTGAAAGCTTCACTCCAACAAAGTCATAGACCTTACCGTTGCCCAACCCAATATCCTCTGTGCTGATTTGGACAGCGTCCCGTTACAGCAAAGCGAGGTTAACATGTGTCGCTAAATCGGCAGCTTCACGCGGGGATAGTTCGCGTCCAGGAGGTCCAGCACATCGTAGTCGATGTTGTTTTCCCTCAACTGGCGCACAAAGGCGGAGAAGTAGGCGTCCTCGTGGAAAAACTGCATGAAATTGAGAAAGAAATAGCCGTTCAGCGCGCTGAGCTCCACGGTCAGAGGAACATGTGTGGAAGGCAGCGCTGTGGAGGGCAGTGCGTTGTGGCCCTGAATATAGAACTCCGCATCGCCCAGGCTGGACTTGCCCACATAGCTGACCGTAGCGGTGATGCAACGGGAGAGGGACTCCATGCGATGGACGCAGTAATCCCGTCGTGTCCTGTGTCCGTCCAGGCCCTCCAGATGCGCCATGAGGGCCTGATAGTCCCGAATCTCGTCGAGCACCATATCCTTATCGGATTGCAGCGTCACCATACCCCTGAAGCATGTGGCCTGCAGGGTGAACGGCAGCGCCTTGAGCCTTCCGGTATAGGGCAGCCGCACATCCCCCACCAGGCTCTGATGGGCCAGGGGCGCGCCGAGGGCCCGGCGCTGATTGACGCACATCGCGATGACAGGAGGCTGCTTCGCGTTCGGGTGAAGGGCGTCGATGGCACGCGCCAGCAGCAGCGCCACGATGACGGCGGGACTGCCGTCGTTGGAGAAGTTGAAGCGCATGAAGTCCTTCTCCGGTATGCGCATGTTGTAGACCACGCTGTCCGGAATGGGATGGGCAATGCCAGCGTCCAACAGCTGCAGGGCGGGACGATCCCACTTATGGACGAGGCCATGATGCTTCGCGCCAAGCGGAATGCGCGCGGGATCGTCCCACTCCGCCTTGGGCACGGGCTCGCCGGACAGCCGTATATCCTTCCGAGAGAAGTCCGCGCCGTAGTAGAATGAGCAGTAGTAATACAGCAGCGTCTTGAGTAACGGACCGATTCCGCCGCCGTCCGTCAGGCCGTGGTAGGCATCGATATGCAGGCTGTTATGCCAGTAGGCAACGGCCAGCAGATGTTCCGACGTCTGTTCGCTGCCCAGAATCGTGCGCTCGTTGGTGTTGAGGACCGGAACCGGCGCGGGATTGTGCTCAAAGCAAAGGTCATCTTTTCCGTCGGCAATGAGCCGTACCTGAAAGTAGGGGTAGCGCGCCATGGTTTTGTCCACCGCTTCGCGCAACAGCTTGCCGTCGATCATGTCCTTCAGCTTGAAGGTCAGGCGGAAGGTGTGGGGGTCTGCCGCCGTAGTCTCATACACAGTCCTGAGCTCTGAATACAGCGCGCGCCTCTTCTGCCATTTGGCGACGCTTTTCCACGCTTCCTTACTGACGCCGTCAGCCGGTCTGCTGATGTCCCTGGCAAAGGTGTCATGTATCCACATGGCCTATCCCTCCTCGAATAAATACGGAACGCTATGCCGCCGTTCCATGTGACCCGCTGCGGTGGCTGTGCACCGGGCCGTAACGCAATCGTGACCAGTATATCATACAGAACAAATCCCTGCAAAGTAAAATCTTTGAGTGTGTACGCATAGATCTGGCATATTGCAACGCCGGCAACACAAAAAAGGACGTCCCAAATCGCAGTATTCAGGACGTCCAGGGGGGTGGCGGAGGCGGTGGGATTCGAACCCACGGACGGTTGCCCGTCACCTGATTTCGAGTCAGGGCCGTTATGACCACTTCGATACACCTCCACGGCAGGGCTTATTATACCTCATTTCTGTTGCAAATGTCAAGGCGCGTTCGGCCGGGGGAGGGATTTAACATTGCAGGCTTTGTTACGGCTCAGCGTCGACACTGTGGAACCCCTTCGACCCCGCCTATGGCGGGGCCACTTCCTCGAAGCGAAGCAAGTCCTTTAGGACTTTCAGGGGAAGCTTTTGGTCGCATATTTAAGTAGGGTTACTACTTCTTTCATGTGTAGACTTATAATCGTAAGTATCCGAGTAGGGATGCCTCCCCTGAAAGGGGAGGTGCTGAGCGAAGCGAAGCGGAGGAGTTCCGAATAATCATGACGCTGAGCTGCAACCGGGCTTTGGCGGGGAAGCGCCCGTCGCCGCACAGGTGATTGTCCGATTCCGTCGTCCAAATTACCGGCGTTGCCCGTCGATCGGTTATCCCTCTCCGAAAAATAACAGCATCACCGGCGACAGGCTTGTCCAAATCATATATAATGAATGTACAATGTTTGCATGAGGTGAGGAAGCATGGGGCTTGACGACGGGCGTTTGCTGGTTAACTACCACACCCATACCTGGCGGTGCATGCACGCCCAAGGGTATGAAGAAGCCTACGTTCGCAGGGCCATCGGGGCCGGTTTTTCGGTGCTGGGATTCGCTGACCATACACCCTGGCCCTACACCAGTGGCTTCGTCAGCGGCATACGCATGCGCTGGGACCAGTTCCCGGGCTATCTGGACACGGTGCTGGCGCTGCGCCGGAAATACGCCGGGCAGATCAAAATCCCCGTGGGGCTGGAATGCGAGGCCTTTCCCGCCTGGTTCGGCTGGCTGAGGGACCTGAAGGCGCAATCCCTGGATTTTGTGCTGCTGGGCAATCACTACGACGCCACGGACGAGGGAGACCATGACGTTTTTTCCGACAGTGGCGGCTTCTACTTCGGGCGCTGCACCCGACCCGCCCACGTTCGGCGATACGCCGACCGAACCATTGCCGGCATGCAGACGGGAATCTTCGACTGCGTGGCCCATCCGGACCTGTTTTGCCACGTCTATGACACCTTCGACGCCGACTGCGCTGCCGCCAGCCGGGACATTTGCCAGGCCGCCGCAGCGCTGGACATACCGCTGGAATACAACCTGCATGGCCTACGGTACCATGCCCACACGCAGGAGCCGGACAAGCTGGGCTATCCCTGTCCCCGGTTCTGGGAGATCGCCGCTCAGTACCCCGTGAGGGCCATCATCGGCTTCGATGCCCATGTGCCGGAGCAACTGGAGAGATTGGACCTGTACAACGCCGGATTGACATACCTGCAATCGCTGAATATTGAAGTGCTGCCCTGCCTGGACAAGCCGGGGCTTTCGTGAGGGAGGTAAAACCATGCTGAAAACCGTGGACCTGAACGGCAAGCGCGCGCTGATCACCGGCGCGGGCAGCGGCATCGGCCGGGCCATCGCGCTGCGGCTGGCAGAGGAGGGCATGAAGCTGGCCCTGGTGGGGCGCAGCGCCGAAAAGCTGATGCGCACGGCGGCGCTGACCGGCCGTCCCCTGGATATGCTGGTGCTGCCCACCGACATCACCACGGCCCGGGGCATCGACGACATCATGCATATCATGGAAGGGCACTTCAAGGGACTGGACTTGCTGGTGAACAACGCCGGTATGGCGCTGAACTGCCCCTTTGAAGCGACCAGCGACGAGGCCTTCGACAGGATCATGGCGCTGAATGTGAGGGCGCCCTTCGTGCTGTGCAAGCGGTCGCTGAAGCTGTTGCGGCAATCGGATTGCCCCGCGATCATCAACATCGGCTCGGTGACCGCCCACCAGGGCTACGTGCAGCAGGCCGCCTACGCGGCCTCGAAGCACGCCCTGCTTGGGCTGACCAAGGCCCTGGCCAAGGAGGTCTTTACCGAGGGCATACGGGTGCATATGATCTCCCCCGGCAGTGTGTACACAGACATGATCGCCATCGCCCGCCCTGACCTCTCCCCGGAGGGTATGATCCAGCCCGAGGAGGTGGCCGAGCTGGCCGCTTTCCTGGTCACCCACCGCGGCAACGCCGTGGTGGACGAGATTCGCCTGCACCGCGCGACCAAGGAACCGTTTCAATGAAAAAGCATCGGGCAAGCCCGATGTCTTTTCATTGAGGGATACCCCCGCAGCTGCCGTCCGTTCCTCATTGTTTGAAGTATTGCTTCGCAATCTCCAACACCCTCTCCACCTGGGTGCGGTCGAGGGGCTTCATGTCCCACACGAGGTTGGCGTCGCCGCGGCGGCGCTGGGTCTTGATCAGCGGGTTTTTCGACAGGGTCGCCTCCATCCAGTTGCCGCGGCCGCTGACAAAGGGCATGCGGGCTTCGCTGCCGTCGTGGCGGCGAATGAAGAATTCACTGCCCATTTCACCCTTCTTGCCGAAGCCGAATACGCCGCCCATGCCCTCAGCCTTGACCAGTACCTCCTCCACGCGCCAGTCCAGCGCGTCGTAGGATTCCAGGACAAAGTCTTCATCGGTACCGAAGCCCGGTGAAATAACCAGCCAGTACTTGCCGTTGTGTCGGCACAGGGCCGTGAAGCCGCCGTTGTCATTCTGGGCAAACAGCATCTTCTCCGGCGCGAAGCCCTGCCGGGCCAGCTTTTGAGCAAAGGCGACGCGCCTGTCCTCGAGTTTTTTCAGATTGGCCTTGCGGGCCAGCTCCTCCGCGCTGTCAAACAATCCCATGGAAATAACCTCCTATCGACGGGGTTCATGACTGTATACAATATAGCATACCCGGCCGGGCATGTCAAACAGGGCGATTATTATTTCAAAAGTGTTGCATTCATATTGCAAACATAATTCAGACCTATTTTTTTTGAATTTCATTTTGGCAGGAGATGGGCAGGAGCCGTCGAATTCCATAATGCACGGGCGATAGCTATGCCCATGTTTTACGCGAATAAATTACATGGCGCACCGAAAAGCGCGAAGCGCCGGATCGTGAGGAGAGAACGATGAACGGATTCAAAAGAAAGTTAAGAAGAGCGGTCGCCGCGGCACTGGCCGCGCTGCTGCTGATGGCAGGCAGCGCCATGCCCGCGATGGCGGAGACCTTTTCGGCCATCGTCACATCCAAAACGATGCCGGTCTATTCAGACGTATCCATGACCGACATGCTGGGCATTCTGGAAAAAAATGCCGTGGTGCGGGTGACGGGCTATTCCAACACCATTGCGAAAATATCCTATCTGAACCGGATCGGATACGCGAAGGTATCGAACATGAAGCGGGTGGAGGATATCGCCACCAAGGCCATGACCACCGGCCCGGCCCCGATCTTCGAAACCCCGGACGCGGAGGGACTCAGCGTGACGGTGCCTGCGGGCACGATGGTCAACCTGATCGCCACCAGCGGCGAATGGGCTTTCGTTGAAAGGAACGGCGTGGCGGGCTACATACAGACCGGATATTTGCAGGACGCGATCCAGACGCCTGAGACTGCCGCCCCCAGCCAGGGAACCGCCGCAACGTCCGCACCCACGGCGGAAAACGGCATCACCGTGCGCACCTACAGCGCAGTGACCATTGAAAATACGAAAATCTACCGCGCCGCCAGCGAGAAGGCGAAGCTCCGGGCCACCCTGAAGCCCGGCATACAGGTGACGGTGCTGGCCACCAGCAGCAATGGCTGGGCTTACGTGCAGCTGAATGGCCAACGCGGCTTCTGCCGACTGGCCAGCCTGAAGGAAGGCGTGGCCGAGGATTACGCGTTTCCCACCGCTGACCCCTCATCGACGGGCCAGTCTGGCGTCGCCGGCGTGGTGAGCGCGGAGATATTGATGGTCTACAAGACGCCCAGCGCCGATGGAACACTCCTGGGCTCCCTGAAGCAGGGCCAGAGCGTGAAGGTGTTGAAGTGGAACGGCGAATGGGCCTATATCGAACTGAACGGCCACTACGGCTACTGTCAAATCTCAGGCCTGTCCCGGGCCGACGGACAGGCCGCGCCGACCCAAATCCCTGAAAACGCCACGCGGGGCACTGTAAAAACAGCGGACCTGCCGGTGTACAGGACCGCCAGCACCAAAGGCGCGAAGCTGGGCGCCCTGAAGAAGGGCCAGGTCGTGAACGTGATCAACACCAACGCCGGCTGGGCTTACATCGAACTCAACGGCCAGTACGGTTTCTGCAAGACCAGCGGCCTGACCATCGATACTCAGGAGGAGGGCGTGCCCGCGGGCTACAGGACGGCCAACATCACGGCCACCGTGGTGATGCCCGACGCCAGGGCCTACGCCTCCACCAACGCCGATGCCGAAAACGTGGCTCTGGCGCTGGGCAGCGAGGTGCAGGTGGTGGGCTACAACAGCAGCTGGGCATGCATCAGCCAAAACGGCGTCTATGCCTTCGTGACATTGAAGGCCCTCAGCAAGACGCCCTTTGAATCCATATCAAACGACGGACTCGAGCTGGAGGCATTGGTAAAGATACTGCTGACGGGCGGCTACTACGATTCCATACCCAGCACCAGCTACAACGCTGCGGCCATCTCGGCCATCAAGCGCTTCCAGAGCGCCTGCGGCATGGCCCAGACCGGCATCGCCGACCAGAACATGCTGCGCATCGTCTACAGCGGCTATGCCCCGGTGAGCGAGCTGCTGTACAAGACCCTGGCGAAGGGCGAAAAAAGCGACTATGTCAGCCGCCTGCAGGCGCGCCTGTACGCCCTGGGCTACCTCTCCAAGACCGGCAGCCTGACCGGCGAGTACAGCGCCAACACGGCCTCCGCCGTGAAGCTGTTCCAAAATGCCAGTGGCATCACCGCCACCGGCACCGCTGACCCGGCAACGCTGAAGGCCCTGTACAGCCTCGACGCGAAAAAGCTGCCCAGCGGAGCCAAGGCTGCGGACTACAACAGCGGAGGCTCGTCCGGCGGCTCCAGCAGCACCTACCTGAACGCCGTGCCCGACGGGTTGGCCTCCACCACCAACAGCTATTCCAGCAGCATGTCCAATGCCGAGAAGCTGGAATACGCCATCTATCTTGCCCAGGGGGCGCTGGGATGTCCCTACGTGTACGGCGCCACCGGTCCGTCGAAGTTCGACTGCTCCGGCCTGACCTGCTACATCTTCAAGGCCGTAGGCGTGAAGCTGGAGCGCACCGCCTATAACCAGGGCTACGACGACACCTATACGAAGATCGAGGGCTGGCAGAACCTGAAGCGGGGCGACGTGGTGTTCTTCAACACCATATCCGACAGCGATCTCAGCGATCACGCCGGCGTCTACATCGGCGACGGCTACTTCATCCACGCCTCCTCCGGCGCCCACAAGGTGGTCGTCAGCAACCTGACCACGGGTTATTACGGCCGCGTGTTCAGCTGGGGCAGAAGAATATTGAAGTGATGAAGGCGTTCGAAATGGCTGTGGGGGTGACCCTACAGCCTTTTTCAACGATTTTCGCGTAAAGCCATGTTAAATACGTAAATAACACTTGACATTCCCTTGGAAAAGGATAAAATGAATGTAGCTTATTATAAATGAAGGAAGTGATAAGTTCATGAAAAAGGTACTCGTGTTGGTCCTTATTCTCGCTCTGGCGCTCAGCACCTGCTGTGCTCTGGCCGACATACAGGGCCCGCTGGCCAAGCGCGACAAGGGTGAAAATGTACGCGAGCTGCAGATGCTTCTGCTCAACCAGGGCTATCGGGTCGGCAGCGCGGATGGTATTTTCGGCAACATGACCGAGGATTCCGTGAGGCAGTTCCAGCTGGACAACGGACTGGTCGCCAACGGCATCGCCGATCAGGCAACCATCATGCTGCTGTATGAAAAGGAAGCCGTCCGTATGGGCGTCCCGAACGGCAGCGCTCCTTCGGGTCCGCCCCCGAAGCCCTGATTTGAGCCGACAGAGCATATCAGGCGCATAACCACTGAGATTCAATCGCCGGAAAGAGACCGGAACTGAAATAGGTTCCGGTCTCTTTCCATTGTGAAACACGGGCAGCGCGGCAACATACCCGGCCACAATGCCCCGCATCGCTGCGCCTTATGTGCCCTTCCCAAAACCAGGACAAGCAGAGGCACAACGCTCTGCTTGTCCTGATATCCGGCATACGCCGATTTACGTCCTGCCCCCCACCCGCACGCGGCGGGCGAACAGGTTGGTCAGTCTCCTCGTGGCGTTCAGCTGTTGGGCCTCCTTCAGCGCTCGGGCATACTTCACACAGTCCGGCGCCTGGTGGACCGCCACAGACAGATAGATCAGAGCCTTGTCGTTCTCCCTCAGCTTCATCAGCACCGCCCCGAACAGGTAGTTCCACTCGGCGCAACGGGTATCAAAGCCCATCAACAGCTTTCGGGCCGACTGATACTTGCCGTCGTCGATCAGCGCCTGTACCTGCATCAGTGCCTCTCGCTCACCGTCCATCGTGGGCTTGACACCCTGGCGCGCGCCGTTCAGGCACGCCCGATAGGCCGCGTTGATCGCCGCCATCTTCTCGTTGGCCCAGTCCCGCTCGGGGCCCGCCATGAATCGGTCCGGATGCCAGCGCCGCGCCAAGTTCCGATAGGCTGCCCGAATCTCTTCCGGAGTAGCCGTCATCGGGATATTCAACACTTCATATTCATTCATGGCCGTTCACCTCGTCTGTCGCCATGCATCTCTCTGAGAAAATCATACTCGTGTTATGTGCATTATAGCATTGTCGCCTGAAAACTGTCAAGGAATAGTCCATTAATATCCGATGTAGGTTACGGGGCAAACCTGGGGCAGATCGGTTCGCAATACGCGTCAATATCCCTCACTTCGTTCGGTATGATGTCGAAAGCCCCGCCTGTCAGCCTGGTACGGGTAAGGCTCTTGGGCCATATGCTTATTCCAACCAAAATATTATTTCAAAAGTGTTAAATTTATTTCTAAACAGAAATTTCTTGCCGTTATCTATTTACTTTTTTGCAAAAATCGACTACAATAGTCACAGTTACAGAAGAATTCTGTCATAATTTGCCGATAAAGGTCGTGACACAAGTGAAATCAGACAGCCGCAATGAAGGCCGCAGGCGCACCCCCACGCGGGGCGTCGCCGCGAAGGGCGCAGCGCGGGGTCATAAAAGAATAAACGCCCATGCCGCAAAGGCGGAAAAGCTCGAAAAGCGCACCCCAAAGCCCCGGGTACCCCTGAGGGAAAACGAATCGCTGAAAACGGCCCTGTGGCTGCTGGTGCCCCCGGTGGGGCTTTCCCGAATGTGGCGGCGCAGCTGCACCTGGCACCCGGCGGTCAAGGCCTGCGTCAGCGTGGCGATGGCCGCGGTGCTGGTGGCCGTGCTGATCGCCCCCACCGCCAAGGCGCCCTCAAACGGCGGCGTCCAGCTGGTGACCAACCGCCCCGAGGTGGAGGTCTATGGCCCCGACCTGCCCAGCTTCATCGTCCCCGGCTACACCAGCGAGCAGGCCGACTCTATCATCGTCCCCGCAGTGGAAAACGACGTGCACTACGTCTACGCCGCCGACGGCGCGCAGTGCTACCACGAATACAAGTGCAAGTTCGCCTACGCCAGCTCCCAACGCCTGACCGTGTTCGAGGCCTACTACCTGGGTTTTGCGCCCTGTAACCGCTGCAAGCCCCCGATCTACGACCCCATCACCGGTACCGTCACCATGCAGGAGCACGGCGACGACTACGACCCGAGCTGACGGGCAGACGTCATATAACCCTGTAGCGGCGTCGCCATCTCGTATGCGGAAAGCGCATGAGATGACGACGCCGCTACAAATTGTTTCAAGCCATCCTTCCTGACGCAGGGCTAAAATTGGATCTGCAATCGACCGTACAGAACCGATATACCGACACTTGAAAGGGGCACGAACATGAAATACGTCTATCCCGCCATCTTTGAACCCGAGGACGGGCTATACAACGTGACCTTCCCGGACCTGCCAAGCTGCTACACCTGCGGCCTTATTCTTGCCTACAGCACCTTGTTC
>JAZTZK010000298.1:0-3824 GCA_045637485.1 Clostridia bacterium
TCACGCTCTGCTTCGCGCCTCTGACGCAATAAAGGCGCGAATCCATCCGCAAAGGACCTCATCCGTCTTGCCGCTTCGACGCGTAGCAAGTCCTTTAGGGCGCGGCAATCCCCCAGGGGCCTGCCGGCCCGTTCTCGCTGATAACAGTCCACTGGACTGTTTTCCGGGCGCTCGAACCCTTCCCCAGGAGAAGGCTTTTGGAGAAGCCGCTCCTTAAATTGACAGCGTTACCCTTTCAGGGGAGGCTATCTACCGGCACTATGATTCAAAAAGCCTCCCCTGAAAGGGGAGGTGGGCCCGCTGAAGGCGGGGTCGGGGGGGTTCCACAGCGTCGACACTGAGCTGTAATGTTGCCACTTCCGCGTCTGTCCGTACATTGACGCTTACTCGTAAATCGGGAATCGGGCGCACAAGGCGTCCACGCGCTCGACGATCTCGGCCTTCTTCGCCTCGAAGTCGTTCGCGGCCAGGGCCAGCAGATTGCCGACCTCCACCGCCTCGGCCTCTTGGAAGCCCCTGGCCGTGATCGCGGGGGTGCCCACGCGAATGCCGGAGGTCTCGCTGGCGCTGCGGGGATCGCCGGGGATCTTGTTCTTGTTCACGGTGATGTGCACCGTATCCAAGCGCTCCTCCAGCTCCCGACCGCTGACGTCGGCCTCCTTCAGGTCGATCAGCATCAGGTGGTTGTCGGTGCCGCCGGTGACCAGCTTCACGCCGTTTGCCAGCAGCGTGTCGGCCATGGCCTTCGCATTGACGATGATCTGGCGCTGGTACAGCTTGAACTCCGGCTTCAGCGCCTCGCCCAGCACCACGGCCTTCGCGGCAATGACGTGCATCAGCGGGCCGCCCTGGGTGCCGGGGAAGATGGCGGTGTTGATCTTTTTGGCGATTTCCGCGTCGTTGGTCAGTATCATGCCGCCCCGGGGGCCGCGCAGGGTCTTGTGGTTGGTGGTGGTCACCACGTCGGCATAGGGAATCGGGCTCGGGTGCTCGCCTGCGGCAACGAGGCCCGCGATGTGTGCGATATCCACCATGAAGTAGGCCCCGACCTCCCTGGCGATCTGGCCGAACTTCTCAAAGTCGATGGCGCGGGGATAGGCGGAGGCGCCGGCGATGATCATCCTGGGGCGATGCTTCAGGGCCAGCTCGCGCACCTGGTCGTAGTCGATCAGGCCGGTATCGGGGTCGCAGCCGTAGGAGACGCTGTTGTAGATCTTGCCGGAAAAGCTGGCCTTCGCGCCGTGGGTCAGGTGGCCGCCGCAGCTCAGGTCCATGCCCATCACGGTGTCGCCCGGCTGGCACAGCGCCAGGTACACCGCCGAGTTGGCCTGGGAGCCGCTGTGGGGCTGCACATTGGCATACTGTACGCCGAAGAGCGCCTTCGCGCGCTCGATGCAGACGTTCTCCACCTCGTCCACGTATTCGCAGCCACCGTAATAGCGGTGCCCCGGATAGCCCTCGGCGTACTTGTTTGTCAACACCGAGCCCATAGCGGCCATGACCGGCTCGGTCACGATGTTCTCGGACGCGATCAGCTCCAGGTTGCGGCGCTGGCGCTCCAGCTCCTTCAACATGATGCCGCCGATCTCCGGGTCGTACTTGCGAATAAATTCCATGCTCTCCTGTACCATACTTCTGCCTCCATGTCAAGATAATAAAACGACCGGTTCAGACAACCGGCCGCACTGCATCCCCCACGCCATGCGTGGGAGGAAAACGTGCTCTGTCCTTTTGCCTGAGAGATTCACCCGGCACACCGTGCCCGGCTTTCACCTTCGGCCCCCGCAGCGCGGGCGTCTCCAGAGTGCCGTCCGCTCACAGTCCTCATTCCCCTGGGAACGCCTGAGAGTGTCTCTCCTTCGGCGGGACCATGTCCGCTCTCCTGCGAGCATCAAACGGCTTCTATTCAATTGCCTGTATTATAGCACCAGCCGGCATATGAGTCAATGAAGATCAGGTAAAACAGCCTCAGCGCGCTTGCGGGTTCCCGGCAAATCATGTATGATATTTAAGATCATTTCATAAAAGGGGATTCACGAATATGGCCAAGCTGTACTTTCGATATGGCGCAATGGGGTCCTCCAAAACCGCCAACGCCATCATGGTGCAATACAACTACCAGGAGCGGGGGCAGAACGCCCTGATGCTCAAGCCCCGCCTGGACAACCGGGACGGAGCGCGCACAGTGGGATCCCGCTCGGGCCTGAATGCGCCCTGCCGCTTCGTTGAGGAGCTGGATGACATCGACCTGACCACCTGTGACTGCCTGATCGTGGACGAGGCCCAGTTTTTGACCAAGGCACAGGTGCAGCGACTGGTGGACATCGTTGACGGCATGGACATTCCCGTCATCTGCTACGGCCTGCGGGCCGACTTCCAGGGCAATCTTTTCGAGGGCAGCCACTGGCTGATGGCCTGGGCCGATTCCATCGAGGAGGTCAAGACCGTCTGCTGGTGCGGAAAGAAGGCCATCATGAACGCCCGCGTCTCGGGCGGCAAGGTGGTCAAGGCCGGCGAGCAGATCGTGTTGGGCGGCAATGAGAGCTACGTGGCGCTGTGCCGCAAGCATTGGTCCAAGGGAGAGCTGGCCCCGGTGGAGATCCGCCGCATCTGCGCCGGCAAGGATGTCTTCATGCCACTGCTGCTGCAGGCGGACCCCAGCCGGGAGATGATCGAAAAGTACCTGGACAGTGGCGAGCTGTACGCGCTGACGGTGAACGGCCAGAGCGCCGCCGTCGCCGTCGTCATCGAGCGGGAGGACGGCGACTGGGAGATCAAAAACCTGGCCGTCGCCCCCGGCCTGCGGGGCAGAGGCTACGGCGCGAGGCTGCTGAACAACCTGTTCAGGGTGCTCTCTGCCCGCTGCGACATGCTGTACGTGGGCACCAGCGAGGGCAATGTGCCGTTTTACGAGCGCTTCGGGTTCGTCCGGGACGGCGTGATCAGGGGATTTTTCACTGACAATTATGACGCGCCGATCGTCGAGGACGGCAGGATCCTCACAGATATGTTGATGCTGGTCAAGACGCTGTAGCAAAGATCCTTCGCCGTGGGCGAGATGACAGCCGTTTGGATGTCATCCCGCGCGCAGCGAAGGATCTTTTCGTTTCTTCCGTTGCCGCTTCTATTTGACCGTGACCTTCACCGAGGCCGTCTTGCCGTTGGCGGTCGTCACGGTGATGGTGGCCGTGCCCTTCTTGACCCCCTTGACCACACCCTTGTTGTTGACCGTGGCGATCTTCCCGTCGCTGCTTGAGAATGTGAGTGTGGTCTGGGCCTTGACGGGAGTCAGCTTCGTCGTCAGCTTCACCGTCTTGCCCACGTTCACGCTGTAGCTCTCCTCCGTAAACGCGATCCTGGCCGGCGCCGTGGGCACGGTGACCTTGCAGGTGGCCTTCAGGCCGTTTTCAGTCTCAACCGTGATGTTCGCGGCACCCTTGCCTATGGCCGTCACCACACCCTTCTCGTCCACCGTGGCCACCTTTTTGTTGCTGCTGCGCCAGGTAAAGCCGGTCTTTGCGTCCGCCGGTGTCACCGTCGCCTTCAGCCTCAGGGTCTTGCCCGCGATCAGCGTCGCCCCGGTCTGGCTCAGCTTCACGCCCTTCGGCGCCTTGCGCACGTTGACGGTCAGGCCCGCCTTCAGGCCGTTGCCGGTCCTGACGCTGATATATGCCTTGCCCACGCCAACGGCCTTCACAACGCCCTTGGCGCTCACCGTGGCCACCTTCTCGTCGCTGCTCTTCCAGGTGAACACCGCCTCCGCGTCCTTTGGGGACAGCGTCGCCTTCAGCGCCAGCGTTTCGCCGATGTACAGCTTCGCGGCG
>JAZTZK010000299.1:0-3631 GCA_045637485.1 Clostridia bacterium
TTATAGTTGATATTCTTCGATTGTGAATACTCGTATTTTTTATTCCTTGTCATGGCTATTGCTTTGCTGATGCAATAGTTCTGCTTATTTATCGTATTGGCTTTCTTGGAAAACTTCACCTTTGTCTTATTATCATCATCACTCATGTAAATATAATACGTTCCACGATATAAAACCATTCCATTGGTTCCTGAACTCATGCTGTAAGCGTTGTCTAAAAAACCATATATACGGCTTTCATCGCATTCCTTGTCAGGATAAACGTTAACATACGATTCTCCCCCATTGTTTTTCCAGTTCACTATCAATATCGTATCAGCAGTGACATTCACCTTATAGACTGTACTGACATTCTCTTTGAGACTATACCAGTAGTTGTATTTTAGTTTACCGACTTTGTAAGAAGCAAAGGCCGGCATGGGTAAGAGGGAAAGCAGAGTAATGATAATGATCATCATGGCAACTGCTTTTATTCGATTCTTCATAATTTTAGCCCTCCATTACTAACATGTTTATAATCGTCGCAATTAGTATAGCGAATTATTCGCTATATGTCAATAGTGAATTTTTCGCTATGGCATATTTGTCATGGTATCTGCCAATACTCTATCATTAAATTGGAGCCATGATTGATCGATGAGATATAGTAGAATCAGGGATTTGAGGGAAGACGCTGACCTGTATCAACGGCAGCTTGCAGAAATTCTTCATTGCTCCCAAAGAATTTACAGCAACTACGAGCGCGGTGACGTAGACATACCTACACAGGTGCTGATACAACTGGCGGATTATTATGGAACGACCACTGATTACCTGCTGGGGCGCACAAATTACAGGGAGAATCCCTTTCCGGACAGGTCATAGCAAAACAGTAATTCATTCTTGCCAAAGCGTTAAAAACGTGATATGCTAATATCGAAGCACAGACGTGGAGGTAGTAATCCGTGATGATCGACGACAATTGTCTTTGGGAGCGCTTCCACCAGGAGGATCTGCAGCGTCTGCGCGGTCTTCGTCCCATTGATGACACCTTTATGCGCTGTCTGTTTCGGGACAACCTGCCACTTGCGCAGTTCGTGTTGCGCATCATCATCGGCAAGGCCGATCTGGTGCTGACTCGACAGGAGACGCAAAAGGACCTGAAACGACTTCTTGGCGCGCGATCCCTGTGTCTGGATGTACATGGCGTAGACAGTGAAAGCCGACAGTACGACATCGAAGTGCAACGCGCCGACAGGGGGGCGCAGCCAGAGCGTGCTCGTTACCACAGCGCCGCAATGGACATCGAAGCACTGGATGCGGGTCAGGAGTTCGAGGAATTACCCGAGACCTACACGATCTTTGTCACAGAGAACGACTTCTTCGGTTGCGGCGCAGGCATCTATCCCATAGAGCGGGTGAATCTGGTCAACAACAAGCCTTTCAATGATCGGGAACATATCCTGTACGTCAACGGTCAATATAATGAGGACGATGCGTTGGGCCGATTGATGCACGACTTCCTGTGCAGCAATCCCGACGATATGCACTACGACATCATGGCTGAAAGGGCCCGTTATTTCAAGGAGAATCCAAAGGGGGTCAGTGAAATGTGCAAGGCAATGGAAGATATGCGCAACGAAGCTCTGGAAATAGGACGCGCAATTGGTCACGCCGAGGGACGTGCTGAAGAGCATATGCTTTCCATGCTCAGTTTCGCAAGCAGTCTCAAGCACAAGCTTGGGTTTTCCAACCAGCAGATTCGGGAAGCTCTGAGTCTGTCTAATGAGGATTGGGCATTGATTGCGGACAAGCTTTGACAGTGATAAAAAGACAGGGGACGGTCTATCCACCATATCAGCAATAGATACAGTGGAAGCGACCGTCCCCTGCTTCATGCTACCGCTATTCCTGTTCCCTTTACAGAATATGCCTACCGCGTTGTATTACGCCCCGAAGCGCGCCACGGCGAAGCTGTAGCCCTGGGGGGCGTCGTCGATGATCTCGCCCACCGCCTGGGCGTCCACGTTCAGCTCGACCGCATAGCCCTCGGCCTGCGTGTCGGACAGCTGGCTGTAATTGGCGGTGAAGTCCTCCCAGCCCGCGGGCTGGAGGATGCCCACCGCGTTGCGCAGGGATTGCAGGGCCACATCGTCCAGCTCGCCGTACTCGCCCAGCAGTATGGTGACCTCGTCGGCATTGCCGTTGGCGATCATCATGACCTTGCCAATGTTGGCGGCAATGCTGGTGGATTCCTCGGTCAGCGCGCCGTAAAACAGGCTCCGCTCGTCGATCACCATCTGGTCCAGCCCCTTCATCTCCCAGGGGCCGGCGATGTTGATGCGCGCGTCGGTGGTCCCGGCGGCCTCGTCCGGAGTCATGGCGAAGTCGTCGCTGGTGATATCCAGCATGGACAGGCCGTTGATATACCCCATGGTCAGGCTCCCGTTCATGCCCAGGTAGTCGGCCAACGCCTTGACCACGTAGATCACCATAATGCTCTGCATGCCCTCATTGGAGATGGTCGTGGTGAGGGCGTCGCCGTCCCGGGTGAAGCGCCAGGTGCCGCTGCTGTATTCGTCGCCGCTGACGGTGATGGTGAAGCCGTCGTCCTCCAGCTTCTCCTCGTACTTCGTGTCCGGGGCGTATTCGGCGGTGAGCGCCTTCGCCCTGCTGTAGTCGGAGCCCTCCGCCAGCAGCGCGTCAAAGACGCCCCTGACCGCGTCGCCGGGCTCGGCCCAGGCCGCCGGAATGAGCAGCGCGAGCGCGAGGGTCATAAGAAGCAGGTTTTTCGCAATTTTCTTCATGGTCTTGTCCTCCTTTTATTTCACAAACGACGTTTGCGTCGGTTGCTTTCAACATTCAATGGCCGCGAGGGTCCGCCGCGATTCTACCGCCCCTGCCGCGGGCTCTCCCCTGTATGCTTCTTGTACAGCCGATAGAAGTTGCTGCTGTTGGGAAAGCCGCACTCGATGGCGATCTCGTAGATGCTCTTGCCGGAGGTCTCCATCAGCTCCCGGGCCTTGCGGATGCGGCGGAGGGTGACGTAGTCGCTGAAGGAGATGTGGGTGGCGGCGTGGAAGTAGTGGGAAAAGTAGTTGGGGCTCATGAACACCTGGTCCGCGGCCTGCTTTAGTGTGATCCGGGCGCAGTAGTTGGCGTCGATGTACTCGAAGGCGGGCTGCAGGCGGCGCAGGGCCTTGCTGGGGTCGCCCCGGTCCGCCCCGCGGGCGTCGTCGTGGTAGTGGCGCACCAGCATCGTCAGGATCCGCAGCAGGTCGGCCTTGATCATCAGCGGGTAGCCGTCGCTGCGCTGCCGCCATTCGTCCAGTATCTCCTGCATCATGCCGCCAATTTGGGAAGCGCAGGGCTCGTCCCTGCCGATGCGGTTGCGGAAATTGCTGCCCCGGCCGACGAACGGGCGCAGGTACTCCAGGTCCATCAGGTCGCCGTAGCCGGCCACGATGCTGTCAGAAAACACCATCGCCAGCACCCGCATCTCCCGCTGGAACACCTGCCAGCCGTGCAGCTCGGCGCTGTTGAATATGATCATGTCCCCCGGCGACACCTCGTAGGCCCGGTCGCTGACGTAGTAGCAGCCGTTGCCCTCCAGTATGCAGGTGACCTCCAGGAAGCTGTGCCAGTGAAAGGC
>JAZTZK010000300.1:0-3564 GCA_045637485.1 Clostridia bacterium
GGGCCGAAAACTACTTCAAGGCCCCCGATTACACGCTCTGCACCAACGCCTGGATGACCGAGGCGGACTGCGACCAGCTGCTGACGCCGCCGAGCGACCGGGGCGACGATCCGAAGCTGCTGTACAACGGCTTCATCCGCCTGCGGGGCGTGCGGGACAAGCTGGAATACCTGAACGACCTGCACCGCCTGTACCGGCAGCTGGTGGACGGGGGCCGGACGGTGGTGGCGGTGGACGGTCCCCTGCCCAAGGCCGAGCCGGAGGAGCTGAGCGCCGTGCGCCGCCGCAGCCGCTACGCCTCCGCCGAGGAGATGATCGTGGACCTGGCGGGCAACCTGCCCGCGGACGCCCCGGAGGCGCTCCTGCGGCTGATGCAGCGGGCGTTTACCCAGGTCGTGCGCCTGGCCGCGAAGGACTCGGGCAGCCCCAACCGCCTGCTGACCGCGGCGGTCGTGCTGCTGTGCCGCATCCGCCGGTATCACGCCCGGCTGTTCCGGGGCTGGAAGCCGGACCAGGTTCCGGTGTTCATACTGATGGGCGGCTGCGCGGACGTGGACGACGCGCTGTACGTCCGCTGGCTGGCCCGCATGCCCGCGGACGTGCTGCTGCCGACGCCGAACCTTGAAAAGCCCTGCGTCCTGTCGGACGAGCTGCTGCTGGAGCTGACCGGCGAGGAATCGATGGACGCGACGAAGTTCCCCCGGGACGACGCCACGCTGCGCCTGAGCACGATGGCCGCCCACGCCGAGAAGGACCTGGACGCGCTGCTCTATGCCGATTCGGGCCTCTACCGCAACCGTCAGTTTGTCCGCGCCAACGCCGTCACGCTGCGCACCACCTTCGACGAGCTGTTCATACTCTGGGACCAGGAGCTGCGCTACCGCCCCGGCTTCAGCGCCGACGGGGACAGGGTGACGATGCCGGTGCTGTTCGCGAAGGTCTCCGGCGTGGAGGGCGGCAAGCTGCCGGCCTACTGGCAGAGGGTCCGCCAGCTGGTGGAGAGGGACGCGCTGTTCGTGCGCCAGCTGCCCATGCCCCTGGAGGCGGGCGCTTACCAGGCGCTGGCCCTGAAGGCCCTGAAGAACGGCCGCGTCGACCGGGCGCTTCTGCGGGGGGACCGCCGCTATCCCTTCGCGCTGCTGCGGGAGGAATTGCAGGACCACCTCTTTGACAAGGTCCAGCTGATGCTGGATCGCCGTCTGGTCGCGGGCACCTTTGTCAACGGCACCGAGTACACCGTGCTGGCCACGGCTCTGGGCATGGGGAAGGGGCTGCTGCGGATGCTCCAGGCCTTCGACTTCACCCGCAAGAGCCCGAAGGTGGTCTGCGTGGACGCGAAGGAGGAGGGCGCGACGCTCCAGGACGCGATCCTGCTGACGCTCTTGAACCTCGTCGGCTTCGACGTGGCGCTGTTCGCGCCCACCGGCTACCGGACCATCGAGCGCTTCCTGGCGGACAACCTGCCGGTGGAGCACCAGATCGGCGAATACATCTACGACCTGACCGCGCCCGAGCTGGACGCCATGCCCCAGGCCAGGCACTCCGGCTGGTTCGACAGGCTGTTTAGAAGGGAGAGTTGACACATGGCCCTGAATTTCGACCGCCCGGCCCAGCAGGCCCAGCCCACGCTGACGCTGGAGCCGGTGGAGGTGAAGCCCTACGACATCATCGAGGACCGGGACAAGACCGTGGCCCAGCTGGTGGATTCCGACGAGATCGACCGGCTGACCAGCCAGATCGACATCGGCGACATGACCACCATCGTCACCTTCGGCGCCGAGACCGTGGAGGAGATCTCCAAGGCGTCGGACGTGGTGCTGCGCAGCATGAACATGGGCCAGATGGACCAGTCCAGCCAGATGCTGGAATCGCTGGCGAAGATCATGTCGAAGTTCGACATCGACGAATTCAAGGACAGCCCCAGGCTGTTCGGCCGGCTGCTGGGCAACGTGCGCGGCCAGCTGGAGCGCATACTGACCAAGTACAACACCATGGGCGACGAGGTGGACAAGATCTACGTTCAGCTCAAGGGCTACGAGGCGGAGATCAAGCGCTCGAACCAGAAGCTGGAGCAGATGTTCCAGTCCAACGTGCAGTATTTCCACGAGCTGGAGAAGTACATCGTGGCCGGGGACCAGGGCTGCAAGGAGATCGAGGCCTACATCGACCAGCGCCGGCAGGACCTGGAGCGCACCGGCGACCAATCCATCTCCTTCGAGCTGCAGACCCTGGAGCAGGCCAAGACCATGCTGGAGCAGCGCACGCTGGACCTGCGCACTGCCGAGGCGGTGGCCCTGCAATCGATACCGATGCTCAAGGCCATGCAGTACAACAACATGAACCTGGTGCGCAAGATCAATTCGGCCTTCATCATCACGCTGCCCGTGTTCAAGCAGGCCCTGGCCCAGGCCATACTGCTCAAGCGCCAGAAGCTGCAATCCGACGCCATGTCGGTGCTGGACCAGCGCACCAACGAGATGCTGCTGAAGAACGCCCGCAACACCGTGGCCCAGACCAAGGCCACCGCAAGGCTGGCCGGCGCGCCGTCGATCCAGGCGGATACCCTGCAAAAGACCTGGCAGACCATCGTCGGCGGCATCGAGGAGACCCAGAAGCTCCAGCAATCCGCCCGGGACCAGCGCAAGCAGGACCAGGTGAAGCTGGAGAACATCCGGCGGGACTTCATGGCAAAGTACAACGCGCCCCGCTGATCCACCGCGGCTGCGCCCCGTAGCGGCGACGACCCGTCGCCACCGCAGCCCTACCGGGCGCCCTTTGGCGGCGCACACGCCCCCGCCACAGGCGCTGATATGCCATGCACCCGTGTAGCGGCGACGCCCCGCCGCCACCGCGCCCTACCGGGCGACTTTGGGCGGCGCAGACGCCACCGCCACAGGCGCCGGTATGGCATGCTCCCGTGTAGCGGCGACGACCCGTCGCCACCGTGCCCTGCTCCGCCGTACCCTGCCCACCGATCCGCAAAGGAGGTTATCATCATGGCAGTCGAACTGAAAAAGGGACAAAAGGTCAACCTGAAAAAGAAGGTATCCATCGGGGAGATACTGATCAACCTGAACTGGGACCAGCCGAAGAAGCGCTTCCTGTTCGCCCCCAGGCCCATCGACCTGGACCTGGGCTGCCTGTACGAACTGAAAAACGGCCGAAAGGGCACCGTGCAGGCCCTGGGCAACGCCTTTGGCAACCTGAACGCCGAGCCCTGGATCGCCCTGGACGGCGACGACCGCACCGGCGCGTCCGCGGCGGGCGAGAACCTGCGCATCAACGGCGCGAAGATCCCCGACATCAAGCGTGTGCTGGTGTACACCTTCATCTACGAGGGCGCGGCCAACTGGCAGACCGCCAACGGCGTGGTCACGCTGCGCTACCCCGGCAACGAGGACATCATCGTGCGCATGGACGAGTACAACAACGCCCGCCGCATGTGCGCCATCGCCCTGCTGGAAAACAACGGCGACGACGGCTTCAGCGTGGAAAAGCAGGTGACCTTCTTCGACGGCCACGCCCAGATGGACAAGGCCTACGGCTGGGGCATGCGCTGGGTGC
>JAZTZK010000301.1:0-23314 GCA_045637485.1 Clostridia bacterium
TGGCTTTCGGTACCGTCGCCCTGATCTTCTTTGCCGTCGTCCTGGCTTTCGGTACCGTCGCCCTGATCTTCGGTGTCTTCGCCCTGATCTTCTTTGCCGCCGTCCTGGTCTTCGGTACCGTCGCCCTGACCTTCTTTGTCGTCGTCCTGGCCTTCGGTATTGTCGCCCTGATCTTCTTTGCCGTCGTCCTGGTCTTCGGCGCCGTTGCCCTGATCTTCTTTGCTGTCGTCCTTGTCGACGGCGTCTTCGCTCTGACCTTCGGAGCCGTCGTCCTGGCCTTCTTTACTATCACCCTGGCCCTCGGCGCCGTCGCCCTGACTTTCAATGTCATCCACAGCGCCCTCTGTAACCGGTATTATCAGCTCCTCCATGAAGTCGCTTGCGTCATCTGTCGCGGTAGGCGCATCTCCTTCACCGGACTTTTCTTCATCGCCGACTTTAGTCTGTTTGTCTTCCGGCTCGCTTTCCTGTTCCAGTGTAACTTCAGGCAAACCCAAAAGCGCCTCCGCCTCTTCCTCGTCAGCTTCTTCCTTTCCCTCCTCAGCGGGCTTTCCCTGCTCTTCCTCGGCAGGCTTACTCTTTTCTTCGTTCTCGTCTTTTTCGGAGGGCTTCCCCTGCTCTTCCCCGGAAGGCGCTTTCTTATCTTCAGTCTCGTCTTTTTCGGGGTACTTTGACCCTTTTCCGGTCTTGTCGTCGCTCTTTGCGCCATTTTTCAGCACCAGAAGCCTGCTGCTCTTCTTTGTGACGACGCGCAGCCTCAGCTCCTTGAAATTCTTCAGAACGGTGAGAATGTAATCGCCCTCGTTTTCCTTGTCCTTCTCCCAGCGGATGCGCTTTTTATCCTTCTCGTCCTCCAGCTCGATGGACTTGACGTCCTTCAGCTTGATGTCCATCTTCGTATACTCCAATACGACGCTGAGGGCAACCTGGCCGTTCTTCGCAAGGTCGATAGTGTATTCCTTCTCTTTTTCGACCTTGGTCTTTTTCTCTTTCTTGTCTGACTTTTGGCTGTCCTCTTGGCTCTTCCCGGATTGATCCTTGGACGCCTTTTTTTCAGCCTTCTCAGAGTTATCAGGCTTTTCAGACTTCTCAGAGTTATCAGACTTTTCAGCCTTCTCAGACTTCTCAGACTTCTCAGACTTTTTCTTCTTGCCCTTCCCGTCAGACTGCTTTTCCGACTTCTCTTCTGTCTTCGACGCAGCACTGGCCGATTGCAGCCACGGCAGGGAAGCCCCTGCCAAAGCGTTTACGCAGAGGCTCAATATCAGCAGATAAACAAGCTTTTTCATAGTCTTGGCGCTCCTTGCGACGAGATTATTGCGGTCCCAAATCAAACGCTGTCCCTTAGACTGTGGAAACTCAAAAAAAGATGCATCCACGCCGGAATTAATATTATCATTACAAATTATTTCTGTCAACAGCGCTACCGCTATAAATCAGATAATTTGTTGTAGAAATCTTTTCCAATTATTGAACATTGATTTGTGCGGGTGCTCGCTGACCGGTCGAATCAGGCCGTCCGCAACCGTCAAAACTGCCGGTCCCTCCCCGCTTGAAACGGAGTGGGACCGGCAGACGATTGCTGCGCCTTTACTGTCTGTAGGGACGATCAGCTGTTCTGCAGCGCGGCCTGGGCGGCGGCAAGGCGGGCGATCGGCACGCGGAACGGCGAGCAGGACACGTAGTCCAGGCCGATCCTGTGGCAGAACTCGATGCTCGACGGGTCGCCGCCGTGCTCGCCGCAGATGCCCAGGTGGATGTCGGGTCGGGTCTTGCGGCCCTGCTCGGCAGCCAGCCTCACCAGCGCGCCGACGCCGGTCTGGTCCAGCTTGGCGAAGGGATCGAACTCGTAGATCTTGTTCTCATAGTACGCCCCCAGGAACTTGGCGCCGCCTTCGCGGCTGAAGCCGAAGGACATTTGGGTCAGGTCGTTGGTGCCGAAGGAGAAGAACTCGGCCTCCTTTGCGATATCGCCTGCGGTGACGGCGGCGCGCGGGATCTCGATCATGGTGCCCACGTGGTACTTCATGTCCACGCCGGCCTCCCTGATGAGCCTGTCCGCGGTGGCAACCACCACGTCCTTGACGTACTTCAGCTCCTTCACCTCGCCCACCAGCGGAATCATGATCTCGGGCGCGATCCTGTACTCGGGATGCTTGCGGTTCACATTGATGGCGGCGGAGATGACGGCCTCGGTCTGCATCTCGGCGATCTCGGGATAGGTGACGGCCAGGCGGCAGCCACGGTGGCCCATCATCGGGTTGAACTCGTGCAAACCGGCAATGGTCTGTTTTAGGTCCTCAACGTCGAGGTTCATCTCATTCGCCAGCTCGACGATGTCCTCCTCCTTGGTGGGCACGAACTCGTGCAGCGGCGGATCCAGGTAGCGCACGGTCATCGGGCGTCCCTGCAGCACCTCATACATGGCCTCGAAATCGCCTTGCTGGTAGGGCTTGACCTTCGCCAGCGCCTTCTTGCGGCTCTCCACGTCCTTGGCCACGATCATCTCGCGCATGGCCTTGATGCGGTCGCCCTCGAAGAACATGTGCTCGGTGCGGCAAAGGCCGATGCCCTCCGCGCCGAACTTCACGGCCTGCATGGCGTCGCGGGGGTTGTCGGCGTTGGTGCGCACGCGCAGCTTGCGCACGCCGTCCGCCCAGGCCATAAACCGACCGAAGTCGCCGGAGATGGTCGCCTCGGCGGTGGGGATGGCCTCGCCGTAAATCTTGCCGGTGGAGCCGTCCACGGAGATCCAGTCGCCCTCATGGAAGGTGCGCCCGCCCAGGTCGAAGGTCTTGTCGTCGTGCATCTTGATCTCAGAGCAGCCGGAGACGCAGCAGGTGCCCATGCCGCGGGCCACGACCGCCGCGTGACTGGTCATGCCGCCGCGCACGGTCAGTATGCCCTGGGAGGCCACCATGCCCTCGATGTCCTCGGGGCTGGTCTCCAGGCGCACCAGCACCACGCGGTGACCGTGCTCGGCCCAGCGCTTGGCGTCCTCGGCGGAGAACACCACCTGACCACAGGCCGCGCCGGGAGAGGCTGCCAGGCCTTCGCCGATGGGTGTCGCCTTCTTCAGGGCCTTGGCGTCGAAGGTGGGGTGCAGCAGGCTGTCAAGCTGCTTGGGCTCGACGCGCATCACGGCCTCCTTCTCGGTGATCATGCCCTCGTCCACCAGGTCCACCGCGATCTTCAGCGCGGCGGCGGCGGTGCGCTTGCCGTTGCGGGTCTGCAGCATGTAGAGCTTGCCATTCTCGATGGTGTACTCCATGTCCTGCATGTCCTTGTAGTGGTTCTCCAGGTTGTTGGCGATGGTCTGGAACTGCTCGTAGACCTGAGGCATTTCCTCCTTGAGCTGCTCGATCTTGCTGGGGGTGCGGATGCCGGCCACGACGTCCTCGCCCTGGGCGTTGATCAGGTACTCGCCGAACAGCTTCTTCTCGCCGGTGGCGGGGTTGCGGGTGAAGGCCACGCCGGTGCCGGACTGGTTGTTCAGGTTGCCGAACACCATGGGCATCACGTTGACGGCAGTGCCCCAGGAATAGGGGATGTCGTTCATGCGGCGGTACACGTTGGCGCGGGGGTTATCCCAGGAGCGGAACACCGCCTTCACGGCCTCCATCATCTGCTGGTAGGGGTCGGAAGGGAAGTCCTCGCCCTTCTGCTCTTTGTAGTAGGCCTTGAAGCGGGCGACCAGCTCCTTCATGTCGTCCACGTCCAGGTCGATGTCGTTGGTGACGCCCTTCTTCTCCTTGATCTCGTCGATGATGACCTCGAAGGTCTTCTTCGGGATCTCCATCACGACGTCGGAGAACATCTGGATGAAGCGGCGATAGCTGTCGTACACGAAGCGCTCGAACTTGGGATCGGGATTGCCGGCGATCAGGCCTGCGGCCACCTCGTCGTTGATGCCCAGGTTCAGTATGGTGTCCATCATGCCGGGCATGGAGGCGCGGGCACCGGAGCGCACGGAGACCAGCAGCGGATTCCTGGCGTCGCCGAATTTCTTTTCGTTGATCGCCTCGATCTTGGCCAGGGCCTCGTCGATCTGCTTGCGGATGTCCTCTCCGATGGTCTTTCCGTCCTCATAGTAGCGGGTGCAGGCTTCGGTGGTGATGGTGAAGCCCTGGGGCACGGGCATGCCCAGCGAGGTCATCTCCGCCAGGTTGGCGCCCTTGCCGCCCAGCAGATTCCTCATGGTCGCGTTACCTTCACTGAAAAGGTAAACATATTTCTGCATCGTTGCTCATCCTCCCGATAAATATATTAAGGCCAATGTTAACCCTTAGCTTCTTTTCATTATATACGATTTACCCAGTTTTGACAAGGGGCTTTCAGTAAATATTTGCCGGGTTTTCTCTTCTGACACCAGCATCATTTCATGTCCGGGATTGACGGACACGGATCTGCAGGATATAATGACAATATCAAACTGTTGGAGGCCATTATGAACATGCTCAACGATTACCTTATCGTAGAAAAAACAGCGCTACCCGACTACTTCATCAAGGTTGTGGAGGCCCGGCGGCTGCTGGAATCCGGCGTTTACACCCAAGTGATCGACGCCGTGCACGCTACAGGCATCTCGAGAAGCACCTATTACAAATATAAGGACAAGATCCTCGAGCCCAGCCAGCTGACGGTAGGGCGCAAGGCTTCGCTGATGCTCCAACTGAATCATCGTGCCGGGATGCTCTCGAAGGTCATCAACACCCTCTCAGACTGCAACGCCAACATACTGACCATCACCCAGAACCTGCCCATTCATGGCAAGGCCAGCATCATGCTGTCCATCGACCTGTCCCAGCTGAACAGGGGTATCGACGACATGGTCGATGACCTCAACAGGATTGATGGAGTGGAGCAGGTGCGGTTGCTGGCGCTGGAGTAAGGGCAAATTTTTTCCGATATGCCCCTTATATCGATCTCTCGATCCGTTCTGTCCGTGCCTGAGCGCGTTCATAATTCGTTGGCAATCGACGCATACTACCAGCGACAGGCATCAAAACAGGAAAGGATCACCATCATGAACCGACAAAACCTACCATCAACTGTCGCTGTCGCGGACATGCCCTCGCAAATCACCGAGATCCGCATGCCGATGCGCTCAGGCAGGCACAATCTTCGCAATGAACGGGAGGTGCGCCCATGAGCCGACAGCCCCTGACGCCGGATGAATACCACGAGCTGGTTTCAAAGCTCACGCCCCCTTCCCGGATGCTCCGCGGCTACTGGCGGGCCTTCTGGGTGGGGGGACTGATCTGCTGTATTGGACAGGCGCTGACGCTCTGGGCCCAGCAGCTGAACCTGGGCGAGATCACCGCGCCGATGTTCACCACCGGCTGCCTGATCTTTCTGGGCACAACGCTGACGGGCATCGGCGTTTATGACCGCATCGGCAAATACGCTGGCGCCGGCTCCGCCATACCTGTGACGGGCTTTGCCAATTCGGTGGCCGCTCCGGCCATAGAATTCCAGCGGGAGGGCGCGGTGATGGGCGTCGGCGCGCGGCTGTTCACGCTGGCCGGCCCGGTGCTGGCCTACGGCATCGTCGCGTCGGTGATCGTAGGCGTCGTCTACTGGCTGGTCAGGGGGTGGGTGCTGTGAGCCGCGCCGGAGAGCAGACCTTCATCTACGAGCATCCCGCCGCCATAGTTTCCCACGCCAGCATCGCCGGTCCCAAGGAAGGACGCGGCCCGCTGGCGAACTGGTTCGACACGGTGCTGGAGGACGATCTCCTCGGGCAGAAGAGCTGGGAGTTGGCGGAGATGGAAATGGTGCGCCGTTGCGCAAAAAACGCCATGAATCAGGCCCAGCTTTCAGACGAGGACGTGCAGGCCATGTTGGGTGGCGACCTGAACAACCAGATCATCGCCTCGTCCTTCGCCGCGCGCACGCTGGGTATCCCCTTCATAGGACTGTATGGCGCCTGCTCTACCTTTGTACAGGCTCTGGTGACGGGCGCCGCGTTGATCTCGGGGCGCTTCCTTGAGAATGCCCTCTGCGTCGCCTCCAGCCACTTCTGCACGGCGGAGCGACAGTTCCGCTTTCCGCTGGAGCTGGGCACTCAGAAGCCGCCCCAGGCCTCCCGCACCGCCACCGCCTGCGGCGCGGCGCTACTCGCGGCGGAGGGCAACGGGAACGCGCTGCGCGTCACATCGGGCACCCTGGGAAGGGTGATCGACCTGAACATCACCGACGCCAACCACATGGGCGCGGCCATGGCCCCGGCGGTGTTTGACACCATCGCCGCCCATCTGTCCGACACGGATCGCACGGCGGAGGACTATGACCTGATCGCCACCGGCGACCTGGGCTGGATCGGTCGGGATCTGCTGTTGGCGTTGGCTGACGCTGCCGGCGTTGACCTGCCCCCCGCAAAACTGATCGACTGCGGCGCGAGCCTCTACTACCAGACGCAGGATACCCACGCTGGCGGCAGCGGCTGCGGCTGCGTGGCTTCCGTCAGCTGCTCCTGGCTGATGAAGCGGATGGAGGCCGGGGAGCTGAACCGGCTGCTGGTCGTGGGCTCCGGGGCAATGCTCTCCCCCACCAGCAGCCAACAGGGCCAGAGCGTGCCGGGCATTGCCTACGCCGCCTGCATAGAGAGGAGCAAAGTATGAATACCCTTTGGATGTTTCTGAAGGCCTTCGTGGTCGGCGGATTGATCTGCGACGTCGGACAGCTGCTGATCATGCGAACCAAGCTGACCAACGCCCGCATACTGGTGCTGTTCGTGGTTTCCGGGGTCGTACTGACAGCCGTGGGCGTCTATAAGCCCCTCGCCGATTTTGCCGGCGCAGGGGCAACAGTGCCGCTGACCGGCTTCGGATACGCCCTGGCCATGGGAGCCATTGAAGCGGTGAACCGCTACGGCCTGATCGGCGCCTTCGTGGGTGGCATCACCCGCACCGCAGCAGGTATCAGCGCCGCTGTGGTGTTCGGACTGCTGAACGCGCTGCTTTTTAAACCGCACGCAAAACCGTGAAATTCTGAATATTCGCTCCTGAATTCGGCCATACTACGCTCAGGAGGTGAGGGAACATGAGTCCCAAGGAATTGCAGTATATCGAAGATGCCCTCGGGCATGAACAGTTTCTGACCAGCCAGTGCCAGCAGGCAGCGAACCAGCTGACCGATCCCGAGCTGAAGAACTGCGTGAACCGAATGCTGTCCAAGCATCGCGAGCTATTCGGCAAATTCTATCAACTGGTGTAAGGGAGGCGAGCGCAATGAACGATCAGTCGATCATGGAAAACATCCTGCTGACCACGAAGGGCGTGTGTGACCTGTATATGCACGGCGCGATTGAATCCGCGACTCAGAATGTGCAGAGCACCTTCGATACCGCGCTGAACGACAGCCTGTGCATGCAGAGCGACATCTATCAGAAGATGTCCCAGAAGGGCTGGTACCCAGCCCAACAGGCCGACCAGCAGCAGATCAATCAGGTGCGTCAGAAGTACGCCAACAAATGCTGTTAAATCCGCTACGTCCCGCGACCCTTTCAGTCGCGGGGCTTTTTTGATTGCGCCCCTGTGCTTCGACACCCTTTTGCCCTGCGGGCATAGGATGCAGTGTGGGTCGGCAATCCCGCCGCCCGAACCCGCAAGGAGGAATGCTCATGTCTTTCTATTCGTATAAGAACGCAAATTCGGACACCTGTCCCGGCGTGGTCAACGGAAACATACTCTCCGGGTTGAACCAGCGCGTGTGCGTGCAGGTCAAGAACGTGTATGACAGCTGCATGCAGCAGGAGCAGCTGGACGACCAGCGCATCACCATCGAGAACATCGTGCCCGTGCTGCCCGGCCCGGACTGCCTGGGCAACAGCGGCCGCCCCTGCGCCTGTGATTGCGACGGGAACCGCTGCAACTGCGAATGTCCGCCCGCCAGCATCCCAATCACGCATGACGAGGCCGTGCAGAACGCCGAAAACAACCCCGGTCCCCTGCCCCGTCCCTACGGTGCCTGGACCTTCGAGAGCTGCCGCTCCTCCACCACGGCAGGAAGGATCTCGAACCTGACCGTCGAGCGGATGACCGACCGACCCCAGTTTGCCCGGGTGCGCTGCACGGTGGACGTACCGCTGGACGTGCTGTTCCTGGACCAGCGCTGCCAGGAGTGGATGGGCCAGACCGTCATCAAGGTCAACAAGGACATACTGCTCTGCATCCCCGACGACTCCATCATACCCTTTACCCTGGAAAGCCTCGTGAGCGCGATTTGCGTATCCGGTACTTACATCGGCAACTGCACCTTCGACATCACCGTCTGCGTCACCGTCGTGCTGAAGGTGCTCGCTGAGGTAGACATACTTATCCCCACCTACGGCTTCTGCCAGGTTCCTCCCTGCGAGGAATTCGCGGAGAATGTATGTGATGAATTCTTCAGCCTGCCCTTGTTCCCCCAGTCCTCCTGCGCACTGGAAACCGTAGGCGAAGCGACAAGCAATGCCGGCAACGGCACCGCCACAAGCGCTACAGGGGGCTGCTACAGTTGCGGGCCGGTGAACCCCGTACGGCCCAACCGCGTGCGTCAGTGCTCCAACTGCGGCACCACCTGCTCCAGTGGCAGCACCCTTTGTCCCCGCTGCGGCAGCACGATGACGAATCTTAACTAAGGGAACGCCGCACAATACAGCGGCGCATCCGGCGGAAAAAGGCACTCGACAACCGACCAGCTTAGTTGTACGATACTTCCCTGAATAACTGAGGGGATGCCGTTTGGCATCCCCTCGGTGATCTGGTCACGTCAACTCGCTCTTTCCGGTGTACAGCTCGAAGTACCGTCCCTTCATGGCCAGCAGGTCGTCGTGATCGCCGCGCTCGATGATCTCGCCGTTCTCCAGCACCATGATGGCGTCGGCGTTGCGCACGGTGGACAAGCGGTGGGCAATCACGAAGGTGGTGCGGGTCTTCATCAGCTGGTCCATGCCCTCCTCGATATGGCGCTCGGTGCGGGTATCAACGGAGGATGTGGCCTCGTCCAGCACCAGGATCGGAGCCTTGCTGATGGCCGCACGGGCGATGTTCAGCAGCTGCCGCTGACCCTGAGACAGGTTCGCGCCGTCGCCCTCGATCATCGTGTTGTATCCGTCAGACAACCGTCTGATGAAGCTGTCGGCGTTGGCGGTCTTGGCTGCGGCGATGACCTCCTCGTCGGTGGCGTCCAGCCGACCGTAGCGGATGTTATCCATCACCGTACCGGTGAACAGGTGGGTGTCCTGGAGCACCATGGCGATATTCTGGCGCAGGTAGCTCTTGGGCATGTCCATGATGTCGATGCCGTCGATGGTGATTTTGCCGGAATCGATGTCGTAGAAGCGGTTCAGCAGGTTGGTGATGGTGGTCTTGCCCGCGCCGGTGGAGCCCACGAAGGCGATCTTCTGGCCCGGCTTGGCGTACAGGCTGATGTGCTTGAGCACTGTCTTTTCCGGCACATAGCCGAAGCTGACGTCGTCCAGGATCACGTGACCCTCCAGCTTTTCGGGCATTTGTATCCTGCCCGTCTCCAGAGCCTCGGGTTCCTTGTCCATCATCGTGAAGACCCGCTCCGCGCCGGCCAGGGCCGAGAAGATCGTCGCCATCTGTTGAGAGAGCTCGTTGATCGGACGGGAGAACTGGCGTGAGTAGTTTACGAAAATCGCCAGGCCACCCACATCGAAGCGACCCAGGGCGCACAGCGCACCGCCGATGCCCGCGGTGAGGGCATAGCTGATCTGGGTGGCATTGCCCATGACCGGGCCCATGATGCCGCCGAAGAACATGGCCTTCTCCTGCTTGTGCCGTAGGTCATCATTCAACTGGTCAAACTCGGCCACACACTCGGCCTCGTGGTTGAATACCTTGACCACCTTTTGCCCTGTCACGGATTCCTCGATGTAGCCGTTTGCCGCGCCGAGGGCTGCCTGCTGGGCGGAATAGTACTTTCGGCTCTTGCCGATGATGAAGCGGCTGCCCATAATTAATATCGGGATGAACACCAGCGTGATCAGCGTCAGCCAGATGTTGGTGTAGATCATCATCGCCAGTGTGCCCACAAGGTTGATGACGCCGGAGACCATGCTGATCAGCGACTGGTCCAGCATCATGCCGATGTTATCCACGTCATTGGTGAAGCGGCTCATCAGCTCGCCGGTGGTCTGGTTGTCGTGAAAGCGCAGGGGCAGGCGCTCGATGCGGGTGAAAAGATCGTCGCGGATGTTCTGTATCGCATTGCGGGACACGCCGATCATAAGCTTCGACTGCATCAGCTGTCCAAACACCGCGATCAGGTAGATGCCCGCCATTACGCCCAGCATCATCGCCAGGTAGGCCAGGCGATCCGCGGCGGAGGTGGAGGAATCGGCTATGCGATTGATCACCGGGCGCAGCACATAACCGGCGGCCAGGCTGGCCCCGGTGCTCAGCAACATGCACAGCAGCACCAGCACCAGGCGGAACTTGTGCTTGCCCACATACGAGAGTATGCGTCCGATGGTATCCCGGGAATTGACAGGCTTGCCCTTGAAGTTGTTGGTAGCAGCCATCGGCCCGCGGTTGGTGGCCACAGCCGTGCTGTTGTACTGCTTTTGCAGCGTTTCAAGATTTCTGGCCATCAGAGGTTCCCCTCCTTCCCCTGGTCAGCGCTGTCCCCAGCCGGTTTATCTTCCTTCACCTGGGAGTGATAGATCTCCTGGTAGGCCTTGTTGGAGGCCAGCAGCTGCTCGTGGGTACCCATGCCGGTGATAGCGCCGTCATCCATGACGATGATCATGTCCGCCTCCTGCACCGAGGAGATGCGCTGGGCAATGATCAGCTTGGTGGAGTCCTTCAATTCGTTGCGGAAGGCCAGGCGGATCGACGCTTCAGTGGCGGTATCCACGGCGCTGGTGGAGTCGTCCAGTATCAGTATCCTCGGGTGCTTGAGCAGCGCCCGGGCGATGCAGAGGCGCTGCTTCTGACCGCCAGAGACGTTTGTGCCGCCCTGATCCAGCTCGGTTTCATAGCCCTTCTCAAAGGAACGGATGAAGCCGTCGGCCTGGGCGCTGCGGGCCGCCTCGGTCATTTCCGCCTCGGTGGCGTCCTCGTCGCCCCAACGCAGGTTGTCGGCTATGGTGCCGGAGAACAGCACGTTCTTTTGCAAAACCATACCCACGCCCTCGCGCAGGTGGTACAGGCTGTAATCCTTCACGTTGATGCCATCCACCAGGACCTGGCCTTCGTCCACGTCGTACAGCCGGGGAATCATCGACACCAGGGTGGTCTTGCCGCAGCCGGTGGAGCCGATGATACCCACGGTCTGGCCCGCGTCGATCTTCAGGTTGATGTCGCTGAGCACCCTGTGCTCGCTGTTCTTGTAGTAACGGAAGGACACGTGCCTGAACTCGATCTCGCCCCGCTGTACCCGGGCGTCCTTATGGGCGGCGTTCTCATCGGACAGGTCGATTTTCTCCATCATGACCTCCTTCACGCGCCGGGAGGACGCCATTGCGCGGGAGCTGTTCATGAACAGCATGGACAGCATCATCAGCGACATCAGTATCTGGGTAATGTAGGTCAGGAAGGCCGAGAAATCGCCCACGGGCATGTCCCCGGCGATGACCTGCTTGCCACCGAACCAAACCACCGCCAGCGACGTCAGGTTCATGAGCAGCATCATCAGCGGCAGCATGAATATGACCACGTTCAACGCCCGCAGGGCAGCGTCCTTCAACGCCCCGTTGGCCTCGCGGAACTTCTGGTCCTCGCGTTCCTCCCTCACAAAGGACTTCACCACGCGAATGTTGGTCAGGCTCTCCTGGATGCGGGAATTCAGGTGGTCAATCTTCTCCTGCATGACGGTGAAACGGGGAAAGCCTATGCGAATGACCACAAATTCGACGATCAGTATGATCGGGATCGTCACCGCCAACACCCGCGCCAGCTGAGGATTCATGGTGATGGCCATGATCAGCGCGCCGATCAGCATGCCGGGGGCGCGCAGGAACATGCGCAGCATCATGTTCACGAAGTTTTGAAGCTGCGTGATGTCGTTGGTCAGCCTCGTGACCAGCGAGCCAGTGGAATACTTGTCAATGTTGGCGAAGGAGAACTCCTGTACCTTGCCGTATATATCCCGGCGCAGGTCGGAGGCAAAGTTCACCGCGGCCTTTGCGCCGAACCAGGCGCCGCCCACGCCGCCACCCATCATCAGTACCGCCGTGAGGATCATCAAAAGGCAGGTGACGACGATGTAGCCCACGTTGTGGGTTTCCACGCCCACGTTCAATATCTGGGAGTACAGCTTTGGCATGACGATCTCGCCGATGACCTCCACGATCATGCACAGCGGTCCCAGCACAAAGTACTTCCAATAGGGTTTGACGTATTTGGACCATTTCATGCGGCTCTAAACCCTCCCCTCCAGGCGGTCGTCCTTTGACTCGCGCCCTTCCATATCGATCAGATTGTCCTGAATGTGCCGAAGCACGGCATTCAGGTTTTCCAGTTCGGCATCGGTGACGCCCTGGAACATCTGAGCGCCAATCTGCCGGAACAACGCCACGGAATCCCGCACCAGTTTACTGCCCCGTGGCGAAACGCTGATCGCGTTGCTGCGCCCGTCGACGCCCTCCGTTTTCTCCACCAGGTCCGCTGCTTTCAGGGCCTTCAGGGTCCGGGCCACGCAAGCGGGGCTGACGTCTATAGCGTCGGCGATGTCCTTCTGGCTGGCGCCCTGCCCCATCCGCGAGAGCGTCATCAGCATGCGGTGCTGGCTGTGATGCACGCCCAGCCCGTCGATGCGCCGCTCCACGATCCTGTGGTGCAGTCGCATGGTGCGTATCAGACCGTCGATGGTCTCGCGGGTCAGCGCTACGCGATCTCCTTTCCATGTATCCATGGATGCTCTCCTGTCTCAATTCGTCAGTTAACATGTTCACCATTAACACGTTAAGGATTATAGCATCGGGTGACGGCATGGTCAAGCGCCATTCCCACCCAAAGGGGTTAAAATCCGTTAAAAAACAAATTCATGGATATTGCGCTACAGGGCGCCCTGTGTTAAAATATATGTTTAAAGAGGCATTTCCCAAAAAAACGATGCTCCTGACAATATCCGCTATGGACAAATGGTGTTGGATATGAATAACCTTAATCTCTACCGTTTGATCGTCTACGCCATCATCTCCTTTGGAGGCTGGCTCTTTGCCTATATCGGCATATCCGGTATCCATGAATCGCGCAAGCGGCAGGAAGCGGAAAGCGCTGTCACCACCGCTAAAGTGGTCGAGCACGTCAAGTATCAGAAGCGCTCGCACAGGCACCGCGGGCGAAGACAAGTATATACCTATTGGCGGGCCGTCCTGGAATTCGATGCCGAAGGCCGCCATTATCGCCTTGAGGGCGTTGTACAGGAAGGAAAGCCCGCTGTCGGAGAGACAGTGGATATCTGGTATGACCCCAACGACCCAACCCATTTTCACCAGAAGGGACAGCCGGAACAATGGATCCGCAATGACGCGATCGTAGCTGTGCTCGGCGTGCTGTGGGGCATACTGTCCGTCTTTTTCACGATGAAGGTGTTCGGAAAATGAACAGGAAAATCGTCTGGGGCATTCCCGCCGCGCTGGTCGTTGTCGGGCTGCTGATTCTCCTGTTTGCGCACCTGCAACCATACTTCAACGCAACGGTTCTGGATACAGCGCGTGTAAGCTATACCCCGGCAAAGCGCATGGCCAGAGGGCACAGCAGGGCCCATTACAGGGCAGAGCTGTTGGTCAAGTATACAGACCGTTCAGGAAACGAAGCCACCGCCACAGTCGAATTCATAACAATTCATCCACGCGCGATTCCAAAGGCCGGTGATGCAATACCGATCAGCCGGGGTTTGACCGGAATGGTGACCCACCCAAACCGAAGCCTGATCGGGCTCGGCGGCGGCGCGGCAGTCATCGGCGGCCTGTTCCTGTTCATGTTTGGGCTGACATGGCTGTCTATGAAGCGAAAATAACAAAAAGGAGACCCATCCGGCTACTGAAAACCCCCTCGGTCTCTCGACCGAAGGGGTTTTGTTTATACTGTGACGGGGGATTAATCGTCGTCCTCTTCCTCGGCCTTGTAGGCTTCGATGACCTTCTTGGCCTCGTTGGCGGGAACCTCCTCGTAGCGCTCGAAGCGCATGGTGAAGGAGCCGCGTCCCTGGGTCATGGAGCGCAGGTCGGTGGCATACTTGAACATCTCGGACAGCGGGGCCTCGCCCATGACGCGCTGCAGTTCGCCCACCTTCTCAGAACCGAGGATGCGGCCGCGACGCTTGCTGATGTCGCCGTAGATGTCGCCCACGTTGGCATCGGGCACGTCCACCTCAACGTGGTAGATGGGCTCGAGGAGCACGGGATTGGCGGTGGTCAGCTGCTTGAAGGCCAGGCGGGACGCCGTCTTGAACGCCATTTCGGAGGAGTCGACCGGATGGTAGCCGCCGTCGTACAGCTCAGCGGTCAGGCCCACCACGGGGAAGCCGGCGAGCACGCCGTGCTTGATGTTGTCGATCAAGCCCTTCTCAACGGCGGGGATGTACTGGCGCGGAACGGTGCCGCCCACGACGCTGTCGATAAAGTGGAACTCGGTATCGTTCGGGTCCTCGTTGGGACGGAAGCGAATCTTGACGTCGCCGAACTGGCCATGGCCGCCGGACTGCTTCTTGTGGCGTCCCTGGACGTCGATGGGCTTGCGGATGGACTCGCGATACGGGATCTTGGGATCGCGCAGGTCGCACTCGACCTTGAACTTGCCGGCCAGCTTGGCGGCCACCACGTCGATGGACATCTCGCCCAGGCCGCTCAGCACGGATTCGGCGGTCTCGACATTCTTCTCGACCTTGATGGTGGGATCCTCCTCCATCAGGCGGGCCAGGCCGCTGAAGATCTTATCTTCCTCGCCGGCCTTCTTTGCGTACACGGCCTTGCTGATGCAGGGCGCCGGGAAGTCCAGATCGGGGAACTGAACCGGGTTGTTGGCGTCACACAGGGTATTGCCGGTGGCCACGGAGGTCAGCTTGGCCAGCGCGCACAGGTCGCCGGCGTGGACCTTCTGGGTGGAAATCTGCTGTTTACCCTTCAGAAAATAGATGGTGCCGGGCTTTTCTGTCTTCTCGGCATTGGCGTTGTACAGCGCGGTGCTGCCCTCCAGCACGCCGGAGGTGACCTTCATCAGGCTCAGCTTGCCCACGAAGGGGTCGGCCATGGTCTTGAACACGTGGGCAGAGAAGGGCTCGCTATCGGCGCAGACGCGCTCGACGGACTCGCCGGTCTTGGGATTGGTGCCCGCGGTGACGGTGCCTTCCGGGGAGGGCATCAGGTCGACCACGTTGTCCAGCAGCTTGGCAATGCCCACGCGGCTGGCGGCGGAGCAGCAGACCACCGGCACGACGGTCCCGTCCAGAATGCCCTTGCGCAGGCCGGACATGACCTCGTCCTCGGTCAGTTCCTCGCCCTCGAGGTATTTCATCATCAGATCATCGTCGGCGCTGGCGGCCGCCTCGACCAGGGCTTCGTGGCACTTTTCGACCTCGGCCTCGACGGAGGCGGGAATGTCCACGGCCTTAAGGTTCTTGCCCTCGCCCAGGAAGGCCTTCTTTTCAAGCAGGCAGGCCACTCCGGTGAACTTGCCGCCTTCGACGATGGGCACCTCGATGGGCGCCAGGTGGCTGCCGTACTTCTCGGTCAGGGTGTTCAGAACCTTGTCAAAGTTGGCGTTTTCCTGATCCATCTTGGTAATGACGATCATGCGGGAGGTGTGGGTCTTGTCGCAGATGGCCCAAGCCTTTTCAGCGCCCACATCCAGGCCGGAGACGGCGCCCACGACGATCAGCGCGCCTTCGCACACGTTCAGCGGACCAACCTGCTCGCCGGCGAAATCGAAATAGCCGGGAATATCCACAAGGTTCACCTTGCTGTTCTTCCACTCCAGCGGCGCCATGGCGGCCTGGAGGGAGATATGGCGCTTGACTTCCTCGGAGTCATAGTCCATGGTGGCCTGCCCGTCCTCTACGCGGCCCTGGCGGTCGATGGCGCCGGTGCTGAACAGCAGCGCCTCGGCCAGCGTGGTTTTGCCGACGCTGCCATGGCCGATGATGGACAGGTTGCGGATATTCTTGGCCAGATAATCTTTCATATCAGATTCCCCCTGTATGATTTATTACGCGCACAAGCGCAACGGATGGTTTACCCTATACGCGCTTATTTGCCATAGTGTATACATTTTAACAGAAAAACGCACTTTTGAAAAGCCCCCCAAGCCATCTTTTTTTCATTTTGCAGGGAATTTTATATTATAAAATGAAGAAGATATTAAAAACCCGTAGCGCCATGTGTTTTGCCCTTGCCAACGGGAAGCCATCGTGTTAAAATAATGTTGAAGGAGGGCGTTGACATGGACTACAGGCGGTTTTCCGACACCTACATCGTGCGCCTCGATCCAGGCGAGGACATCGTGGCGCAGCTGACCCTGCTGGCCAATCGGGAGGGCATCGTCCTGGCCGAGATCAACGGCCTCGGCGCTGTGGACGACTTCACCGTGGGCGTGTTCAACAGGGATGAAAAGCGCTTCCTGCCGAACCGCTTCCGAGGGACCTATGAGATCGTATCCCTGCACGGCACGCTCACGGACGGTCCTTACCTGCACCTGCACATGAGCGCCGGCGACGCTGGCGGCAACGTGCGCGGAGGCCATCTCACCCACGCTCGCGTCAGCGTCACCGCCGAGATCGTCGTGCGGGTCATTGAAGGGCGCGTGAGACGGTATTTTGACGCGGAACAGGGCTTGAACGTGATGACATTCGATTGATCCGGCACTGCGGCGGCGGCAATATACAGCTATCATTTCCCCGTTTGCACGAGGACGGTGGCCGCAGATTGCCGCCGCTACACATTTATCCCAGCGCCGCCATGACGGCGAACCCGGCGATGGCCACCAGCGTGGACACCGACAGCGCCGAAGAGACATACGTCCGCTGGTCGGCATCGTCGGCGAACACCGGCAGCACGAAGGGCGGCGGCAGTATGAACATCACATTGATCGCCGCGGTAAGATTTGCTTCGGGCCAGATCGACGCCAGCAGCGCCACCAGCGCTGTGCGCAGCGCCAGCATGATCACCAGTCGCAGAACCACCACCTTCACCGTCTGGGCCCATGGTATGTCGTCCAGCACCAGGTCGTAGCCGATGGTCAGCAGTATGATCGCGCTGGTCGGCGCGGATACAAATGCGGTGCAAGCGTCCAGCACACCGCTGACACCCGAGGGCTCCAGCGCCCGGTACAGCCCCGTCGCCCCCAACAGCACGCCGGCGACAATGGCGATGATGATCGGCGACAGCGCCATCTCCCTGACCAGCTGTCCCACGTCGGCCCGCTCGTTGCCGTCCATCGCCAGAAGCACCTTGTACAGCGTGAACACGAACAGCACCTGACCCAGGTCGATCCGGGCAAATTCGGCGGTGCGATCCGCGCCGTAGAGCATATTGAACAGCGCGTAGCCCAGCATGCCCGCCTCAAAGCCCGTGGTCAGGAAGGGCACGAACCGGGACGGCATGCGCAGCGCCTTACCCCCGGCCTTGCCAAGAACCCAGGCGATAAAGCACACCGCGAACATCAGAAGCGGCACCACCACGTCCATAAAGGTATAGCTGGTGGTAGCGAAGGCATTCAGCAGCACCGCGGGCAGCGCAATGTTCACCACCACGTTCTTCAATGCCCCGATGCCCTCCCGGGAGATCAGACCGGTCCTGCGGCAGATGATACCGATGACCAGCATGACGACCACCGGTAGGATCGTCTGTAATACACCCATCATATCCTTTCACCCTCTTTCCCGTGGAAATATCACGCAATCAAAGATGTTCAGCGATAGCACCCCCATCGCTGTTTTATCGCACCGGCCGTGCCTTCAGCCTCGCCACCAGGCGGTCGAAGCGCAAATCGTCCCACTCCACCACCTCGATGCCCAGCTGGGCCGCGCGACGGCGCATGGGCGCACGGTTCCTGGTGGCCATGCCTGAAGTGGCGATAATGGCCCGGGAGTCCTTGCCGCCGAAGCGATTCCGGAGGATCGCCAGCTCGTTCAGGGCCTCGGTGTGGATCTCGCAGGTCTTGCAGCTGATAAACACCGGCTGTATGCCCTGCACCGCCACCACGTCGATCTCGTTGGTCACGCTGTCGCGCTGTATAACTCCACCCTGCCAGTTGACCACGGCGCTGAGCACCACGTCGTCAAAGCAATTCGCCTCCAGGCAGGCCCGGAATACCTGCAGCTCCAGCACCGAGCCGATGTCCCGCAGCCAGAAGCGCACCGTCTCATCGGGAAAGCGGAAGCGTATGCCCTGTTCGTCCATATGCAAATCCAGTATCAGCTCTGCCTTCGCAAACGCCCTGAACAGGTCGGCGTCGGCGTTCACGCGCCGGTCCCCCGCCTTCTCCGTCCACCGGCCCTCGGCCTCCAGCTTTCCCGGCTCCGCCGAGGATATCTTCTGGATGTAGCTGATCTGGCGGTTCCAGATCCGGCGGTATTTGGCATAGATGTCAAACAGCCACTCGATCTGGTACACCCTGAACTCCAGATCCTCGTTGTCCATCCGCCCCGGCAGCAGCATGCCGCCGGCCATCAGGAAGCAGGATCGGGCGTCCAGCCGCACGTCACAGCTGACGCTTCGGGCAAAGGGCGCGTTCTTGATTTCAAAGAAGGCGTTGCGCTTGTTGCTGTAGGTGAACACGGCGCTCTCGCCGGACACCGCGCCCGCCGCGAACAGCGCGGCGTCGGTGCCGCCGGAAATGTCGATGGCACAGTCCGGGTGGGCGTCCAGCACCTCCCGCAGCACCCGCTCGATCTTCACCGCGTCCAGCATGCTCACCGGGATGAACGTCAGCTTGACCTGGATCTTGCGATACTCAAAATAGGCGCGCAGAGACCGTCGGTATTGGCGATCCTGTTCGATCTCCGGCGGACAGAGCAGTATCATCTCCTTGGGTCTGAACATCTCCGTACCCAGGACGTTTTCGATGGGCGTGGTATCGTACAATTCGATCAGCGTATTCATGGCATCAACTTCCCCTGGTCGTTCTGCTTACGCTAATATTACTTGACACTTATTATACCAGCATCGTCGATTACAGGTCAACCGGTTGGCGAAGAAAATATGGCTTGTATGCAAGACCGGTTTGCGTTATAATATGTGCATCAGTAACCGTAGACAAATAGATGGTTTCCTGGCAATACCGTATCAGCTTTTGCCGGTATACTCCCGGAGGGCCTATGTATTCAAGTCTGTTTTGCCGGCTGTACAATGAGTTCGGCTGGAACGAGTACCCCCGCGTGTTCGCCAAACAGCTCTTGACATGGCTGGGGCAGCGGAACGCCGAGGTCAGATCCGCTCTGGACCTGGGCTGCGGTACCGGGGTACTGCTTCAATGCGCAGACCGACGCTGCTGGACAGCGGCAATCAGGCACGACCCGGTTCATTGCGGCACAGAAGGCGCAGGATCAGTAGATTGTCATTCAGGAGGAGAAGCATATTGGACAAACAGACAAAGCACTATGCCTTTTTCCAGAACCGGGAATGCGAATATTTTCCCTGCCATGCCGTCGACGATCCCGATCGGTTCAACTGCCTGTTCTGCTACTGCCCGCTGTACGCGCTGGGAAAGCGCTGCGGCGGCCATTTCAGGTATTCGGAAAAGGGCTACAAGGATTGCAAGGAATGCGCATTTCCACATTCGCCGGAAAACTACGAAAAGGTCACCGGACGGTATCGGGAGATCATGAACCTGGTGCGGGAATACGATGCGCGCACGGATAAGTGATGCGACAGAGTCAGTAAAAGAACCTTCGTCGCACCCGGGATGACGCTGAATCGCCGACGTGTCATCCCGGGGCAACGAAGGTTCTATTCTCTTCCACCCCGCAGTGTCCGAAGTATTATTTGCTCTCAACCGGTACGGGGTCTGTGACGACGACCTTGTGGTCGTACCATTTGCCCTTTTTGCCGATCAGGGCGCAGTCGAACTCCTCGCCGATGGCGGGCACGGGAATGTCATAGGCATAGGCCGTGTCGGTGGTGCCGTCGGGATAGTTCACGGTTTCCTCGACGGGCTGCAGCAGCTGGGCGCCCTCCTTCTGGGCCTCCTCGGCCAGGCCCGGGAACAGATTGAGGATGCCCTTGGACGCCAGTGTGACGTGAATGGTCATCCTGCCATCCTCCACGGTGAGGGTACCGATGTTGTCGTAGACCTCGTTCACATGGAACATGCTGCTGTCGGTGGTGAAGGTCGCGGTGTACACGCCGTCCGCCAAAGGTTCGTCAGCGGCTTCGGCCAGCGCGGCAAGGCTGCACAGCGCCAGCGCCAGTGCCAGCAGCAACGCGATACTCTGCTTCATGGTTATATCCTCCATACGCTACGAACCTCCAACCCCGTCCTGTGGTCGGAGGTTCTGAATTCAACTGCAATCAGCCGATGGACTCGATGGCCTCGCCGGCGTGCATCACGTAGATGATCTGAACCAGTTCGATGCGGCCCAGGCCTTCGATCTGGCAGTCCACGCTCTCGAAAGCGCCGGAGGCGGTGAACTGGCTGTACCAGGATTCCTCGTCCTCGGGATCGGCCATGTCGTTGTTGGCGTGATCGCCCGCGACGACCATCAGGGGCCGCAGGATGACCTTCTTGAAGCCTGCGTCCTTCACCTTGCCGATGACTACGCTGCACTCGGTGTCCTCGGGCTCGCCCTCGACGGTGCCGATGAAGACGTTCGTGAAGCCAAGCTCGTTCATCTGGGTCTGCATCTGGTTATAGGTCACATTGGCGGTGTGACTGGTGCCATGGCCCATGAGCACGAAGGCGGTGCCGTCCTCGGCGGCTTTGAAGATGTCCTCATAGCCGGACTTCTCGACGGCCGCCAACATAACGGCCGCGGCGACAGCGCCCTTGTCCTCATTGATGACGGTGGCGTCCGCGCCGACCTCGCCCAGCAGGGGCTCGGCCACGGCGACGGCCTCGAACTTATCGGTGTACGCGTTCAGAGTGGCAATCAGTTCGTCGTACTCAGCGCCGTGCATCAGGTGAGTGGGCTGAACAACCAGCTTCTTCACGCCGTTGGCCACAGCGCGATCCAGGGCCTGAGCCACGTTGTCGATCTTCTCGCCGTCGCGGGCCTGAACGTGGTTGATGATGATCTGGGCAGTGAAGGCGCGGCGCACGGACCAATCCGGATACGCGGCCTGCAGGGCCTTCTCAATGCCGCCGATGTCGGCCACGCGGCTGTCGTTGAAGGACGTGCCGAAGCTGACCACCAGCAGCTCGTTTTCGCCGATCCCGTCGGCGTTCAGAGGATCGTCAGCGGAGGCGTCGCCGGTGTCGCGGCCAAAGTAATCGCCCTCTTCCACCAGCTCCTTCTGAGCGTCGCTCAGGGCATCCCAGCCAGCCTTGGCGGCAGCGCACAGGGCGTCGGTTTCCTCGGTCCATTCCTGTACCTGGATCGCGGCGATCTGCTCGTCAACCGCGGCGGCGGCGGCCTTGTCGGCATCCTCGGCGAACGCGACGGCGCTCATGGCGACGACCATCGCCAGCACGATCAGCATGGAAAGCAGTTTCTTCATGGTGAATTCCTCCTGAAATGATGGATATTTATTGGAGCCGACCACCCGGCCGGACAGCAATACACATCTGCGCAGGCAAAGCAAAAGCCCGCGGGGCACAAAGGCGTCCGGCAGGCTCCGAATCATCGGCGTTGCTATGCTGCCAGGCACTCGTGGCATGAGGCGGAAATACCGCCTCCGCATACAGCCGGGCAGGTCTCCTGGCTTACGGATCATCACAATGCGGGCAGCCTTCCCGTTTCCAGTGGCCCATTGCCCGTTCATTCCCCGATTACAGTGACGAGTTCGCGCGGGCTTCTCACCCGCTTCCCTTTTCACCGGACGCATTGCGTCCGACACCCGCTGTGATATTCAGTTGTTTGACTATACTGTATCACATATGCGTCACTTTTGCAACCCCAAGAGATATTAAAAATGAATAACCAAACCAATGAACCTACGGCTTCACCCGGCTCAGCAATCGTTTATAGCCAAGGAAAACACCGCGCAATTCAGGTGGTCAGCTGACGGCGCCATATTGTACGGTATTTCGTTAAATACAAACGTGTCGCCCGACGGTATGAATATCCCTGTAACGAAACCCGGCTTGCTCCGTCCAATCCATGAAATACAGAATAACGGAGGTCATATACATGGCGCGGGAAAGAATGATCGAATTGGTATCGGAAAGCATCTGTGTGAGCAGAGAAGCGGCGCAGGCGGCATTGGAAGCGCAAAACTGGGACGTACTGGAGGCGGCGCGCCTTCTGCAACGGCAGGAGCGCGCAAAGAAGGTTGAGGCCATGCGGAGCCGGTACGGCATTCGACTGTAGGGCGCAATCCCCCATTGCTCCATGACAGGGGAATTTGTCATGCTCCGGGAAAGATAAAACCCTGGCCTTGGAAAAGGCCAGGGAACAGTAGCGGGGATTCATTCTCCGAAAGCGGCGCTTCGCCGTATGCGGCTGAGCCTGAGGACATCATGTCCGTCATCGGCACGGCAATCGGCTTATCATGCGCCTGTCCTTCGAATTCTTCACGGTTCGATTATGTTGAAATTGCGGCTGACGGGCGTGATGTACTTCACCAGCCGGTCAGGTACGGTATCGTCGCCCTCGACCGTCATGTTGGCCGCCGCATCGGCGTAGCCGCCCATCAGCTCAAGCAGCTGCAGGCGTTTGCAGGTGATCGTGCAGTCGCACGCTTCCGACGTTTCGCCGGGATACACCAGCAGTACGCCGTCCCTTCGTATCACCCGGAAGGTCTCGCCGGTATCGGAGATGTTCAGCTTCAGGGTAAAGTTGTCGTTCTGGGCGGCCAGGGCATCGGTCAGGATGTCGTTGTACTGGAGTATCATCTCCGTCGTCATGCCCGTCATCGTGGTTTCACGACCCTTGGTGGTGCCCTCCTTTTCGGCCTGGTTGCCTTCCCGCAGCTCCCACGCGCCCATCAGGTAGGCGCTGCGCCACGGTCCGCTCTCGGCCTGGTAGCCCAGCTGCTCAAGCGCGTCGGCGCACAGGTCACGGGCGGCCTGGTTGGTCGGGTCTGCATAGACCAGCTCCTTGGTGACCTGGGCCACCCACTGGTATTCGCCCGCGCCGAAGTCCGCCCGGGCCTTCTCCAGAACGGCGTCCACGTCGCCCAGGTATTCCACCCACTTCTTCGCGGTGCCCTCAGGGGTGAGGGGGTTGAGGTTCACGGGGTTGGCGTCGTACCAGCCCATGTAGC
>JAZTZK010000302.1:0-2354 GCA_045637485.1 Clostridia bacterium
GCCCCGCGCCAGCGCGTAGCCGATGGGCTGTCCCGCCAGCAGCCAGACGATGGTGGTGATGATGGCGATGCCGATGACCACCGGCACGAACACGCCGGAGACCTTGTCTGCGATCTTGGCAATGGGGGCCTTGGTGGCCGCGGCGTCGGACACCATTTTGATGATCTGACTGAGCGTCGTGTCCTCGCCCACGCGGGTGGCCTCGCACTTCAGATAGCCGGACTGGTTGATGGTGGCCGCCGACACGCCGTCGCCCGCGGCCTTGTCCACCGGGATGCTCTCGCCGGTCAGCGCGGCCTCGTTCACGGCGCTGACGCCCTCGAGCACCACGCCGTCCACGGGGATGCTCTCGCCGGGCCTGACCGCGAACACGTCGCCGCGCTTCACCTGCGCGACGGGCACCTCAACTTCCTGACCGTCCCGGATCAGCACGGCGGTCTTGGGAGCCAGCTTCATCAGGCCCTTCAGCGCGTCGGTGGTCCTGCCCTTGGCCCGGGCCTCCAGCATCTTGCCGACGGTGATGAGCGTCAGGATCGTGGCGGCGGATTCAAAGTAGAAGTCCATCATGTACGCCATGACGGCTGCCTCGTCCCCGTCCACGACAGCCCTCGTCATGGCGAACAGCACGTACAGGCTCCACAGAAACGCCGCCGACGCGCCCAGCGCCACGAGGGTATCCATGTTCGGCGCACGGTGCATCAGCGCCTTGAAGCCGCTGATGAAGAACCTCTGGTTGATGACCATGATGAGGCCCGTCAGCACCAGCTGGACAAGGCCCATGGCCACGTGGTTGCCGTCGAACCACCTGGGCAGCGGCCAGTTCCACATCATGTGGCCCATGGACAGGTAAAGAAGCGGGATCAGCAGGACGACCGAGGCGATCAGCCGCTTCTTCAGGACGGGCGTTTCCCTGTCCTTCAAGGCCTCCTCGTCGGCGGATACGCTCGAAGCGGCTTCGCTGCGTTTTACCGAAGCGCCGTAGCCCGCCGCCTCCACCGCTTGAATGATGGCCTGTGGAGAAGCTGTGCCCTCCACGCCCATCGAATTGGTCAGCAGGCTGACCGAACAGGCGGTGACGCCTGGCACGCCGTTCACGGCCTTCTCCACCCGGGCGCTGCACGCCGTGCAGCTCATGCCGGTGATGTTGTACTGTTCCATATATCATTCCTCCACGGTGATCGAGCCGCGCAGCATCCCCATCCAGCAGGTGTAGGGTATCACGCCGGGCTCGTCGACGGTAAACTCCACGATGTTGTCCCCCGGCGACAGCGGCACGCGCAGGTTAAGCGCGGGAATGACCATCTCATTGTTGCAGCCGGTGATCTTCTCGGCCTCCGCGTGGATATTCCAGCGCACCGGCACACCCGCCTTTACGGTGATGTCCGGGTAGCCGCGCCAGTCCAGCTCGGAGTTCACGATTTGAAGCTCTGCATCCATCGCGGCGGCATCGGTGACGGCGCTGCCGGGCAGCCTGATCTGCACACCCGCGAGGTTCAGGCCGTTGGAGAGCATCGCCATGCCCATCAGCAGCACCAGCGCGCCGGAGGCAATGCGCATGGGCCTTGCGAAGCGAGCGTTCAGGCGCCCGCTGACCAGGCCGAAGCCCAGCATCAGCAGGATCGTCCCCAGACAGAAGCAGAGCATCGACAGCGCGCCCATCCACCAGCTTCCGGTGGACAGCGCGTAGAGCTGCATCGCCTGCAGCGGGCCGCAGGGCATCAGGCCGTTCAAAAGGCCGACGACCAGCGACGAGTGCCCGCCCTTCCCCATCAGCCGCACCCGCAGTCGAGCGGGCAGCGTCGGCACGACGCCGCGCAGCCCGCCGATGTCCATGAGATTCAGCGCCATCAGCAGCATGAACGCCGCCGCGACGAGCTGGATCGCCGCCTGTGCCGCGCCGCTCAATTTGAACACCGAGCCCACGGCCCCCACGAAGCCGCCCACAACGGTGTATGAAACCAGCCGCCCCAGATTGTACTGGAGATTCGCCGCGCTGACCCTGTGCCCTGCCTGCGCGGAGGCCGCGCTCTGGGCCAGGTTGATGCCGCCGCACATGGCCACGCAGTGCAGCGAGGTCAGCAGCCCCACCGCAAACAGCGCGCCAAGGCCCATGCCCGCCCGGGCGGTGGGAAAGCGGCTCAACAGGCTTTTCAGCGGGGACAGCGACACCAGCAGAAACAGCGCCGCCAGCGCAGCCAGGACCGCCAGCAGGAAAACCAGCCGCTTCCAAACCGGGATCGTTTGTCTTTGCCCCGCGAGGGTATACCCCGCCTCGGCAATGCGATCCCGGAGGGCGGTTTCCGGCAGCACCGTATCATCCCACATGGCGCTCAAAGTCCCCGCGCGATAATCCG
>JAZTZK010000303.1:0-12511 GCA_045637485.1 Clostridia bacterium
GAAATCGTCCAGCACGACCGCATCAAAGGCCGCCCGGTACTTCGGGCTTCCCGCGTCAAAGGGCAGCGGTTCGCCGCCTTCGGGATCGACGCCCATCGCCCTCGCCATGGGCGCGTACAGGTCCTCGAAGGCCCGCAGGCCGTCGGCGGGATGGTCGTTCAACGTGACCTTCAGTCCCCTGTCGTGCAGCCAGCTCAAAAGCCGCGGCGGATTCGGGAACATCTCTTTATTCCACGAGTACCCCGTCCAGCCGGGGCCGTACTTCGGGTCGATATCGGTGATGTGCCAGTTCATGTCCAGCACCGCCACGGACAGCGGCACGTCCTCGGCCGCGAAGCGCTCCATCAGGGCCATGTAAGTCTTTTCCGTATAGGGATAGTAGCGGCTCCACCAGTTGCCCAGGGCATACCTCGGCACTGCCGGAGTCGGGCCGGTGAGGTGGTAGAAATCCCTGAGCGCGCCCTTGAAGTCCCGCCCGTAGGCAAACAGATAGAGATCGATGCCGTGGGCCTCGGCGGGCAGCAGGGCGCCGTCCTCTTCCATGCGCATGGTGTCGGAATCGTCCAGCACCGCGTAGCCCTCCCAGGACATCAGACCGTCCGCCAGCGGTATTTCACCGTTGGCCCCGTCCAGGGTACGGGCGGTGCCCTTCAGGTTATTGCTGTTGTCGCCGTAGTGCCAAACGCTGGCATAGGCCCAGAATTGGCCCTTCAGCGTCACGGACAGTCCCTCCGGTGAAAAGGGCCTGCCGTCGTATTGCAGGCGAACGGCTTCCGTCTCCACGGTCAGCCAGCCGTCCTTTTCCGACCGCGTGAATGTCGGCAGCTTGAACGCCCGGTTGATGACTGTCTGGGTGGCCGTGTCGCAGAAGCGGCCCTTCGGCTCGTATTCCAGTCTGAGCAACCTCTCGGTGAGCACCGTGACGCGCCAGTTCGCCCCGCGAATCACCGCACCCTCTGCGGGGATCGGGTTGATCGTCCAAATATCGCTAAAAGCCATTGTGCTTCCCCCTCTCGAATGCATGTTTTATTTCAGCGCAGATACTTACCTTCGATCATCTGTTCAGTGGCAGGGGCCTGCAAAGGAAATACCGCGCAGTACGGCGGCGCATCCGGCGGTGTCTTTTCCGATGCAAAGCAAGTCCAAAGGGACTTGCTCTGCATCGGAAATATCACTCGTCGACCGACAATCCTGATTGCGCGGTATTTCTCTATTTCTTTGTCAGGACCCGGATATTCGTCAGCGCACACTGATCACCGGTGAGGGCGACATACACGTCATTCACAGTGTCGAGGATCGTCGTGACGCTGTTGATAGAGATACCCAGGTTTTCCGTTTGCATGGAGATCACGTTCGCATTCCTCTCAATGGTCACAACGCAGTCCATCCCCTTTTTGTTTTCATCCTTCCATACGTTCCAGCCCTCGAAGCCTGCCTTCTGTTTGACCTGTACCTTGTTCTCAACGTGGTCGTCCGACTCCCAGTTCTCGCCGTCCAGCCGCAGGAGCATGTACTCCCGGAAATTCTTGCCTTTTACCTTCCCGTCGTCCGACGAGAACACGCAGATGTACGCGCAGTGCCATACCATGCGCGCCGTTGGCAGGCTCATCGTATGGAACGTGAGCGTCATGGCGTCGTCGACCGGTATGCCCTCGGTGGCGTCCGTGCGCCAGCCGTCCACCTGGAGATTGGGCACATCCCCCACCGGGCAGCCCTTGATGAAGCTGATTTCCTCGGCGATGCGCGGGATGAAATCCGGGCCGACTGCTTTGTTGTCATTTTCCACGCGGATATTGTGGACTTCGCAGTGCTCGCCGCCTATCGAAATGTACAAAAAGCGCGAGGTGTCCGGCAGCGCCAGGATGACCTGTATGATCTGCCTGTCATCCGAAATACTGACGAGGGCATGATCGCCGTAACGAACGGCCTTGACGCTGTAGCGCTGTCCGTGCTCGGGTTCGCCGAAGCCGGACGGTTCAAGGTCGCTCTCCTGATCGAGAACGCGAACCTCGGTCTTGCGGGTATTGCGCTCTATGACGCGCCCGTCGAGCCGAATCTGCGCATACTCGAAGTAGAGCACATTCCGGTCGTCCTCCTTACCGGGTTGCACACGACCGTTCAGCGAGTCGAACAGGATCAGCGTCGGCAGGCTTTCCTCCCTGGGGAAGCCGTCGTCCGGCTGGCTGCACAGGTTGATCCGAACCGGTTCCTTCGTGATGGCGATCCCATCGGTGCAGTCGTGATAGATGGAATCGCAGCGCAGGCCGGTTGTCATCTTAAGGTGCGCTCCCGTAATCATCTCCTGCATCCGGTAATCGGTATCCACATCGATCATGTGAAGCATAGCCTTTGCGAATTCGGGGTCAAACTGCGTCCCAACGCCCTTCACGATCTCCTCCCGCACGATATGCTGGGGAATGGCGTTGCGGTAGCTGCGATTGGAGGTCATGGCGTCGTAAGCGTCCGCAACGGCGATGATGCGCGCGATTTCAGGGGTTTTATCACCCTTGAGTCCCTCCGGATACCCCTTGCCGTCGTAGCGCTCGTGGTGATAGCGCGCGCCTGTCGAAAGCCACGGGGTCTGCTTGATGGTGGACAGGATCTGTCCGCCCAAAACCGGGTGCTGCTTGATCTGTTCGAATTCCTCGTCCGTGAGCCGGCCCTTCTTGTTAATGATGGAGGTCGGCACACCGATCTTCCCCACATCGTGCAGCAATCCCGAAAAGTACACCTTTTCGCATTCCTCTTCGGATTTGCCGACCATCTGCGCGATCTTCAGCGCATACTCCGCGACGCGCCGGGAATGGCCGTTTGTATAGGGATCCTTGGCGTCGATTGCGCTCGCCAGCGCCTCCGCCGTCTGTTCAAACAGCGCGTGCTCCTTCTTTTGCTCTTCCCTGTAGTAATCGATTTCAAGCCTCCTGGCGCGCTCGACCTCCCAGGACATGTCCTGGAGAACAAACACATACAGCAGCGCCGCCATGACGACGATCGCAATGTTGCTCAGCGAAATGCCGTACAAAAAAGCCTGGCAAATGGAAGCCACCATGCACACCGAGGTGAACAGAATCAGCGGCAGGCGTATGGTCAGTCTCAGATTTTTGCGGTACTGCAGGGTTACGGATAATTGGAGCAGGAGGATCATCATCGGAACCGCATAACAGAGAATAAAGCCCGGTGCCCGCTGATAGCGGTTCATTTCATCAAAGGTATAATACAGCCCCGTGAACTGGGAGACGATAACCATCCCCATGCCTACCAGCGACAAAACCTCTGCGATGATCAGACGTCGGGGCGCTTTGGGAAGCATGCCTTCATGGGTATGCAGATCAATGAGATAAAGGTTGAAGCTGTATAAAACCACCAGCGACAGGAAAAACACAAGGAAGTTGCTGACGCGCACCATCCACCAACCGAGCGTACTCGTGTCTCCCCGGTAGATGTAAGCCTTGCGGTCAGAAATCACCAGAAACATGGCGCTGAGCTCCAGCAGCATAAGTATGGTCTTTCTCCTGGCAGACATGGTTTTTGTCATGTATATGAACAAAACCATGACGCCACAGATGCCGCTGAGAACCAGCATGATGTCCGCCTGATACTGTCTAAGTACTTCCATATTGCAACTCTGTTTTATCGGTCTGGTTTGAACCCAGCCACCGTCTTTTCCGTGCCTTCAACACCGCAGACAAACAAGGAAAAACCCGTGTGCTGCGACCGCAAGGCATAGTATTCAGTCTTTATACCACTGTGCGAAAAATATAACATAGCACATTGGTCGATTTAATTATCCCGCCATGAATTTCCTGTAAACAAACCGCATTCAGGATTTTCATTCTGTTTCAGTCCCGGATCATGCTTTCCAGGGTCTCAAACAGCACCTCTGGCTGTACCGGCTTGGACAGATGCGCGTTGAGTCCCGCCTGCAAGGAGCGCTGCACATCCTCGTCAAAGGCATTGGCTGTCAGCGCGATAATGGGAATACGCCGGGCGTCCTCCCTGTCCATGGCGCGGATGCGCCGCGTGGCCTCCAGGCCGTCCATTTCCGGCATGCGCATATCCATCAGAATCGCGTCGTAATAGCCCGATTCATGCCCGCCGAATTTCTCCACCGCGATTCTGCCGTTCTGCGCCAGATCGACCTCCATGCTGCGGCTCTGCAGCAGCATGGATATGATCTCGGCGTTGACCTCCACATCCTCCGCAAGCAGCACGCGCCGCCCCGCCAGATCCGCCTTGCGGGCATGCTGAGCGGCCACGCCGCCCTTTCGCTTGAGGGCCGATTTAAACTCCTCCATCACAGCGGCGGCAAACAGCGGCTTGGGGATAAAGCTGTCGACCCCGGCCTGTACGGCTTCCTCCAGGACATCGTCCCAGCGGTAAGCCGTCAGGATGATGATCGCGGATTCGTTCCCAACGATCGTCCGTATCCTGCGCGTCGTCTCCACGCCGTCCATCTCCGGCATTTTCCAGTCGACGAGGATCAGGTTATACGGCTCCATTCTGGCATGGCGAAGCTGGACCATCTCGATGGCCTCCGGCCCGGAGGCTGCGACCTCGGACGCGATGCCGGCTTTCTCGAGAACCAGCCTTGCATGCTCGCAGGCGATGGGGTCGTCGTCCACAATCAGCACGGACATATCGGCCGGGCGGATATCATCCATGTCGTCGGTTTCTTTTCGGTCGGAATCGGTCAGCGTTACCGTCACGGTAAACACGGTGCCCTTGCCCTTCTCGCTCTCCACCCGAATATCGCCGTTCATCATTTCGACGATCCTCTTCGTGATGGCCAGGCCGAGGCCGGAGCTGCCGTACCTGTTGGTGGCGGAGGAATCCTCCTGGCTGAAGGCGTCAAAGATATGGGGCAGATACGCCTCGCTGATGCCTATACCCGTGTCGCTGATCGTAAAGCAGAGCGTCGACTTCCCGCTGAACTGCGCCTTCCGCTCCACCTGGAGCGAAACGCTGCCCCCCGTGGGGGTGAATTTCACGGCATTGCCCAGAATGTTGATCAGCACCTGGCGCAGCTTCATATTGTCGCCGATGTAGTAGTCGTCCACCTCGCCGATGATGCGGCATTGATAATCCAGCCCCTTGTCGGCTGCCTGTCCGCTGAACATGGTGTTGACCGCCTGCAGCAGCTCCGGGAAGGAAAACTCCTCGTTTTTCAGTATCATACGCCCCGATTCGATGCGGGACATGTCCAGTATATCGTTGATGAGATACAGGAGATGGTCGGCGGACGCGCCAATCTTCCTCAAATATTCCTTCGTCTTTTCCGGCGTCTGCGGATCGTTGAGCGCGATGTTATCCAGGCCGATGATCGCGTTCATGGGCGTGCGAATCTCATGGCTCATGCTTGAGAGAAACGCGGTCTTCGCCTTGCTCGCCTGCTCCGCCTCCAACAGCGCCTCGCTGAGCAGCTTGCTCTGCGCCTCAAGCTGCTCCTGAAGCGCAATGCGCTGCTCCAGCTCCTCCTGCTTTCCCCTGACCTCGGCTTGCGCGGTCTCGCGGTCCAGCATGAGCTGCGCGTTGCGCCGGGCCTGTGTGAAGACGAAGGTGAACATGGCGAGCATGGCGAACACGGTGATCACAGACTGGACGATGCTTCTGCTGACAATGCCGTCTGAGATATAGCCGATCTCATTGCTGATGACGCTTTCACGGATCAGATACGTCAGCAGCCAGTCAGTGCCGCTCACCGGGACATAGCTCAGCGTCTCATGGATGTCGTTGTACATAAAGGAGACCTCGCCGCGCTGCCCGGACTGGAACCCCCTTACAAATGCGTCAAAGGAATAACCGTTTTCGTATTTTGCGTCCTTCATGGCCGTCAGCAGGTTATCCTCTGACGACAGACCTCCCAGCACCACGTTGGTGAGGGCGACGCCATCGGCCGTATAGATGTTGCAGAAGGTGGCGCCTCCGCTTCCCGAATTCATCGATATGCCCGACAGCATGACGTTCATATCGATCTCCATGAAACAGACGATCAGCGTCTTCCCGTTGAACGGTATGCTGACCGGAACCGCGATGACCACTTTTTTTTCCGGCGTATTGAGATTGAAGATGGAGATTTCGGGCTTTGATATGGTCTTGTAGTCGAAGTCATATTCATCGATATTGGTCTGCGTCCCCTGAGAAGTATAGATCAGGCCGTCGGTATCAACGAAGGCGAACTTGTCCAGCTGGTAAAGCCGCTTCATGCGGGACTGATATGCCTCCAGGTGGGCCTTGTCGCTCAAATCCTCTTCACTCAACAGATCGATTGCGACCTGTATCGTCTGGATGCTGCCCTGCAGGTTGTTCTCCACGACCTGCTCCCGGCGATCGGCCAGCTCATCCAGGTACAGGAGGCTGACTGTGCGGACAGCCTGCTCGGTGTCCTTTTTTGCGCTTCGGCCTACCCAGACCGTTCCCAGTATCACAATGACCGCGATCATCAGGGTGCAGAGTATCGTAACCCTCGAAGTGTTATTCTTCATACCGTGATCCTCTTTTCAAAAACCGCCGTCAGCTCCGCCTGGCTTCCGCCTCATAGATCAACTCACCCAGCGTTTGCAGCAGGTGCTCCGATTCCACCGGCTTGGTCAGGTGCGCGTTCATGCCCGCCTGCAGGCTTCGCTGGACATCCTCGTCAAAGGCGTTCGCGGTCAGGGCGATGATCGGAATGCGCTTCGCGTCCTCGCGGTTCAGCGCCCTGATGGCGGCGGCGGACTCCAGGCCGTCCATCACCGGCATGCGCACATCCATCAATATCGCGTCGTAGTAATTCGGTTCGTGATTCGTGAACATCTCGAGGGCAATCCGGCCGTTCTCGGCATGCTCGCACTCAACGTCCTCGATTTCGAGCAGATCCATCATGATTTCCGCATTGATCTCCATATCCTCGGCCAGCAGTATGCGCCGTCCCGCCATCTCCACCCGCTTCTTTTCCTTGAACAGGTTCATGTTGTTGCGGCGGGCTACCCGTTCAAATTCCTCTATGACATTGGAGGCGAACAGGGGCTTGGCCAGGAAGCTGTCCACGCCGACGCTGTGCGCCTCTTCCTGGATGTCATCCCAGTTATAGGCCGTCAGCACGACGACGGTCGTATCGCTGTCGAACTGCTCACGGATGGCTTTGGTCGCCTGCATGCCGTTCATTTCAGGCATATTCCAGTCCATCAGCACCAGGTTATAGGGCTCCTGCTTCGTCTGCTGGACCTCCAGCATGCGCAGCGCTTCCATGGCGTCCGTGCAGACATCGACCCTGATCCCGACTTCATCCAGCACCATTCGGGCGTGCTCCGCCGCCACGATGTCGTCATCCACCACGAGGACGCGCATCGCATGGAGATCCACCGTATTCTCGTATACCGTTCCCTCGTGCTTGCAGTCCCTCAGCGTCACCGTTACGGCAAACTGGGTGCCGACGCCCTTTTCGGATTCGACGGCGATGCTGCCGTTCATCATCTCCACGATGCTCTTCGTGATGGCCATGCCCAGGCCGGTGCTGCCGTATTTGTTCGTGCGGCTGCCATCCTCCTGGGAGAAGGCATCGAAGATCTTGGGAATGAACTCCTTGTCCATGCCGATGCCGGTATCCCGAATGCAGAAGCACAGCGTGGACTGATCCTCGAACTGCCCCGTCCGCTCGACCGTCATGGTGATGCTGCCCGGCGCGTCGGTGAACTTGATCGCGTTGCTCAGTATGTTGATGAGCACTTCCTTCAGCTTCATGTCATCGCCGATGTAGTAATCGTCCACCTTGCTCAGTATGCGGCATTCATAGGTCAACCCCTTGTCGCTGCACTGGGACATGACCATCGTATTGATCTGTTCGAGCATGGCGCCGAAGGAGAATTCCTCCCGCCTGAGCACCAGGCGGCCGGACTCGATCCGGCTCATGTCGAGTATGTCGTTGATCAGGCCGAGCAGGTGGCGGGCGCTGCTGCCGATTTTTTCCAGGTACCCCCGGGTCTCCGGATCCAGGTTGTTCCTCCTCAATGCCAGCGTATCCAGCCCGATGATCGCGTTCATCGGCGTGCGGATCTCATGGCTCATGTTTGAAAGGAAGGTCGTCTTCGCCTTGTTCGCCTCTTCCGCCATGGTCAGCGCCTCCGCCAGGGCCTCGTTCTTCGCCATGGACTCGCGCACCTCGGCGTCGATTTCCGTCAGGCCCAGTCCGATCGAGTGAACCATGTGGTCGTCGCGATCCTCCACGCGGCGGACGCCGGCCATGCGGATCATCTCATAGTATTCCCGGCCCGCCCGCTTTGCCAGGTAGCGATAGGCGATGAGCGGCTTCACCGACAGGGCCTCCCGGATGTTGTCGGGTTCTATGAAGCTCAAAAAGCCGGCGCGATAGCTCTCCGTCACGGCGTTATTGGCATACCACGTCAAGCGTTCCATATAGGGGAACTGGACGCCCTCCGGCGTCTGTTCCTCGTCGGTCGGGTCGGCCCGATAGCAGATGCCCATGTCCTCGTCCAGGTTGACATAGTACACGCAGCGATAGTCCGAGGCCATTGCGGTGATCATGCTGTTCGCCTGGGTGTTCATGTGACTGACATGCAGCCGCAGGTCGTTCCTCAGGCTTTCGATGGTCTTGTCTATCCTCATGAGGGCGTCCTCGTTCGGGTTGGACTTCGTATCGACGCTGATCTTGCCGGTCGACTCTCCCGTCAGCTCCAGCATGTCGTTTTCCAGGTCGTTCAGGTTGGCGTTGATCTGCTCGATGCGAAAGCCGAACTGACGGGTCATGTACAGCGCCAGCCCGATGCCCACGGCCAGGGACATCACGCACCCGATGATGATCGTCAACGCGTTTTGGTTGACATGGCTCTCGTACCAGGAGGCGTCGAAATCAACGGCAACCACGCCGCCCACCTTGCCCTGGCTGGTGTAGACCGGGCTGTAGGCGCTGTAGAAGCGCCCCCACCGATCCTCATAGGGCTGGTTGTCCACGGAAGCAGCGCCCTGGCTTGCGCTGTATAGCGCCTCGGTATAGGCGATGGGAGAGCCGAATTCGGCGGGATCGACCGCATCGGAATCGATGGTAAACGCGAACGATTTGTTGCCCATGTCCCGTATGCAGTAAATGTATTCCAGATTGATGTTGTCCCGGAAGCGATTGAGCGTGTCCAGCACCGCCTGGTATTCCGGCGTGCCTTCGTCCTCCGCCGTCAGGCGCTCCAGGGCGTCGCCATCCAGCATGGCCGCAGCCGTCTTGACGACGTCCAGCATGCGCTCGTCGATCTGCGTCTTCATGGCCTTTTGGGACTGCCGCGTCAGCGACATGCCCAGGACAATATTCGTAATGAGCAATAATACCGATGTAATCAGCAGTATTTGAGTCCGCAATCCAATACGTTTCATCCGCGCCCCCCGTTCCAGTTGTCCAAACGGCTCCTGTGCCTTCGGTCATCGGTCGCTCATTTCCGTTTCGTAAATCAGTTCTCCAAGCACCTGATACAGTAGGTTTGGCTCAATCGGTTTGGTGAGGTGCGCGTTCATGCCCGCCTGCAGCGATCTCTGCACGTCCTCGTCGAAGGCGTTCGCGGTCAGCGCGATGATCGGAATCCTCTTCGCGTCCTCCCTGTGCAGCGCCCGAATGGTCGCCGTCGCCTCCAGCCCGTCCATCTCCGGCATGCGCACATCCATCAGTATCGCCGCGTAGCTCCCGATCTCGCTCTGTGCAAACATCTCGACGGCCACCCTGCCGTTCTCCGCGTGGTCGGCTTCAATGCCCTCCATTTCGAGAACGTCGATCATGATTTCCGCGTTGATCTCCATGTCCTCCGCCAGCAGGATCCGGCGGCCCGAGAGATCCGCCCGGTTCTTCTTCCTGAACAGCGACATGTTGTTTCGGCGCGCGATACGCTCGAATTCATCCATGATATTCGCGGCGAACAGCGGCTTTGCCAGGAAGCTGTCCACGCCGACGCGGTGCGCTTCATCCCTGATATCATCCCAGTTGTACGCCGTCAGCACGACGACGGTGGACTCGCTGTCGTACATCTTCCGTATCTCATCGGAGGCTTCCAGGCCGTTCATGCCGGGCATGTTCCAGTCCATGAGCACAAGGTTATAGGGCTTGTGCTTGGTATGCTGGACCTCCATCATGCGCAGGGCCTCTTCGCCGCTTGTGCAGATGTCCGCCCGGACGCCGACCTCGTCCAGCACCATCCTGGCGTGCTCCGCCGCGATTGGATCGTCGTCCACCACCAGGACATGCAGCGCATGGGGATCGATCGTATCGCCGATCTCCTGGACGCCCTGATCGCAGTTTCTCAGGGTCACGGTGACGGCAAACTCGGTCCCCACGCCCTTTTGCGACTCCACGCTGATCGAACCGTTCATCATCTCGACGATCCGCTTCGTAATGGCCATGCCCAGGCCCGTGCTGCCATACTTCGACGTATAGCTGCCGTCCTCCTGGGAGAATGCCTCGAAGACCTTCGGAACAAACGCCTGGTCCATGCCGATGCCGGTGTCCCTGATACAGAAGCGCAGCGTGGACTGATCCTCAAACACGGCCGTGCGCTCAACGCTCATCGTGATGCTGCCGGGCGCCTCGGTGAACTTGACGGCATTCGACAGGATATTGAGCAGCACCTCCTTGAGCTTCATGTCGTCGCCGATATAGTTCGAGTCCATCTGGCTCAGGATATGGCACTCATAGTCCAGGCCCTTCTCGGTGCACTGGGACATGATCATCATGTTGATCTGCTCCAGCATGGCGTTCAGGGAGAATACCTCCCTACGCAGGACCAGGCGGCCCGATTCAATGCGGCTCATATCGAGGATATCGTTGATCAGGCCGAGCAGGTGCTTGGCGCCCCCGCCAATCTTGCGCAGGTAATCGCGCGTCTGCTCGCTGAGGGACGCGTCGCGCAGCGCCAGGGTATTCAGCCCGATTATGGCGTTCATGGGCGTGCGAATCTCGTGGCTCATGCTGGACAGGAACGACGACTTTGCCTTGTTGGCTTCCTCCGCCGAGGCCAGCGCCTCGGCCAAGGCCTCGCTCTTGGCCATGGCCTCGCGCATCTCGGCATCGACATTCGAAAAGCCCACGATGATAAACCGCTCGTCGTCCGCCATCATGGATACCTTCATGCTCACGTAGGTCGGGCCGTTGTCGCCTTCCTGCCGGTAGGTCATGGCAAAGGTGTCCTTCCGGCTCAGCGCCCGCATCAGCTCCCGGCGATTCATCGCGCTCAGGAAAACCTCCCGATCCTCAGGATAGACCCTTTCGGCCAGCTCCGCCCGGCAATCGCTGAAGAAATGCCAGCCGCGCTGCATCTCGGAGAGCATGCCGCCCTCGTTGTCCCTGCGGTACTCGATGTATTCCTCGCTGTCCAGATTGACATAGTACAGGTCCGTGTAATCCCTGGCCAGCGTCTGGGCGATGTGGGTATAGATGATGCCGGCGCTGCGGGCGTTTTCATAGGCCTCCTTCGTCATGGCATTTTCATGCTGTATGCGCACCATGTCCGTAACATCCTGGCAGATGCCCAGCACGCACAGGCGTCCCGCGGCATCCATATACTTCAGCTTCGTGGTCTGAAGCTGCAGCAGGTTTCCCGCGGCATCGGGCACCTCCTCGAAGAAGATGAAGGGTTCGTCCATCGAAAGCGCCATCTGATCGTCCAGCACGAAATGGTTCGCCGTCTTGGCGTCGAAGATCTGCGCGTCCGTGAGCCCCACGACGCCTTCGGGATTCTCCTTGTGGGCATAGTCCGCAAAGGCCTGGTTGCAGGCCAGGTATACCCCCGTCTTCGCGTCCTTAGTAAAGGTCATGGCCGGCATGTTGTCCAGCAGGGAGGTGATCGTCTGCTTCAGCTCCGCGATCTTCTTCGCCGCCATCGCCTCGTTTTCCGCTTCGGTCAGCTTCATCCCCAGCCTTTGCGTCTCCTGGTAGTTGTTCAGCATCATCGAGACCACGATGATGAACAGCCCCAGTGAAACGAGGGAGTACATCGAATTCGTGCTGCTGATCCTTGCCGCCTGCTCGTGCAGGAAGCTGACCCGCTCTTCCTTGACGCTTTCATCGGCATCGTCCGTCGGGTGGGTCTCGTGGTATTCAAAGATGCGTTCCACCGCTTCGTTGGCCGCGCTCTCCGTCTCCCTGGAAACCCACATCATGGAAGCGAACAGCATCAGCACCAGAAGCAGGATCCAGACGATGACGCGCTGCTTGTATTCCCGCCTCTGATCCCGCCGGATCAGCACCCGGAAATAGGCCAGCCCCAGCACCGCCCATACGATGAACAGTATGTACGAGATCGTCTCCATGGCATGGAACGGCAGCAGGCCCGGAATCAGCAGCAGCAGCAAAAAGACGGTCATCAGGACGATGCCCGCAAAGCCGGTGCACGTTTCCAGGCGTCGCCGCCCCTGCTGGGCGTGACGGAAGACCGCATGGGAAATCAGCCAGTAGATGATCGTCGCGCCCAGCGTGGTGACGTCGACAATCCAGCCGATGGCCGTCCTGCCCAGGAAGGGAATCAGGGCGGAGGCCGCGACGATG
>JAZTZK010000304.1:0-3133 GCA_045637485.1 Clostridia bacterium
CTCGCCGGCCAGGCACGCGGCCCTGACATCCGTGGCGATCAGCGATTCCTTCAGGCTCTGCAGGTCAACCGAATACAGGTCCTGGGCGTCCAGGAAGTCGTCGGCGCTCAGATAGAGCACGCGGTAGGCGTCCATACCCACCACGCTGTTTGCCGGCTTGCTGTTGATGGCGTCCGCCTTGCCGGTCAGGTACAGGTGCCCGATGCCGTCGGTATAGGCGGCAAAGGCATCGCTGCGGGCGACAGGGCCGCTCTCCGCCACCGCAAAGGGGGCGGAAAGCAGGCACAGGGCGAGCAGCAATATGAAAAGTGCTGTTTTCTTCATGGTCCAATCCTCCTGATGATGATACTGCTTTGACGTGATTGAGGCGCTGCAGGTTCCGCAGAACATCGAAACGCCACAAAATGGGAGGTCAAGCCTCTGCACGTCCCGGAATGGCTTTCCAAGCGGACATATCACGAAGCGGGTGCGCCCATCAATGAAAAGCAGGGAGATGCAGCGGCGCCTGTCAGGCGTCATATAGCGGCGGATCACCACCGCTACCATTGTGGCACATATTATCTGAAATGTCAATGAAGGGGCTGAAGGAGTAAGGTTGAAATTGACCGGCCGGGAGGCATGAGCGGCCCCGGCCCGCCATAGGATTAAAGGGACGGAGGCGGTGTCATGGGGGCTGTGGAGAGGCTGAAGGCGCTGCTGCCTCCGGGGGCGGCAGCGCTGCTGGCGGCCTGCGGGGACGGGGTGACCCAGGTTCGGCTGCGCATCGGCAGGCCTGTGCAGGTCTGTATGGACCGCGGGGAAGAGGCGCTGTCCGACGAGCCGCTGGAACGATCGACGCTGGAGGGCATATTGGCCGCGCTGATGGAATACAGCGTCTATGCCCGCCAGGATGAGCTGGACCGTGGCTTCTTCACACTGGACGACGGCAGTCGCGTGGGGGTTTGCGGCAGGATGGTCGGAGACGGGGTCCGGTTTCGAATGGACGGGATCGGCTCGGCCTGCCTGCGCGTCGCCAGGCCGGTGGTCGGGTGCGCCAACGGGCTGCTCGCCCACATTGCGCCCTCAGAAGGCGTTCTGCGCTCGACGCTGCTGCTGTCGCCGCCAGGGCTGGGCAAGACCACGATGCTGCGGGACATCGCCCGACAGCTGTCCGATGGCGGCCTGTGCGTGGCCTTGGCGGACGAGCGACACGAACTGGCCGCCTGTCACATGGGTGTTCCCACGCTGGACGTGGGGCTGCGCACGGATGTTATGGATGGCTGTCCCAGGGATAGGGCCATTGCGCGAATGCTCCGGGCGATGGCGCCGCGGGTGATCGTGGCGGATGAGATCGGTGGCGCGGAGGACGCCTTGGCCCTGGCCGATGCCGCGCGCTGCGGCGCGGCCATCATGGCCTCAGCACATGCCGCGAGCCTCGGCGAAGCGCTGTCCCGACCCAACCTGCGCTCGGTGCTGGAGGCGGGCATCGTTGCGCTTGTCGCGCTGCTGGGCCCCGCGCCGGGGATGGTGCGGGAGGTTTGGCGCAGGGAGGACGGGGAGGGGGTGGCGGCCTGGAGACGCGCTTAGTGCTGGCGATCTGCGCGGTGTTGGGCAGCACGCTGTGCGGCAAGGTCGCGTCGGACGCCGTTCGCAGGCGATACCGGGTTCTGGCGGCGCTGGCGGAGGATTTACAGGCCCTGCGCATCCACATGACCGGCATGCTGATGCCCTTGCAATGCGCGCTGGACAGGGCCGGCAGCGCGCTGATGAAGCAGGTCGCCGAAGGCATGCGGGAGGGCCGCAGCGCCGCCGACGCATGGCAGTCGATACGAGGAAGCGCCCTGCGACGTGGCGGTCCGGCGGACGCGCTGGCAGCCGAGGATATCGGCGCGCTGGACACGCTGTTCAGCCAGCTGGGCCAGAGTGGACGGGAGGAGCAGGAGGTACTGCTGGATGCTTCAATGGAGGCGGTGAGCCGACTTCGGGACGGCGCCCTCAGGAAGGCGGGGGAGGCGGACAGGCTGTACGTCTCCCTGGGGTTCCTGATCGGGCTGATGCTGGCGCTGATCGTGATATGAGGTGGACATGGACATCGATTTTGTGTTTCGGATCGCGGGCATTGGCATCATCGTCACCGTCATCTCGCAGCTGCTGACCCGGGCCGGAAGGGATGACATCGCCATGCTGGCCACGCTGTCGGGGCTGGTGGTGGTGCTGATGATGGTGGTTGGCATGATATCGGACTTCTTCAGCAGCATCCGCAGCCTGCTGCAGATCTGACGCGCCTTACGATTGAAACGGCGAAGATCCTTCGCTTTGTCCGGGGTGACGTCGATGCGCCTGTCATCCTGGGCGGGGAGAAGCGGCGTCGAAGATTCCTGAAAGGAGGCGGGCCCTTGGTTCTGAGAATCACCGCGCTGTGCATCGCCGTAGCGACGATCTGCGCGGCCCTTCGGGCGCAGCGGCCAGAGCTGGCGACGGCCCTTTCTCTGGCGGGTGGCGTCGCGGCTCTGTCCATGGCCCTGGCGGACGTGGCCGGAGTCGGGGAGTGGCTGGAGGCGTTTCGGCAGCTGCTCGGCAGGGATGGGGACGTGGCCGCGCTGGTCCTGAAGGGGGCGGGAATCGCCGTGGTGTCCGAGCTGGGAACCCAGCTGTGTGCCGATGCGGGAGAGCGGGCGCTGGCGGGGAGGATCGCCTTGGCAGCCAGGCTGGCGACGCTGGGCCTGTGCGCGCCAATGTTCTCCAGGATCGCCGGGCTGGTCAGCGAAGGGCTGGTATGCGGCGGCTGATCCTGCTGGCGGCGCTGCTGTTGCTGCTGCAGCCCGGGGCGCTGGCCGCAGATCCCACCGAGGCGCTGTTGGAGAAGGCGGGTTTTTCGGACCTGGAGGCGCTCTCGGAATCGCTGGGCGGGCCGGACGTCCGTGAAGCGGTGCGGGCGGTGCTGTCAGGCGAGCTGCCGATCGGCAGGGATCTGCCCGCATTGGCGTTGCGGCAGCTGTGCGAGGCGGTGAAGCGCGCGCTGCTGCCGGCCCTGTCCGTACTGGCGGCGCCTGTGCTGGTGGCGCTATCCCTGGGCATGGCCCTCGGGGCGGACAGCGGGCCGCTGACGCTGCTGTGTCGGCTGTCCGCCATTTACGGACTGGGCGGGCAGTGC
>JAZTZK010000305.1:0-6837 GCA_045637485.1 Clostridia bacterium
ATCGCCACCAGCCTGAGAGGCGCGTCCTTCCCCCCGGATTACTCGCTGCTGCCCGGCACGCTGCTGGGCTATCCCTTCCTGGGCGACTCGATGGTCACGACGATGCTGCTGTTTGGCAGCGACCTGACGCACGCCTTTGTCGTTACCGGTACGCTGATGATGGCGCTGGTCTTCCTGGGGTTTGTGTTGTTTTGCTGGGAACTGACCCACAGCCCTGCCGCCACGGTCGTCGCCACGGCGCTGATGTTCGTCAACGGCGGCCTGGGCTTCCTGTACGCGCTGGACGGCGTTGGGAAGGACGCTACGGCATTTCACCAAATATTCACCGGCTTCTACAGGACGCCGACCAACCAGCCTGCCCTGAACCTGCGCTGGGTCAACGTGATCTGCGACATGATGATCCCCCAGCGCACGCTGCTGGCCGGATGGATGGCGCTGCTGCCGGCGCTTTGGCTGCTGCTGACTGCGGCCCGGGATGACGACGTCGGCGCCTTTGCGCTGCTGGGCGTTTTTGCCGGAGCGCTGCCGATGATACACACCCACTCCTTCCTGGCCCTGGGACTGATCAGCGCGGGGGCGATGTCCTATGCCCTGGTTTACGCCAGGGGACGGCGGATGACCGTCTTCCTGCATTTCTCGATGTACGGCGTTATCGCGCTGGCCCTGGCCCTGCCCCAGCTGATGACCTGGTCGGTTCCCCAGACCGTTAACGGCGGCTCGCTCCGCTTCCGGTTCAATTGGGTCAACAGCCAGGCGGACGGAAAGCTGATCGACGGCTATTGCTGGTTCTGGATCAAGAATGTGGGCCTGATCTGGCTGATGATGGTCCCGGCGGCGCTGACGGGAAAGCGAAGGGCCCGGGGCTCCGGTAAGCCGATGGCCCGGGGCAACCTGACCCGGATGCTGGGCCTGGGGGCGCTGTGCGTCTATGTGACGGCGGAGCTGATCCAGTTCCAGCCCAACATATACGACAACAACAAGCTGTTTTACGTGGCCTACATGGCCATGATGCCCGCAATGGGCCTGTACCTGGTGACGCTTTGGCAGCGGTTGAGGGGCGTAAGGGGCAGGGCGCTGCTGTCCTGTGTATTCATGCTGGTCTCTACCCTCTCCGGCGCGCTGAGCATCGCCCGGGAGGTGGTCTCCGACTACACGCTGTTCAGCCCCCAGGCCGTCCATGCCGCCGCCTATATCGAAGACAACACCCCTGCCCACGCAGTGGTGCTGACCGGCAGCGAGCACAACAACCCGGTCGCCGCGCTGACGGGCCGGAACATCGTCTGCGGCTCGGACAGCTATCTCTACTTCCACGGCGTCAGTTATTTCATACAGGAGCGGGACGAGCGGCTCATGCTGGAAGCTCCGGGCGACAACCTGACGCTGCTGGACCGCTACAACGTGGAGTATGTCTTTATATCCTCCTTTGAGCGGGACGACTTCGACGTGGACGAGGCCTGGTTTGCGAACAATTGCGACACCGTATTTTCCGAGAAGGACGTGTGCGTCTACCGTAAACGGGGCGTTCATTGGAAATCCACGCAAAATTAGTGTTCAGCGCATTGTATTTTGCCGACGCATGTTATATAATCCATTTGTGGCAATGTGACTTTTTTCAGGCGGATGCCACCAATCCGCCTGAAAATCCGTCTATATATGGAAGGCGTCGCTTCATGGACGCCCATGATGAAATGTGTGCCGACCCGGAGGCTTGTGATGGGAAACTACAGAATCGCAGCGTTGACCCTCATGGCGGCAGGCGCAAGCCTGCTGCTGTGCGGCTGTGGCTCGATTGACGAAAGCCTGTTGGATACCCAGGCCAACACCTCCGTGGAGATCAGCATACCCTACGCCACCGCCACGCCCCTGCCCGAGAACATGAGCGCGCCGGAGGCCATAGTCATCGACGCCGACGGCAATGTCACGCTGAACGACACCTCGGTCATCGAAGGCGATTTCCAGTCGCTGCGCACCCAGGAGCAGCAAACCGAGTACCGCAGCCTGAGCCTTGGCAACACCGGCATCGCCGTACAGGCCCTACAGCTGCGCCTGAAGGACCTGGGATACTTCGACGGCGACGTTTCCGGCCTGTACGACAACGACACCGAGGTTGCCGTGAAGCGCTTCGAGCAGACCTTCGGCACGATGCAGACCGGCGTCGCCACGCCGAAGCTTCAATTGAAGCTGTTTGCCTCCACGGCCCCCGCCTACGGCACGGACGCCTATAACAACGCGGTGCTCTCCCAGTATTCGATACTGCGCCCCGGCACGGTGGGCAGCTCGGTCTACGCCCTGCAGCAGCGCCTGAAGAATCTGGATTACCCGATCACCGACCTGACGGGCGTGTTTGACGACCAGACCGCCGAATGCGTGCGATTGTTCTACGCCACCTACGGCCTGCCCTCCAGCGACACGGCCAGCGTCGGCATGCAGCAGGAGCTATACGCCGATACCGCGAAGCGCTACTCCCCCGAAGTGCAGCTGATCGTCACGCCCCCGCCGGATGAAACGCCCCTGGACACCGTCATCGCCATCCCTGAGGATGACGGGGAGATCGACGAATCCACGGCCATCGCACTGGGCAATTCCGGCACGCGGGTTTCCCAGATTCAGCAGCGGCTGATCGCGCTGGGCTACATGGCAGAGAACAGCGACACAGGCGTGTTCGACCAATCCACCCAGGAGGGCGTCAACCGCTTCCTGGCCGCCATCGGACGCACGCCCAACGGCATGCTGACTCTGGACATGCAGGAGTTCCTCCTCTCCAGCAGCGCCCCCGCCCAGGGCGGCAGCATCGAAATGAGCGACTACGAGGACCTGGCTCCCGGCGACAGCGGCGACGCCGTGCTGGCCCTGCAGCGCAGGCTGGTGGAGCTGGGCTACGCGGACGGCACGCCGAACGGCAAGTACGGTCCCGCGACCATCAGCGCCGTGACGTTCTACCAGCAGTGCAACGGACTGGAAGAGGACGGCCTGGCCACCGCCTGGCTGCAATCGATACTGTTCAGCAGCCGTGCCCTCACCTACGACCAGACCCAGATGCTCTCGGAGGGATTTGGCAGCCAGGATGCCGAGGAAACGACGGCGCCCGCCGAGGGAACGGATTTTGCCGGACAGGCGGCGCAGCCCGAAGAGGTCCCCGAGGCGGAGGAAACGCAGGCGCCGGAAACCGACATGCTGTTCTTCAACCTGACGCCGGGTTCTACTGGCAGCGCCGTGATGTCGTTGCAGAACCGGCTGGTGGAGCTGGGCTACCTTGAAATGCCCAGCACCCTCTATGACGAGGCCACCCGCGACGCGGTCACCGCTTTCCAGAACGCCATCGGCGTGGAGCCCACCGGCGAAGCCTCGGCCTCGCTGCAGCGTTACATCTACAGCAAGGCCGCCCCGGACATCTCTGTGCGCTTCGAGGCCACTGGCGACAGCTACGCCGCCCTGCAATTGGGCGCCACCGGCGACGCGGTCACAAATCTGCAGCGCCGGCTGTGGCAGCTGGGCTTCCTGGACAAGGCGGACATACAGGACAGCATCGGCACCTACAACGACGCCACCCGCCAGGCCGTCATCGACGCCCAGCTGAAGATGGGCTACGGCAGCGCCGACGGCGTGGCCGGCGTGGAATTCCAGAGCTTCCTGTTCTCGAAGTATGGGAATATGTTGAAGGAGAAGAGACGATAACGGTTCACATCAATCGCCCGTACAATTGCGGCGTATCCGCCATTGTGCGGGCGATGGGTATCTATGGGAAGTATCGCACAATTGCGCGGTACTTCCTATACTGCTATCGGCGCGTTTTTTTCTGCATCTTAATTGATTTTTCGGAAACATTATGCTATGATAACCGTGAATAACACCGCCGCTTGCCTGTTGCGTTGAACGGCGGTGTCTCGGCATGTCGGAATAAAACTTGCCGGACATCACTCAGAGAAGAGGGAAAGCATGTTCAAAATTCTCAAGAAACAGCCTTTGAATCCGACCGTCACCAAGATGGTCATCGAGGCGCCGCTGGTTGCGCGCAAGGCGAAGGCGGGCCAGTTCATCATCCTGCGCGCCAGTGATGACGGCGAGCGCATCCCGTTGACCATCGCGGGCTATGATCGCGAGGCGGGCACTGTGGACATCATATTTCAGATCGTCGGCGGAACCACCATGGAGCTGAACGCCCTGAACGAGGGCGATTTCCTGCCGGATTTCGTCGGCCCGCTTGGCAAGGCCAGCGAGGTCGAGGGCTTTAAAAAGGTGGCTGTGGTCGGCGGCGGCGTGGGCTGCGCCATCGCGCTGCCCGTGGCCCAGGCCCTTCACGCCAATGGCTGTGAGGTCCACTCCGTGGTGGGCTTCCGCAGCAGGGATCTGGTCATCCTCGAGGACGAGTTCAACGCCTGCTCCAGCAAGGTCTGCATGATGACCGACGACGGCAGCTACGGCACCAAGGGCCTGGTCACCAACGCCCTGGAGGAACTGATCAAGGCCGGCAACGAATACGACGAGGTCATCGCCATCGGCCCGGTGATCATGATGAAGTTCGTCTGCCAGCTGACAAAGAAGTACAACATCAAGACCGTGATCTCCATGAACCCGATCATGATCGACGGCACCGGCATGTGCGGCGGCTGCCGACTGACCGTGGGCGGCGAGACGAAGTTCGCCTGCGTGGACGGCCCCGACTTCGACGGCCACCTCGTGGATTTCGACGAAGCCATGAAGCGCGGCGCGATCTACCGCGACTTCGAGCAGCGCAAGCGCGACGAGTTCTGCAACCTTATGAACAAGGAGGCCGAATAACATGGCTGAGAGAAATATGAGTCTGAAAAAGTGCCCGATGCCGTCCCTCGAGCCGAACTACCGCAACAAGGTGTTCGAGGAGGTCGCCACAGGCTACACCTATGAAATGGCCATCGAGGAGGCCCGGCGCTGCCTGAACTGCAAGAACAAGCCCTGCGTCAGCAAGTGCCCCGTGCAGATCGACATCCCCGCGTTTATCGAAAAGGTGGCCAACGAGGACATCGAGGGCGCGTTCGAGGTCATCAACCGCTCCTCCTCCCTGCCCGCCGTGTGCGGCCGCGTATGTCCCCAGGAGACCCAGTGCGAATCCAAGTGCGTCCGCGGCATCAAGGGCGAGCCGGTGGGCATCGGCCGCCTGGAGCGCTTCGTGGCGGACTGGCACCGTGAGCACGCCACAGATGCGCCCAAGCCCCCGGCCTCCAACGGCCACAAGGTGGCCGTCATCGGCGCCGGTCCCGCGGGCCTGACCTGCGCGGGCGACCTTGCCCGCATGGGCTACAAGGTGACCGTGTACGAGGCGCTGCACGTGGCCGGCGGCGTACTGAGCTACGGGATCCCCGAGTTCCGTCTGCCCAAGGCCATCGTCAACAAGGAGGTCGACAACCTGAAGGCGCTGGGCGTCGACGTCGAGACCGACATGGTCATCGGCAAGGTGCTGACCATCGACGAGCTGTTCGAGATGGGCAACGAGGCCGTGTTCATCGGCTCCGGGGCGGGCCTGCCCCGGTTCATGAACATCCCCGGCGAGAGCCTGAAGGGTGTCTATTCCGCCAACGAGTTCCTGACCCGCATCAACCTTATGAAGGCCTATCAGGAAGACAGCAAGACCCCCATCCGCCATGGTAAAAAGGTCGCCGTCGTGGGCGGCGGCAACGTGGCCATGGACGCGGCGCGCTGCGCCAAGCGCCTGGGCGCGGAAGAGGTGTACATCGTGTATCGCCGCTCGATGAACGAGCTGCCCGCCCGTGCCGAGGAGGTCGAGCATGCCCAGGAGGAGGGCATCATCTTCAAGACCCTCACCAACCCCGTGGAGGTGTTGGGCTACAACAACCCCGACGATCCCCGGGATCCCCGAAACGGCGAGGTCATCGGCATGAAGTGCGTGGAAATGGAGCTGGGCGAGCCCGACGCCTCCGGCCGCCGCCGTCCCATCGTCAAGGAAGGCAGTGAGTTCGTGCTGGACATCGACACGATGATCATGGCCATAGGCACGTCCCCCAACCCGTTGATCCGCTCCACCACCCCGGGCCTCGAGGCCAACAGGCACGGCTGCATCGTCACCCAGGGTGAGGACGGCCTGACCAGCCGCGAGGGCGTGTACGCCGGCGGCGAAGCCGTCACCGGCGCGGCCACCGTCATACTGGCCATGGGCGCGGGCAAGAGCGCCGCCGCGGCCATCGACGAATATATCAAGAGCAAGTAGGCTTCCGATTCCCGCGTGCCGATGAAAAACACTTTCATCGGCACGTTTTTTACTCGAATGGCGCGATATTTCGACAAATCAGCGCGTTCCCTTGACAGCCAATGGCATGCCCGCTATAATGACCCTACGCAATAAATACGATCACTATCATTAAGGAGAATTGTCATGGGCATCGTGAGCATACTATTGGGCGCAATCACTTTCTTTGTTTTTACCGGCGTTGGCGCCATTCTTGCCAACAACATCGTGGAACAGAAGCAGGTTCTCTCCATGGCCATCACCAGCCTGAAAACCGTTTCTGATACCTCGCTGTTGGTCGGCGTGGTGGGTCTGTTCGCCTTCATCGGGCTGCTGATCGGCGTCAGCCTGATCATGCACGGCCTGACCTATAACCGTATCGCAAAGCTTCACAGCCAGCTCAAGCGCAGGATGTAGCGGCAACCGGATATGAGCGCGAACACGGGGGGCCGGGCACCCACCCCCCCCCTTTTTCCCGCTGATATGTATCCGTCCCTTTTAACTCCAGCCCCTTCATCATGGCCTGAATACAGATATATCCGATATTCAGCCATATGAGTAAACTAATCAGTTACCATTCACCCTTCAAGCCGATTGGCACATATCCGTAGCGGGGA
>JAZTZK010000306.1:0-7906 GCA_045637485.1 Clostridia bacterium
GAGCTTCGCGCCTTCCAGCATCTCAGGGTTGTCGAGCGTCGCGTAATCGGAAGCGCCCTCTTCAAAGCTTGACATGATGTAATCCGTGGCGAAAATATAGAACGTATCGACATCCTTGGTGATCTCCGGAATATGATTCCAGCATTCCTTCCGGGAATAGTCGGGCGCGGCATTGATCTTTGCTGTAACGTCGCTCATCTCTGTATCCTCCTCGGATAATGATTGTTCTCTCATGAGACACCCCAATTATCTCATATTTTTCAATGCCATTCAAGGGGGGGCTTCAAGCATGTCAGCCCCTTTTTTCTGTGCATGCTTGATTTTGGGAACGCGCCAGGTTAATATGGAAACGAGGAAGGGTGGAATACAGGTTTATGAACATTGTGTTTGCGGAAACGTTGAAAAAGCTGAGGAAGGAAAAGGAACTTTCGCAGGCTCAGCTTGGGAACAAGATGTATGTCAACAGCTCCACGGTCACCCGATGGTAAAACGGCAGCCGTCTGCCGGATGCCGCCATGATCGCACGTCTCGCCACGGTGCTGGAGGTGGACGTCGGCGTGCTGCTCACCGCCGCGGCTCGGAGCGACGAGATGCCCAACATCATCATCGTGGACGACAACAGGGCTGTCATCTCCGAAAGCCTGTTCGTGCTGGAGGAGGTCGTGCCGAACGCCACGATCACGGGTTTAACGGGCCGCGGAAGGCCATCGAATATGCGAAGGTGAACCGGATCGACCTGGCCATACTGGACATCGAGCTGGGAACGACCAGCGGCCTCGATCTCTGCCGCGCCCTGCTTGAGATCAATCCCTGCACCAACGTGATCTATCTAACCGCCTATCGCGACTATTCCCTCGACGCCTGGGACACCGGCGCCGGCGGCTTCATGGTCAAACCGCTGGCCCCGGAGAGCGTTCGCAGACAGCTTAAAACGCTGCGCTATCCCTTTTCGATGGGAGGCGCACAGGCGTGAATGTCTGGATTGATCCCTTCTACTATTTCATCACCGGCACGTCGCTGCTGCTCAGCGTGATGGGGCTGTGGGTCACCGCCCTCATCCCCGGGATCGACCGTTGGGACAGGCGCTTTTTCCTGAGCTATTTTTTCGTTCTTTTGCTTTCCGGCGTTTGTGTTCTCGTCGAAATGATACTCCACGCTTACCCCGTCCCGGGCACGGCCATATTGGGCCTGCTGTTTCTGGAAACCCTGCTGGCCTCGCTGCCGCTGCCCATGCAGACGGCCTATCTGCTGCATTGCTGCGGTGAAAGTCTGCGCACGAGCAAGCACCTTCGCGCCGTGCTTGGCCTGTGGGCCGTATTCCTTGTACTGCTCGTCAGCATCCCGTTCGTCGATGGCTTCGTCTATTTCACGCCCGAATACGGGTATACCCACGGGCCCCTGTATCCGCTGTTTTTTACGCCGTCGATCACGATCCTGCTGCTCAATTTCGCGGCCACGTTCAGGCACCGGGCGCGGCTCTCCCGCAAGGCATTCCTCAGCTTCATCATCGCCCAGGTATCGATGGTGATCACGTTCGACTTCACCAACTACCTGCGCAGGAATTTCAACGCCGTCGCCAGTGACAGCGCCATTCCCTTTGCCACGGAGCTGGAACACACCCGCGCCTACCTGGCCGTGGAGCAGGCGCAGTATGACGATATGCTCGTTGTGGATTACGATACGCCGTATACCCAATTCCGCCTGCCGCCGCTGACCCTTCAGCCCGTCGTGGAAAACGCCGTCAAGCACGGCATGGACCCCGATGGCGAGCCGTTGAACATCTCCATCCGAACGCGGCACACGGATTCCGGTACCGAGATCATCGTGGAGGATACCGGCCCGGGCTTTGATCCCTCTGATGAGAGCAAGCCCCATACCACGCTGAATAACATACGGCAGCGTCTTGAAATGATGTGTCGCGGAACGATGACGATCACGCCTCGTGGGGGAGTCGGAAACGTGGTAAAGGTAACGATACCCGGATAATAAAACGGGCGCCTCCCCCCAGAGGAGACGCTGTGCGCCGAAATAGCCTTTACTTCGCTCCGCTCAGATAAGCGGCGATTCTCTTTGCCACGTTATCCTTGATATTGTTGTAATAGAATGTGTAATCACCGTTGTGGAAGCTCTGGGTACCGAATACATCGTCCCTTCCCGTCATGGGCTCATAATTGGCGTTCGTCACGATCACGCCGCGTTCGGGAACGATCTGAGCATCCGCGCCGATGTCGCTGATTTCGATCTCGTCGGTTTCCTCATTCAGCACGAGCGAGCCGAGATTTTCACTGGCCGGCGCATAGGTATCGTCGAGTTTCCAGTTTAGCGGATTGATGCTGATGGCGTTCGGCCTCACCACGGCGTTCGGGGCGTTTTCCTCTATATTCTTCGGCCCCTCGGTGTTCCAACTGATGATGACGCCTGTATCGCTCTCGCCGGTCGCAAACTTCAGGTGCGGGTTGGCTTCAAGATCGTCCCTTGTCACAGAAAAACCAATTAAGTAAGCGGCCACCATGCGCTCATAGTACTCGGGGTGTTCCTTTAAGTAATTCTCCAGCACGAGGGAGCAGATGGCTGAGCCCTGGCTGTGCGCAGCGAGGATGAACGGACGGCCATTATTGTAGTTCTCGAAGTAGTAGTCCAGCGCGGCGGTTATATCGGCATAAGGAGAAGCGTCTTTCAGCGCGTTGCGCACGTCGCCGGTCTTTCTCCATGCGTCCGCCTGAACCCGCAGACTGGCTTGACGGTAGTACGGCATGAACACATTGGTGGAGTCCTCATACGCGCTTGCCATAAGCCTGTGGTCGAGGTTTTTGACGCCGTCACGTATATCCGGATCATCTATCGTCGCGTAATCGGGGTCGCTTTCGTTGTCCGCAATATACTCCGTCGGGTAGACGAAAAACGTGTCAACTTCCCTGGTAATATCCGGAATCTGGTACCAGCAGGACGTCTGGGAGTAATCGGGCGCATCGCTCGCGATGTCGGTCTCCGCCAGCGTGCCAGTACAGGCCATCAGGTTAAAGACCATAACGCAGATTAATGTAATTGCAAAGTAAAGCCTCTTCATCATTCTCACCTTTCTTATTCGCTACAAACGTTCATGGGATTCAGGAACACGGAACTCCAAATGTTTCTTCAGCTGAATTGACTCTATTATCCCATCTTTCCCAATGCAATGCAAGGGGACTTGACAGAATGCCAACCTCTTTTTTCCCTTCCCGCTTGCTTTTGTGACGGCATCGGATTATCATAAAATGAGAAAGGGGCGGATTGAACCCATGAACACACTGTTTGCCGATACGCTAAAAAAACTGAGGACGAAAAAGGGGCTTACTCAGAATCAGCTTGCAAGAGCGATGTTTGTCAACAATACCACGATTTCCAAATGGGAAAGCGGCAGCCGTCTACCGTCTGCCGACATGATCGCCCGTCTCGCCAGAGTCCTGGAGGTGGACGTCGGCACGCTGCTCTCCACCGCCGCCGAAAGCGACGAATCCCTCAACATCATCATGGTGGACGACAACAGGGACATCCTCGCCTACAGTCTGCTGATTCTGGAGGAGGTCGTGCCAAAAGCAATGATCGCGGGCTTTAACCGGCCTCGGGAGGCAGTCGAATACGCGAAGGCAAACCGGGTGGACCTGGCCCTTCTGGATATCGAGCTGGGAAAGGCCAGCGGCTTTGATCTCTGCCGTGCCCTGCTTGCAATCAATCTCTGCACCAGGGTGGTCTATCTGACCGCCTATCCCGACTATGCCCTCGACGCATGGGACACCGGCGCCTGCGGCTTCATGGTCAAGCCGCTGACTCCGGAGGGCGTTCGCAGACAGCTTAAAATGCTGCGCTTTCCGTTATCCGAAGGAGGTGAGGACGAATGAACAGCGGATGGTCCGCCCCCGGCTGGCTCGAATCCCTTGACTTCTCCGTCTTTGGCGCAGCGCTGCTGCTCGGCGCGATGGGGCTGTGGTTCACCGTCGTCATTCCCGGAATCGACCGCTGGAGCCGGCGCTATTTCATGTGTTATTTTATCGTGTTTATGCTGTGCTGCCTCTCCGGCGTCGCCCAGGTCATCCTCCAGTTTTATGCCGTTCCGAGAGCGGTATTTATTGTCCTGCTGATTCTGGATTCGCTGCTGCTCTCGCTGCTGCTGCTCATGCTGACGGCTTTTCTGCTGCACTGCTGCGGTGAAAACCCGCGGTCGAGCAGGCTCCTTCACGCCGTGCTTGGCCTGTGGGCCGTCTATGCCGCCCTGCTGGTCAGCACCCTGTTCGTTGATGGTTTCATCTATGTCACATCGGAAAATCAGTATTTCCGCGGCCCCCTGTACCCGTTTCCTCTGATACCGATCATTGTGGCCCTGCTGCTCACCTTTGCGGGCGTAATCAGGCGTCGGGCGCAGCTTTCCCGCAAGGTATTTCTCGCCTTTCTCATCGCCATACTACCGATCGTGGCTTCGCTGACCGTACAACTTTTCGCAGACGTCTTCCCGCTCATTGACTTTAGCTATGTTCTGTCCGCGCTGGCCATGTACAGTCTCATCCTGTCCGATCAGATCGAGCAGGATCGCCGCCAACAGCAGGAAATCGTCAGGCAGCAAACGGAAATTGCCCGGCAGCAGCGGGAAATCGCCCACGAGCGCTTAAGCGTCATGGTGCTGCAAATGCGGCCGCATTTCATCTACAATACCCTGATAAGCATCCACAGCCTTTGCAGGCTCAACCCCCGGAAGGCCGAGCAGATCACGATGGATTTCACCAACTACCTCCGCAGGAATTTCAACGCCGTCGCCAGCGACAGCGCCATTCCCTTTGCCACGGAGCTGGAACACACCCGCGCCTACCTGGCCGTAGAGCAGGCGCAGTATGAAGATATGCTCGTTGTGGATTACGATACGCCATATACCCAATTCCGCTTGCCGCCACTGACCCTTCAGCCCATCGTGGAAAACGCCGTCAAGCACGGCATGGACCCCGATGGCGAGCCGCTGAACATCTCCATCCGAACGCGGCACACGGATTCCGGTACCGAGATCATCGTGGAGGATACCGGCCCGGGCTTTGATCCCTCTGATGAGAGCAAGCCCCATATCACGCTGAATAACATACGGCAGCGCCTTGAAATGATGTGTCGCGGAACGATGACGATCATGCCCCGTGAGGGAGGCGGAAACGTGGTAAAAGTGGCGATACCCTGAAAAGAAAAATCTAATATATAGCTCAAACGATTAATCGCATGAATTTCACCGGGAAAAACAGGGTTTGACATTCTGGAAACCCCCTTGAATTGACATGGAAAAGATAGGATAGTATAGATAAGGCCATAATGAAATATTTCTTCCACGGAGGATGTCTATGTGTTTTTCGGCGGATTGCGGCAGAATAGATATACAATCAGGGCAATTATCCCAATATCATTTATTCCAGAGACAGCAGTTTCCTTGCCGATAACGGGTGTGGGTTGTTTACACTGAATCATGCGATGCAATGGGTCGGAATGAGCGATAGGCCCTCTCTGGAATCAATGGCTCAAACAGACATGCGGAGGGGATTATTGGGCTTCGACCCGGGTAATTTTCTTGGGGGCGCAGATACTCATGGCTTTCTCGCGGAAGACCTGTACCGATGCTGCAATGATCGGGAACAATTCAGGTCCAGAATCGATCAACTGTTCCGCCAGGGAAACGCAGTGACGCTGTACGTCAAAGGGGACAACGGATTCACCGGTCGGCGCACCTCCGGGCATTACTGCGTGGGCGTTGGGATTACGGCGGACAAAAGCAAGCGTATTTTCGAGCTGCTCCTGCGTCGCCTGTCTGTAGCTGAGCATCAACAGGGAACTGCTGTTTATCAGGCGATCATGCAGCCTGATACAACGACGCCGCATCGTGTCGTGAAATTCATTCCGTACATCGGCAACCGCCCGATCCTTTGAGAAATGGTGCATGGAAAGAATATCGTTGGCCGTGTCTCGGATGTGCCTGCATGGATTTGTCGGAAACGGTTCCTCCTCCGCGACGGAAGAGAAAAAATCACAAAAGCCCGTCCGGAACAAATGGGGGTGCAGTCTCCAGTCGTCTGCGTAAAAAAGTCAAAGCCTTCCTGGAGCATTCGATAGTCCAGCGTCCAGGGGCGACCGCTTGAGGGAATTCCCGGCCCGCCCCAGGAGATTTTCCCCATGAAGGAAAGGGTCGCAACCTTAAGACCCAGCCGCCGCGCGATGCAGAAGGCGGTCTGCCAGGCGCGACCGGAGGGGGCGGCATAGATTTCCCGGATACCCTCTCCGGAGAGCCGCTCCGCTGCGGCTGCCGCCTGCTTATGGCCCTCCGGAGTCAGACAGTCGTTGGCGTAATCCGGCTCGCCGTACAAATATGATTCTCAATTTGGGTTGCCCTCCGTTGCGTCGCTCCTGCGCCGCGCCTGTTCAAACACCCGCTTCATGCGCAGGTCGGGGATGATCTACGGGGCCATGGCCCATCAGCGGCGGACGGGCGGCGCAGTGCGCCCCTGGGATCTGGTCATCCCCCTCCGGCAGGTCGATCACCCATATCGTGACCGTGATGATGATGGCGATGACGCCGTCGCTGAAGGCCTCCAGCCATCCCTTGGTCATTTTGTTCGCTTACCGGGGTACGACAAGCAATCCGAACAAAGCAAGAGGGGGGGTTCCAGACGTTACTTATTCTCCCCGTACAACAGATCTGAGAGCATGCTTGTAGTCTTCTCGGTATCCTTGCTGCCTGTCCCGAAGCCTTCTCTGAAAATATCCTCCATGGCATCATAGAAGGCTTCCAGAATGTGCTCTGAAAACTCCGCTTTAAGACACTTCGCGCTTTTATTCTTGTATTCGTTTTCGGCGCAGAAATCACTATAGCTGTCGAAGAGCGTTTTACGCCAGTCAGCCCCCAACAGTTTGGCGTTGTAGGTATCGTCAAACTCTTGGATGCCCTCGCAAATATCCTGGGGAATATCCAAGTAATAATACTTCACCAGGTCTTTGGTCTCTTCATTTTGTTTGTTCAGATCGGCGATCACATCGTCGTTCAGCGCGTCAATGTCGGCAAAGTATCTCTCATACAGGCGCATCTCAAATTCAACATTGTTATGCTTCCTTATATTGATTGTAGACATCAGCACTTCCGCTCCACGATCTCCCCGTTCGCCAGCCGGACTCCGATCTTTTACAGTTGTTCTTTTTCCGCTGCGCGCATTACATCATCCCTTCCTGATTTTCTTTCGTTACAGACAAATTTCGTCAGAAGATATTATACCGGGTTTTCTCCGCGGCCGTCAATTGGGATCGACAGTATGTCAATCCTTAATTTAGTAAACGAAGCAACACCCCCGGCGCGATCGGAATGATCTGCCGAGGGTACGAATGCTGCGCGGCGCTGTCCGGGCACGCGGGCGTTATTTGCTTGCCAGATAAGCCGCGACGCGCTTGGCCACGTTGGCCTTGATGTTGTTGTAGAAGTAGGTATAGTCGCAGCCATGGCGACCGTCCGGCCCGAAGAACTCGGCGGCGGTCTTGGCAGCATCCTCAGGCATCGGGTCGGCCTTGGCATGCGTCACGACCACGCCGCGGGCGAGGTTGATCTGCGCGTCCGCGCCACAATCCCCAATCTTCGGCTCGCCGGTCTTTTCATCCACCACGATAGAACCCAGGTTCAGGCTCGCCGGGGCATAGGTCTCGTCGAGCTTCCAGTTGAGGGGGTTGATGCTCCTCGTCCCGGGCAGCACCACAATGTTGTGGGCGTTGGTCTCCACATTCCCGGGCCCCTCGGTATTCCATGCGATGATGACGCGCGTGTCTCTCTCGCCGGTGGCGAACTTCAGGTGCGGATTGGCCGCAAGGTAGCTTGTCGTGACGGAATAGCCGATGGGGTAGGCCGCGACCATGCGCGCATAAT
>JAZTZK010000307.1:0-15065 GCA_045637485.1 Clostridia bacterium
GTCTCCATTGAATCAAAACAAATACCGGAGGGATTTGCGACGCGAAGCTAGCCCTTTAGGGCACCATCCCTAACCCTTGACCCCTAAAACCTAACCCCTTAATTCTGATTTATCGAGCAAAGCTCGATAAATCAGAATTTGCCGCGATCGAATCTTTCGCATTAAAACTCCCGCCAACCATTGACGGTTGGCGGGGCAGGTGTATCCGTGCTGGTTACCTCAGGCTCTCCATCTCCGCGATGCGGGCGTTGAGCTTCTCCAGCAGCTTTTTGTTGGTCTCCAGCTTTTCCTTCTCGGCCTCCACCAGGTGGGCGGGGGCTTTGCTGACGAAGCCGGGATTGCCCAGCATCTTTGTGGCCCGGGCGATCTCACCCCCCAGTCCCTTCAGGTCCTTAGCCAGGCGCTTCAGCTCCTTCTCCACGTCCACCAGCTCGCCCAGGGGGATGAACAGCTCGCAGGGCTCGGTCACCACGGAGGCGGATTTTGCCGGGTTGGCCGCGCCGGCGTCGATCATCTCGATGCCGCTGGCGCTGGCCAGGCGCTTGAAGTAGCCCTCGGCGCTCGCCAGCGCGTCCCGCCAGCCGTCGTGGGGCTTGAGGATCAGCGTCGCCCTGCGGCCGGGCTGCACGTTCATCTCGGCGCGCAGGTTGCGCACGGCGCGGATGACTTCCATCACGCCCTCCATGCGCGCGGCCTCCTCCGCGAAGTCGTATTCCGGCTTCACCTCGGGCCAGCTGGCGCTGATCAGCATGCCCTCCGCGTTCGGCAGGTAGCTGTAGACCTCCTCGGTGATGAAGGGCATGTAGGGATGCAGCAGCTTCAGCATGCCGGTGAGCACGTAGAGCAGCACCTCCTGGGTGGTTTCCTTCGCGTCCCCCTCCTCGGCGTACAGGCCCTGCTTGGCGGCTTCGATGTACCAGTCGCAGAAGGTGCTCCACACGAAGTCGTACAGCTTTGTGGCCGCAAGGCCCAGGTCGTAGTTCTCCAGGTTCTCGGTGATGCCCCGCACGGTATCCTGATAGCGGGTCAGTATCCACTTGTCCACCAGGGACAGCTTGCCCGTGTCGATGCCCTTGGGCTCAAAGCCCTGAAGGTTCATCAGCACAAACCGGCTGGCGTTCCAGATCTTGTTGGCGAAGTTGCGGAAGGACTCGATCTTTTCCTCGCTCATGCGGATATCGCTGCCGGGCGCCACGCCCATCACCAGCGAGAAGCGCAGCGCGTCCGCGCCGAACTTGTCGATGACCTCGATGGGGTCGATGCCGTTGCCCAGGGACTTGGACATCTTGCGGCCCAGGGCGTCGCGCACCAGGCCGTGCATCAGCGCCACCTCGAAGGGGCTCTGGCCGGTTTGCTCGATGCCGGAGAACACCATGCGGGCCAGCCAGAAAAAGATGATGTCGTAGCCGCAGGACAGCACGGTGTTCGGGTAGAAGTACTTGAAGTCGTCGGTCTGCTCGGGCCAGCCCAGCGTGGAGAAGGGCCAAAGCGCCGAGGAGAACCAGGTGTCCAGCACGTCCTCGTCCTGGTGAACGGGCCTGCCGCACTTCGGGCAGGCGGAGATGTCCTCGCGGGTGACGAAGGTCTCGCCGCATTCGTCGCAGTAGAAGGCGGGGATGCGATGGCCCCACCAAAGCTGGCGGCTGATGCACCAGTCCCGGGTGTTCTCCATCCAGTGCAGGTAGGTCTTCTCAAAGCGCTCGGGGATGAAGCGCAGCTTCTTGTCGTACACCACCTGGCAGGCGGGCTCGGCAAGGGGCTTCATCTTCACGAACCACTGCTTGGAAACCATGGGCTCCACCACGGTGTGGCAGCGGTAGCAGGTGCCCACCTCGTGGTTCAGCGGCTCGATGGACTTGAGCAGGCCCAGCGCCTTCAGGTCCTCGACGATGGCCTTGCGGGCGTCCAGCGTGGTCATGCCGGCGTACTTTCCGCAGTCCAGCACGGAGGGCTCGTCTACGGAGGCGCGGCCGCTGGCGATCAGCTCGGCGTTCTCGGCGGCCTCCTTCGCCCCGGTCATGAAGCCGTCGTAGGTGAACACACGCACCATCGGAAGGCCGTGGCGCTTGCCCACCTCGAAGTCATTGGGGTCGTGGGCGGGGGTGATCTTCACCACGCCGGTGCCCTTCTCCATGTCGGCGTGCTCGTCGCAGACGATGGGGATCTCCTTGTTCACCAGCGGCAACGTCACATGGCAGCCGTGCAGGTGGGCGTAGCGCGGATCCTCGGGGTTGATGGCCACGGCGGTGTCGCCCAGCATGGTCTCGGGGCGGGTGGTGGCCAGCTCCAGCAGCTCCCCGGTCTCCTTCACCGGGTATAGGATGTGCCAGAAGTTGCCGTCCTTGGCCTCGTATTCCACCTCGGCGTCGGACAGCGAGGTCCTGCAGCAGGGGCACCAGTTGATCATGCGGCTGCCGCGGTAGATCAGGTCCTTCTCATACAGGCGCACGAAGGTCTCCCGCACGGCCCTGGACAGGCCCTCGTCCATCGTGAGGCGCTCGCGGCTCCAGTCGCAGGAGACGCCCAGCTTGCGCAGCTGACGGACGATGCGTCCGCCATATTCCCTCTTCCACTCCCAGGTGCGCTCGAGGAACGCTTCGCGGCCGATCTGCTGCTTGGTCAGGCCCTCCTTGCGCAGGGCGTCCACCACCTTCACCTCGGTGGCGATGGCGGCGTGGTCGGTACCCGGCACCCACAGCGTCGGATCGCCCTTCATGCGGTGATAGCGGATCAGCACGTCCTGGGGCATTTCGTCCAGCGCGTGGCCGATGTGCAGCTGGCCGGTAATATTCGGCGGCGGCATGACGATCACAAAGGGCTTTCTATCCGGATCCACCACGGGCTTGAAGGCCCCGGAGTGCTCCCACATGTCATAGATTCGGCTCTCCACCCGGTTGGGCTGGAACACCTTTTCCATGTTGAATTCCTGCTGTTTTTCCATCTTTTAATTCTCCCCTCAGTATTGTCTGTATTGAATCAAATAAACACCATTGCAGCGCCAATGCCGCAGATCAGCACGCCGCCCAGCCGGACGAAGGGCGCGAGCTCCTGCCTGTTTTTCGCGATCCTGCCCCCGAACAGCGCTACTGGCAGCCCGGCGACCATCACCGCGATGCCCGCGATATTCAGCGCGGTCAGCTGTGGCCGCTGCAAGCCGCTTTGAAGTCCGAACGCGCCCAGCAGCGCCGCTATGGCGACCACCACCAGCGCGCCGCGAAGCCACACCCGGGGGCTGTCCTCGCCGCGTCCTGACATTGCAATCCCTCCTGTTCACCGGCGGTATAAAGAAACGCGGAGCGTCGCCCACAAAGGGCGGAATGCTCCGCGGTACCACCTTTATTCACCGGCACACGATGCGCCGGTCTCTTCGCGCTTTAAGGGGCGCGCCCCGCCGGGCTACTTTGCGTCTGCGCGTCTGTTCACCCGACCGCCTCAAAAGCGACCTTCGCTCCGCAGGGTTCCGGGCGGCCTTCCAGCCAGCGAACCGCCCTCTCTTCGGAAATGCGTGAGCTACTCCTCTTTTTCATCGGCTGAACCCATTATAGCAGATGATTTGTCAATAGTCAATTTGATACCCGCCCGGAACTGATTATTTAACGCTAATTCATCAATACCCGTCGAACTGGTTCCTCGGGTCACGGCTCTTGCGGGACTTCCCGTCGTCCTCCAGGAATTCGATCTCCAGGCGCTGGAAGGGCACCTCCTCCATGAAGTGCTCAGGAAGGAACTGGGTGCGGCGAAATTCCCCGAACTCCCGACAATGCTTGTTCAGCCACAGCGGGCGCGGGATGTCGAATTCGTGGCAGAGCTCGGTCAGCGCCTCTTCCGCCTCACCCCAGGCGCACTCTGCGGTACCCTGCTTCTCTATGCGGTGCTTATTGATGATCCTTGCCCACAGCCTCGGCATCGGTATTCCCCCATTTACGCAGTGATGGGGCCATTATACCGCAAATCAGCCGCGCTTGCAAGCATTCACGAAACCAACGCCTTGAAATCCAGGGGCTCCCCGTTCCTTGTCAGCGCGAAGTGCAAATGCCAGCCCCGCTCCGCCTCACAGGAAGCGGATTGGCCCACCGAGCCGATCACCTGGCCCATCCCGACGGCGTCGCCCTCCGCGACCATATTGAGGGTATTCAGCCCCGCATAGGTGGAACGATAGCCGTCATCATGCTCAATGACGACCACGTTCCCCCACAACCGGTCGCTCCATGCCTCCGACACCACGCCGTCCTGGCAGGCATAGACCGCCTCCCCCGGCGATCCGGCGATATCCAGCGCGGGATGGGTCTGCCATTGGCCCAGCGTTTCCGACCACACCGGCGCGTCCGGCGCGTATTCCGACAGGATCTCCCCCTCCAGCGGCCAGACCCAGCGGACCGGCTCCGGCGTCGCCGACGGGGCGGGCGCCAGCGTCGGAATGCCCACCGCCATCGCCGCCCGGGGCATTGTCGTCGACACCTCCCGGCGGGATTGCCCTCGCATTCGCCAGGCGTGGGAGCCAAGCCCCAGCAGCGTCAGCAGCAGGGCCAGGCCCATGTAGTAGCCAACGCGCATCCGAATTTCCCGGCTGCGCAGCATCCCCTTCATACCGGTGACCAGCCGATCCCACCGTCCGGCAAACCGGCGGCCAATGCCTGTCAGGCGTTTTTTTATGCTTTCCATGAAATATAAACCCCCTCACATCCTCTATTATCAAACGCGAGGGGGCAATTATACATTTTCAGGAAAAGATAAGCGTTTATCGCCTGCGCCGGTTCCGGGCGTCCCGCCGCCGCTGCGCGCTCATGCGGCGCATGTATTCCAGGCGCCTGGCCTCGTAGATCTTCTTGCGCTGGCGGTTCTTTCGGGCGGCGCGGATGATCCCCGCGACGACCAGCAGGATGATCAGCAGGATCAGCACCGCCGCAAGCAACACCACCAGGGGATTCTCAAAGTAGGTCAGCACCGGGAAGATGTCGGTCAGCTCCATCCTGGGCGGCTGCGCCTCGATGGTGCGGTCGGCCACCAGCAGCGCCGTAATCTCCTTGCCGGACTGATCCAGGTACTTCAGCCTGCCAATGATCTCGCCCTTGGAGATGGGCGCGACCATGTCAGAGGTGACGGTCAGCTCACAGCGGGTGACAAAGTCGGTGATGGCCGCGTCCATGGCCGCCTCGTTGTCATTTTCCACCATGCGCACATAATCCGGGTCGCTGATCTGGGCAATCTTCAGGTTCAGCGTACCGCCATAGGGATCGCTGGAGATGGCATTGGAGACCCTCAGCGTGGCAATCCTGCCGCCGGCGAAGTTGAACATCTGCTCCAGGGAATAGCCGGTAAAGCACGTAAAGCCGTAGTTGAACATCCTTATGGTGTCCACCCACTTTTCCGTGGAGCCCACGCTGTGCAGGTCGACGGTGACCAGCCGCACGCCGTCGCGCTCCGCCGCGCCCACGAAGCACTGGCCCGCCTGGCTGTGATAGCCCGTCTTGACGCCAATGCAATCGGCATAGTAGTAGGTATTGTCCTTCTTGAGCAACGAATTGGTATTGATCACCCGCTGCTCCATGGCGTTGTTGCCCCGCTGGATGTTCATGACGTAGCTGGGCGCGGCGGTGATCTTCCTGAAGGCGTCCAGCCTGATTCCCTCGCTGGTGATGCGGGCCAGGTCAAGGGCGGTGGAATAGTGCCGGGAATCGTGGTAGCCGTGGGGATTGGCGAAGTGGGTGTCCTCGCAGCCCAGCTCCCTGGCCCGCCGGTTCATGCGCTCCACAAAGGCGTCCACGTTGCCGCTCACCAACACCGCAATGGCGTTCGCGCCGTCGTTGCCCGAGGTGAGCATGAAGCCATAGAGCAGGTCGCGGAACGTCATCAGGTCGCCGGGAAATACCGGGATCAGCGAGCTGTCCGTGGGAATCTCGGCCGCGGCCTGGGGAATGACGATGGTGGTGTCCATGGCGATGCCGCTCTCCAGGGCCAGCAGCAGGGTCATTACCTTCGTGGTGGACGCGGGATACATCCGCACCCTCGCGTTCTTTGAAAACAGCACGTCGCCGCTGGTGGCATCCACCAGTATCGCCGAATCGGCGTACAGGTGTCCCTCCCGCAGCAGCTGTGGCACGTTTCTATTGTAGTCAGCGGGCGATTCAGCGAGCGCCCCGCCGCACAAAAACGCAACGGCCGCAGCCAGCGCGATCGCAATCCACCTGAGGTGTCGTCGCATGGATATACCTCTCATATTTCAAAGTCCAATCGCATATAAACACGTATGAATGGAATCGGCACCGTTTGGCTGCCTCGTACAGCGGCGGCGCGCCCGCTGTTTCACGGCCTGCCGTCGCGCCGCCCGGTCTGCCGGGGCCGACCTCGATTCCCGCCCCGGTCCCTGCCTTGGGGCCGCTTCCCGGATCTGACCTGCGCCTGGCCGCGCCGGGAAGCCGAGCGTCTTCTGCGCGCCTTCGCCCTGCGCCGCTCGGCCCGCTTCAGCGCGCCCACAACGGCGATGGCCGAGGCGGACAGCACCAGCGCCAGTATCACCATTATGACCAGGCCCGAGCCCTTATGACGGACGGGCTGCGAGGGCGTCTCGGTGCTTTGGACGACCTCGGTCGGCTCCGGTTCGCCTGTGGGCGTCGGCTCCGGCTTCACCGCGATGGAACGGGACGCCGTCAGTGTCGCCTTCACGGGCGCGCCGTCGACCGCGCAGGTCACGGTTCCCATCACGTCGCCTCCCTCGATGGGCGCGACAAAATCCCTCTCCCACGTCACGGAAATCAGGCGATCCACAGCGGCGTCCAGCGACGCTTCGCTGCCCGCGATCACCGGCACGGTTGCCCCTGACCCCTCATCCACAGAGAGCTTCAGCGCAAGGCTGCCTCCGTCATCCGGATCCGCGTTCTCCACCTGGATCTGGCGGAACCGACTGTTCGCCGCCCTTTCGATCAGCGCCTTTGCCGTCACCCGCTCGTAGCGGGTAAAGCCATACTCAAACAGCCGCGCGGCGTCGTACCATTTGGACATCTCCGCCTCGCACTTCAGCACCACGCAGATCAGCCGCATGCCGTCGCGCTCCGCCGAGCCCACGAAGCACCAGCCGGCCTTGTTGTGGTGCCCGGTCTTGATGCCGGTGCAATCGGGATAGTAATACTTTTCTCCGCTTTGGAGCAGAGTATTTCTGGACACAATCTCCTGCTGCACCGTCTTTCCGTCCCGCTGGATGCTCATCGTCCACTTCGGCGCGGCGACGATCCTGCGGAATTCCGGGTTTTTCATCGCCTCCAGCGAAATCAGCGCCAGGTCCTGGGCGGTGGTGTAGTGCTCGGAGTCGTGGTAGCCGTGGGCGTTGACGTAATGGGTGCCCTCGCAGCCGATCTGGGCGGCGCGCCGGTTCATATGCTCCACAAAGGCCTCGATACTGCCGTCCACCAGGACCGCCACGGCGTTGGCGCCGTCGTTGCCTGAGGAGAGCATGAAGCCGTAGAGCAGGTCGGCAAAGGGCACCGCGTCCCCCGGCTTCACCGGCACCACCGAGCTGCCCTCGGGCACATCGCCGGCTTCGGCGGGAATGGTAACCTGCTCTTCCAACCCGATCCCGCTCTCCAGGCCCAGCAGCAGCGTCATGATCTTCGTGGTGCTGGCCGGGTACATCCGCACCCTCGAATCCTTGGAAAACAGCACCTCGCCCGTATCCTCGTCCACCAGCAGCGCCGATTCGGCGTACAGGTGGGACGGGTCCAGGTTCTGGGGCTGGTTCATGTCGTATTCCGCCCTGCCGACAGCCGCCGGGGCGCAGCAAACCCACACCGCCAGCGCCACGGCCAGGAAACGCTTGGCAAACCGCATCAGGCAATACTCCTCAAACCGCAGGGGGCAAGTTGCCGTCTGCGGAAAAACGTAAGTATACAATAGTCGACCTTACTATATTATCACCAATGGGCGCTTTTGTACAGCGCCCCATGAAAAATCTAACATTTAAAAAAAACAGCTTGAAATAATGACAGGAATCGTTTATAATAATAACAAATTGATGAATATGTGATGTCATAGGATGCGATTTCAGCGTCACAGTGGCTTTATAAGGAGGATATACCATGCCGAAGCGGATACTGATCGTCGATGACGAGCCCCTGATTGTAAAAGGATTGAAATATTCTCTCGAGCAGGACAGCTATGAGACGGATTCTGCCGCAGATGGCGAAGAAGCGTTGAACAAGTTTTTCGCCGGACATTACGACCTCGTCCTCTTGGACGTCATGCTGCCCAAGATCGACGGCATTGAGGTCTGTCAGCGCATCCGCGAGCGCAGCAACGTCTCCATCATCATGCTCACCGCCAAGGGCGACGACATGGACAAGATATTGGGCCTGGAATACGGCGCGGACGACTACATGACCAAGCCCTTCAACATCCTGGAGGTCAAGGCGCGTATACGCACCATCTTCCGTCGCACCACGATGATGCAGCGGGAAAACGGCCAGCGCATCATCACCGTGCGGGACATGCAGCTGAACGTGAACAACCGCTCCGTCACCGTCTCCGGCCGGGAGGTCAACCTGACGGCGAAGGAGTTCGACCTGCTGCACCTGTTCGTCACCAACCGCGGCAAGGTCTTCTCCAGGGAGAACCTGCTGGAGACGATTTGGAAATACGATTACCTGGGCGACCTGCGCACCGTGGACGTGCACATTCGCCGCCTGCGCGAGAAGATCGAAAAGGTACCCAGCCAGCCGGAGTATATCTTCACCAAGTGGGGAGTTGGCTATTATTTCACTGACAAGGATTAAAGCCTTCATACACTCCATACGCTGGAAGATCACCATCGCCTATCTGCTGATCATCGTCGTGGCGTTTTGCGTCATAGGGTTTTCGTTGATCCAGCTGGTAGGCGAATATCTGTTTAACCAGCGCACGCGGGACGACCAGCGCATCGCGGAAAGCCTCTCGGAGGCCTTCGGCGGTCTTTTGTCGACATCGGACGTGCGGGGCATGTACGACGCCGCCCTGCAGACCGCCCGTTCCGAGCAGGGCCGGGTGCTGGTGCTGGACCGGCTGTGCACCGTGCAGGTGGACACCAATTCCCAGCTGAACGGCCAGCGCTTCATCACCTCCGAGATCAACAATGTGCTGGGCGGCGCAGACGGCGACTATGGCTTTTACGACGTGGGCGGCGCCAACGCATACTGGCTGCGGGCCGCGATGAACGCCTTCTCCGGCGTCAACGCCATGACCGGCCTGTACGCACGGGGCATCCGCAACGCCTCGGGCAACCTGCTGGGCGTGCTGGTGTACATCTCCCAGGTCCAGGAGATCTATGAAAGCCTGAGGGAGATCCAGCTGAAGATACTGGCCTGGATGGCCATCGTGGCCCTGGCGGTGCTCGTCGTGAACGCGCTGGTGCTGCGCACCATCACCCGGCCCATCGGCGAGCTGAACCAGGGCATCGCCCGGATGGGCCAGGGCGACCTGTCCGCCCGGGTCAACGTGCGGGGCAGGAACGAATTCGCCACCCTGGCCAAGGCCTTCAACTCGATGTCCGAGCGCCTGGAGCAGCTGGACAAATCCAGGAGCCAGTTCGTCTCCAACGCCTCCCACGAGTTGAAGACCCCGCTGAGTACCATCAAAATTCTGATTGAAACCCTGCTGTACCAGGATCCGTTGGATCCCGGCATGGCCAAGGAATTCATGACCGACGTCAACAAGGAGATCGACCGCCTGAACCGCATTGTCAGCGACCTGCTGACGCTGGTGAACATCGACAGCGGCATCAGGATGAACATGGAGGACCTGGATATCGGCGCGCTGCTCCAGGAGCAGGTGAAGCGCCTGGCCCCCCTCGCCCGTGAAAACGGCATCGAGCTGGACTGCGCCTGCAAGGAGGCGCTGGAGGTCAACGGCGACGCGCTGAAGCTGCAACAGGTGGTCTACAACATCATCGACAACGCCATCAAGTATACGCCCCGAGGCGGCGAGGTGCACTGCACGCTGGTCCGGTCCGGGAAAAAAGCCGTCATCCGCGTCAGCGACACCGGCGTTGGCATACCCTCGGAGGACCTGCCCCACATCTTCGACCGATTCTACCGCGTGGACAAGGCGCGCTCCCGCGAGACGGGCGGCACCGGCCTGGGCCTGTCCATCGTGAAGCAATTCGTACTGCTCCACGGCGGCAACATCAACGCCGAGAGCACCCTCGGCAAGGGTACGACGTTCATCATCGAGCTGCCGTTGGCCGTGAATAAGCAGGAGGGATAAGCGATGCGCAGGACAATCTTGACGGGCATCGTCTACGCCCTCGTCGCCGCGCTGCTGGGCGGATGCGCCCTGACGAACAGGGAGCCGGAGGCCGTGACGGAGATCCGACTGCCGGAGCCCACCCAGGAGCCCGAAAATATGATACTGGGCGAAAAGCTGTCCGCCGCGCCCACCGAGGTGACGCTGTATTTCGCCGCCCAGGACGGCACCGGATTTTCGGCGGTCACCCGCATGATCTCCAGGAACGCCGGCGAAAGCCTGCCGCAGGCCGCGGTGACCACCCTGCTGGACAGCGGCGCGGAGCGCAATATGCTCTCCATGGCCGACACGCGAATGCTGGGCTGCGAATACGCCTGCGGCACCGCGACCGTCAACCTTTCCATAGATGCCCGGAACGTTCAGAGCCCCCAGGAGCTGCTGGCGCTGCAAACCTCCATCGGCAACACCCTGCTGGGCATCGACGGCGTCAGCGGCGTCAACGTGCTCATCGGCGACCTCAGCGAGAGCCACTGCCAGCTTCCGCTGGGCATCCAAACCGAGCCCGTCACCAGCGTGGCGGCGGCCTATGCCCAGCTCCAGGCTGAGCGGGACCGGTTGTCCCAGGCGGAGCAGGCCGAGCCCGTCACCCGCTTCGCCCTGCTGTACTTCCCCTCCGCCACGGGCGACTGGCTGATACCGGAGCTTCGCAGCATCTCCGTCGGCCCGGAGGGCTTCGTTTCGGCGCTGTTCGGCGCGTTGAGGGCCGGTCCCAGGGAGGAGACCTGCGCCACCGCTTCGATCCCCGAGGGCGTGGAGCTTTTGGACGGCAATCCGTCCATACAAACCCTTTCCAACGGCGAGCGGATCCTGGACCTGAACTTCGCCTCGACCCTTATGCCCTACATGGCCCTCTCCGGCCTGCCGGTCTGGAAGCTGGTCGGTTCCATCGCCATGACGATGTGTTCATTCCTGCCCGATCTGGACGCCGTGCGCGTGATGGTCAACAGCGAACCGATCACCGCCTGCGAACGGGACGACACCGTCATGGAATTCGAGGAAGGCAAGATACACCGCCGGGATTTTGCCGGCCGTGTGGGCAGCACCATCAATCTCTACCTGGTCAACAGCGAGGGCATGCTCCAGCCGACGCGGCGCGCCGTCTCGATGCGCAGCGCGCTGTCGCCCCGCAGCCTGCTGGTAGAGATGATCAAGTCCGCCGGCGAGGACGACCAACCGGGCTTTCCCATCCCCGAGGGCATACAGCCCGTGGACATACTGGGGGTGCAGACCTCCGGCGGCATTGCCAGGGTCAACCTGTCCGGCGCCTTCTACCGCTGCTGCCAGGTACTGAACGCCCGTGAGGAGCGCAGCCTGATCTACGCGATGGTCGATACGCTGTGCCAGCTGGACGGCATACGGGGCGTGCGCTTCTATGTAGAGGGCCTGGCTGCGGAAACCATGGCCGGCGGCATCTACCTGAAGAGCGTGCTGCTGCCCAACCCGGGGATCATCGTCCAGCGGCAGTAATCCTATAATACGATCTGAACATCCCTGTCCCGCAGCCAGCTGTTCACCTGCCAGAGGTAGCCCAGCAGCTGCGGACCGGCCATCAGCTGGCCGAACCAGGGCGTATCCACCGGGTTCAGCGCGCTCTGCGCCAGCCGCTTCAACCGCTTGCGGTCGATCAGCCGGAAGATCGGCGCGTCCACGTCCTCGGTCAGCCGCAGCGCCATGCTCCGCACGATGCCGCTGAATTCCGGGCTGCACGTCTTCGGATAGGGGCTCTTCGTGCGCCGCAGCAGCTTTTCCGGCAGCAGGTCTGCCACGGCCTCCCGAAACAGGCCCTTCTCCTGCCCGCCCATGAACTTCATCTTCCAGGGCACATTGTATACGTACTGCACCAGCCGCTCGTCGCACAGCGGCGTCAGCACCTCAAGGCCCGCGCCGTCGCACATCCGCTGGGCCCGCTCCTGAAGGTTGGGCATGAAGAACTCAATGCAAAGCCTTTGCAGCGTCCGAAGCCTGCGCTCGTTTGCCTCAAAACCCGCCCCCGGGTCAGCCGCGGCCCTGCGGGTGGCGAACACATCCGCCACGTATTCCTTCAGCCTGAGCGCCTCCCTCAATTCGGGCCGAAGCAGGCTTTCCCGCAATTCGAGGGAGCCCGACCAGGGAAAATCCTCCAGCGGCGCCGTGCCCTTGAACCAGGGATAGCCGCCGAACACCTCGTCCCCGCACTCGCCGGATACGACGCAGGCGTCGAAGCCCGCGATCTGTTCCGCAAACAGCATCAGCGACGAATCGATGTCCGCCATGCCGGGGAAGCCCCGGAGGGACATGGCCCGGTCCAGCCCCCTCGCCAGGTCCCGCTGCGTCAGCATCGCCGTGCGGTGCTGGGTGCCGAAGGCGCGCACCGCCTCCCACACATAGGGCGCGTCCATCTCCGGGCGGAAGGCATTGGCCACGAAGTCCCGGGCGTTGTCCTGGTAGTCAACGGAAAAGCTCCGCAGGGGCGTGACCCGATCCTTCAGCAGCGCCGTGAGCGCCGTGGAATCCAGACCGCCGGAGAGCATCACCGCGGGCTTTAGCGCCGCCGCTTCCCCGACGCACTGCTCCAAAAGGCAGCGGGTTCGGCGGACGGTGGTCGGGGCATCCTCCCCGTGAGGCTCATCCCTGAGTCTCCAGTAGCGTTGAACGGTTTCCCTGTCGCCTCTGACGACCAGCGCGCAGCCCGGCTCCAGCGCCAGCATGTGCCGGTAGCAGGTCATACCCGGCGACCGGGCCGGGCCGAGGCCGAACATCTCCCGAAGGTTGTCCGGCCCCATCGACGGCTCCACCCTGGCCGCCTTCAGCAGGACGTCGGGATGGTCGGAGAACGCCAGGCTGTCGCCATGCCGCGCATAGAACACCGGCCTTTCCCCCATGCGATCCCGGACCAGCACCAGCGTATCGGCGGCGGCGTCCATGACGCAGCTGACCACCGGGCCCTCGATGTGGTTTGGATATTCGACGCCCCAGCGCTGGTAGGCGCGCAGCGCCAGCTCCGATTCGCCCACATCCCCCGCGCAGTCCAGCGCCCTCGCCAGCGCCGACCGATTTCGGATGCGTCCCCAGGTCAGGGCCAGCTGCTTTCCCCGGGAAAACACCCCGCGGGCGCACAGCATCATGCGTCCCACGGTGATGCAGGGCGCGTCAAATATACCGCTGTTGGAGCGCGAGTAATCCGAATGGTAAACGCCAAAATAGTTCATTCCACCACTCCTTCATTCGACCTGGGTCAGTTTATGGCGAAGGATGGCGCGGCATGACGGGATGATTGCGATCAGATGAATGGAAACAGTACGAGCGTTACAGACATGTGCTATGAAGGTGCGGCAGCCTTCGGGCCGCCACAGAGCGAGCGTTTGAATGGAGAAATGACGATGGACAATCAGGCGATGGGCAAGCGACTGAACAAATACATTGCCGACAGCGGCTACTGCTCCCGGCGGGAGGCGGATCGCCTGATCCAGGAGGGGCGCGTGCGCCTGGGCGAGCGCGTCGGCGCGCTGGGCGACCGGGTGCAACCGGGCATGGCCGTGACGGTGGATGGCAAACCCCTTGACGGCGGGGGTGAGAAGGTCTACATACTGCTGAACAAGCCCCGGGGCATCGTCTGTACCGCCGACCCCCGCGAGCCGATGAACGTGGTGGACTACCTGGGCTATCCCGCGCGCGTCTTCCCCGTGGGACGGCTGGACAAGGACAGCGAGGGGCTGCTGCTGCTGACCAGCGACGGCGAAATCGTCAACCGCGTACTCCGCGCCGCGGGCGGGCATGAGAAGGAATACGAGGTTCAGATCGACCGCCCCGTGACGCCGGAATTCGTGCGCCGCATGTCCGGGGGCGTGCCGATCCTCGACACCGTCACCCTGCCCTGTCGGGTGCGTCGCACCGGCGAGCGCAGCTTCAACATCGTGCTGGTCCAGGGCCTGAACCGGCAGATTCGCCGCATGTGCGAGTCCCTCGGCGCAAACGTCACCCACCTGCGCCGCGTCCGCATCATGAACCTGCGACTGGGCAAGCTCCAGCCGGGACAGTGGCGGGAGCTGACGGACGGCGAACTGGCAGAGCTGATGGGACGGCTCTAACCGACAATGCGGACAGACGCGGAAATGGCGTTGCCACGTTACAGCTCAGAGTCCTGATTATTCGGAACCCCTCCGCCTCGCTTTGCTCGGCACCTCCCCTTCCAGGCAATGCCGTCAACTTAGCGTTCGGAACCCCTCCGCTTCGCTTCGCTCAGCACCTCCCCTTTCAGGGGAGGCTTGGGATGTGCTTTCAAGTGAGGTTGCTACTTCTTCCAAGGTAGGCTTTTGATCGCAAGTATTCAAGTAGGAAAGCCTCCCCTGAAAGGGTAACGCTGTCAACTATGAACACGGTCTTAACAGAATCAGGGCGAACAACATCCAAAAGCTGGCCAAAGGCCAGACTGATGAGGTCCCCTCACGCTCTGCTTCGCGCCTCTGACGCAATAAAGGCGCGAATCCATCCGCAAAGGACCTCATCCGTCTTGCCGCTTCGACGCGTAGCAAGTCCTTTAGGGCGCGGCAATCCCCCAGGGGCCTTCCGGCCCGTTCTCGCTGAAAACAGTCCACTGGACTGTTTTCCGGGCGCTCGAACCCTTCCCCAGGGGAAGGCTTTTGGAGAAGCCGCTCCTTAAGTTGACAGTGTTGCCTTTCAGGGGAGGTGGCCCCGCCACAGGCGGGGTCGGAGGGGTTCCACCGTGTCGACCCTGAGCTGTAACACGTCGTGGACCATTTGTCATGACTATTTACCTTCTCCCCCTGTTCATCCCGGGAGAAAAGTGCTATAATAGCTCC
>JAZTZK010000308.1:0-2777 GCA_045637485.1 Clostridia bacterium
GGCTTATTGCCAGCCGCCGTTGTTGTACTCAGCGATGTTGTCGCTGTTGATCATGAAGGTCTCGATGGGATAGCGGGCCTCGATCTGCTCGCCGGCCTTCCACTTGTAGTACAGCTCGGCGATGGTCTTGCCGATGGAGATCGGGGACTGGGCGCCGGTGCCGGTGACCTTGCCCTCAGCGATCATCTCCTTGATGTAGGGGGAGCCGTCAACGCCGTAGATCAGGCACTTGGAGCCGGCAGCGTCAGCAGCCGCGGCGGCGCCCAGAGCGGTGGGATCGTTGCCGCCGAAGATGGCGACGGCGTCGGGATGGGCGGTCAGGGCGTCGGTGCCGTTCAGGTTGCCCTGCTCCTGGTTGCCCATGCAGTCGATCTGGGAGACGACCTCAAAGCCGTGGCCTTCGATGGCGGCCAGGAAGCCGTTGGTGCGGTCCACGACGGACTGCATCGTGGGAGAATCCAGCACGATGATGGGGCCGCCGTCGGGGCACTTCTCGACCAGGTCCACGCCGCAGACGTAGCCGGCGTTGTAGTTATCGGAGCCCGCGTAGGTGACCAGCTTGTCCATGTCGGTCACTTCCGTGTCGAAGCCGAACATCGGGATGCCAGCCTCCTGCAGCTTGTCCAGCGCGGGGGTGATGCCGTCCTTGTCGGCGGGGTTGATGAAGATGGCCACGATGCCCTGGGAAATCATGTCCTCAATCTGGGACAGCTGCTTCTCATTGCTGTTCTGGGGATCCAGGGAGATCAGCTCGTCGCCGTTGGCCTCGACGACCTCGCGGATGGCGCCCTCCAGCGCGACGAAGAAGACGTTGGTGCCGTCCATGCAGGTGTAGCCGATCTTATCGGCAAACGCCGCGGTGCAGCCCAGCACCATGGCCAGGGCCAGGACCAGTACAAGAACTTTCTTCATGGGGTAAACCTCCTTTTATTTCCAGCAGATTTCTTCATCTGCCAGTAATCCCGTATGAATATTCAAGTCAAAACCGTCAATGGCATTATACTTTTTTTATGGAGTTTTGTCAATAGAATAATGATAAGATCGGCATAAAGCGTAACGTCGAAAGCGCGGCCGCCCCGTTATTCGTATTGAACGAGCCCCTGGGCCGCCGCCAGGGAGGGTTTGACGCCCGCCGCCGCCATGGCCGACAGCGCCGCGCCGAAGGCGGCCTCCTCGCCGTGGCAGGGGACGCATAGCGGCAGGCCGAAGGCCTTTTCGACGACCCGGCGCAGGGCGGGGTTTTTGCGTATGCCGTTGCCGGAGCCCACCAGCCGCGTCGCGGGGGCGTTGCCCGCGCTCAGCATGTCCCCGTACAGGCCGCGCAGCTCCCGGGCCATGCCCAGCAGCGTGCCGGCCACCAGGCGTCCGGCGTCGAAGTTGTCGACGCCGATGCCGGAAATCGAGCCCCGCAGGTCGGGCCGGGCCCGGGTGCCGTTGAAGCGGGTGTCCACGTCGGGCAGGCGGTCGTCCTCCAGGTATTCCAGGCCCAGCCGGTTCATGGCCTCGTACAGCGGCCCTTCCGCGCCGCCGGCCAGCGCCGCGCAGCTGCGCAGGAAGCCCTCCAGCAGCGCGTAGGCCCGCCCGCCGCACAGCATCGAGCCCACGAGGATCGACCGCCCGTCGCCCAGGGGCCGCACCTCCAGCTCGCCCGCCGCCGTCGGATTTGCCGCCAGCATGGAGACCTGGCCGCCGGTGCCCATGTTCACAAGCAGGCTCCCTTCCGTCTCCCTCAGCGCCCCGATGAAGCTGGCCTGGTTGTCCCCCAGGCCGCAGCAGACGGGTATGCCCTCCGGGGTTTTGCCGATGATCTCGAAGCGGTCCGTCACGTCGGGCAATATGGCAGGGTCCATCCCCGCCCGACGGATCGCTTCGGCGTCCCATCGCCCGGTCGCCGGGTCGGCCAGGCCGAGGCTGGCGGCGGAGGAGACGTGGAGCAGCGGCGTCCTCCGCCCGGTCAGCCGCATGCCGATGTAGTCATAGACGGTGCACAGCTTCGCCGCGCCCTCCGGGACCTCCCCGTTCAGCGCGTTCCAGAAGTGGGTGACCATGCCGTAGCCGGTGGCGACGGCATGCCCCGTCCGGCGGGCCAGCTCCCCGGCGTAGGTGGTGTCGCCCAGCGGCTCCTCGCCCCGCTGGTCCTGCCAGGTGTAGAGGGGGCTGACGGCCCGGCCTTCGGTGTCCACGTAGAGGATGCCGTGCATCTGCCCGTCCAGGCCGATGGCGGCCACGTCGTATTCCCGCCTCAGGGTGTCCACCAGCCCCAGCGCCCTCCGGGCGACGACCTCCGGGTCCTGGAGCCGTTCGAAGCGCGCCCCGCTGGGCAGCGCCGCCCCGTTGGGGATGTTCATCACCTTGGGCATGGCGCCGCTGTCGCTGTCGACCACCACCGCCGAAAGGGTGGTGGTGCCCATATCGAGGCCGATGACGTTCATGGCACACCTCCGCAGCCGGATTGGCAAGACGCCGCGCAGCCCGGCGGCGTCTTCCCGAAGGCTTTCATATTGTTATGACAATATTATACCGCTGGCGTTGAGGGAAGTCAAGGGAATGTGAAGCGCGCGGGCCGGGGCGAATACCGTCAGCTTGGCGTTCGGAACCCCTTCGACCCCGCCTGCGGCGGGGCCACTTCCCCTTTCAGGGGCAGCTTTTGGAGGTTAGCCTCCCCTGAAAGGTAACGCTGTCAACTTTGAACACGGTCTTAACAGAATCAGGGCGAACAACATCCAAAAGGCTTCCCCTCTGGGGAAGCTGGCTGGCCAGCCGAAGGCCTAGCGAAG
>JAZTZK010000309.1:0-5097 GCA_045637485.1 Clostridia bacterium
TAGGGGTGGTGCCCTAAAGGGCTAGCTTCGCGTCGCAAATCCCTTCGGGATTTGTTTGATTCTATGGAAAAGACAGGGGTTTCTACGCTTCGCAAGCCTTTGAATATAAAGAAATCCGCAAGGATTTCATCCTTCCCTAACGCCTAAAACCTAACCCCTCAAATTCTGATTTATCGAGCAGAGTTCGACAAATCAGAATTCACACATCTCCCCACAGCTGCATGACCAGCGCGGCGGAGACCACTGCGGCGGTCTCGGTACGCAGTATGCGGGGGCCGAGGGTGACGCAACGGCCTCCGGCGGCGACCATTTCGTCGACTTCTTCGGGGGTGATGCCCCCCTCCGGGCCGATGACAATGCCGATGTCCCGGGCGTCTCCGCTCAATGCGAACACGTCCTTCAGCCGCGTGCCCCGCGCCTCCTCCCAGGGGATCAGCAGCAGGTCGTGGCCCGCCATCGCCCCAAGCGCCGCCCGCCAGTCCATCGGCGCGGAGATCCGCGGGGGCATGGCCCGGCCGCACTGCTTGGCGGCCTCCCGGGCGATGCGCTCCAGTCGCTCCCGGCGCTTTTCGCCGTCCCTTCCGTCCAGCTTCGCCACGCAGCGCGCCATGCGCACGGGTACAACCGCCGCCGCGCCCAGCTCCGTCAGCTTCTGGGCGATGAAGTCCAGCTTGTCGGCCTTCGGCATGCCCTCGTACACGGTCACCCGCACGGGGGCCTCGTTGTCCGGCAACGGCTCCAGCAGGTTCACGGAGACGCTGCCGCCGTCGATGTCGCCGATCTCTCCCCGCCAGCGCCTCCCCGCGCCGTCCATGGCGCAGACCGCGTCCCCCGGCCCCAGGCGCAGCACCTTCAGCGCGTGCTTCGCCTCCTCCGGGGGCAGCATGGCCGTGCCGTCGACGGGAAGATCGATGTAAAAGCTGTGCATGACGGTTTCCCCTCAGTCCTGAAAAATCCTTCGAGCTGATTCCTTTCACTTGCGCGCCGCCACGGCGCACCATTCGCCCCTGTTCAGCACCTCCAGCACCTCGAAGCCGGCTTCGTCCAGCGCCTTCAGCACGTCCTCACGGCGCTCCGCGGAGATGCCGGAGCAGATGAACAGGCCGCCGTCGACGATCCGCTGGCGCACGGGCCTGGCCAGCATGATGGAGACGTCGGAGATGATGTTGGCGATCACCACGTCGGCGGTCTCCTGCACCACCTCCAGCAGGTCGCCACAGCGCGTCTCGATCACGTCCCCAAAGCCGTTGATGCGCGCGTTTTCCGCCGCCACCCGCACGGCGATGGCGTCCAGGTCGGTGGCCAGCACCGGGTTTGCCCCCATGTGGGCCGCCGCGATGGCCAGTATGCCGGTGCCGGTGCCGATGTCGATCACCCGATCGCCAGGCTTCACATACTTTTCCACCAGCTCGACGCACATGCCCGTGGTCTCGTGGGACCCGGTGCCGAAGGCCATGCCGGGATCGATCTCGATCTCATGATCCCCCGGCCGGAGCGCCACCGCCTCCCAGCTGGGGCGCACGACCATGTGGGCGCCCAGCCGAAAGGGCTTGAAGGCGGCCTTCCAGCTCTCGGTCCAGTCCTGCTCGGCCACGTCGTGGCGCAGGGTTTCCAGCTTTCCGAGGTTCATGCCCAGGTCCATGCCCTTCAGCCGGCGCAGCTCGCCCTCGACGTAGGCGACGCGGTCGGACAGCCTGTCGTCGACCTCAAAATAGCCCGTCACCTTCACGTCGTCGCCGATGCGCTCGGCGATGGCCTCGTCGATGATGTCCCAGCGCCCCTCGGGGCGCTGGTTCGCGGCCACGTCGTTCCTGTCCTCGATCATCGTACCCTTGCTGCCCGCGTCCTCCAGCACCTGGGAGATCAGCTCGGAGCCCTCGGTCGTAGTCAACACCGTGTATTCCATCCAGTTCATAGCAATAAGCCTTTCTTGTCAATATATCAATATACCTTCCCCAGCCACAGCCCGATCCAGGTCATGTAGGCCAGCAGCGCGCACTCCAGGACCAGCATGACGACGAAGCCCCTCCGACGCTTCGGGATGTCCGCGAGCATCGGATACAGCGCGTAGTTGCAGGCGGCGTAGCGCGGTCCGCTGAGCAGCCAGGTGGGGGCAAACGAGACGTAGTGGTAGACCAGCGTATAGGCCACGTCTCCCGGCCTCTGCCGCTTCCTGTGCCCTAAAGGACTGGCTTTGCGTCGCCACAGCACCAGCAGCGGCACGGCCACCAGCAGCAGCACCTGGGGCCGCCACACCCCCAGCTGGTAGAGGTGATCGTCGTAGATCACCGAATTGTACAGGCAATACTGGAACGTGTTGCCCAGGTGGCCGAACTCCTGGAACCAGTGCTCCCGCTGGAACACCATGAACTGTGTCGCGTTGCCGAACAGGTGCCAGTTGAGGCTCAGGTAGCCCAGGAACCCCAGGCTGACCGGCAGCACCTTCAGCACGCTCACAGCGATCCAACGGGCGTACTCCCAGGGGGCGACGGGGGTTTCCCCGTCCCCGTGGCGCGCCCGGCAGTCGCGCAGAAGCTCCCAGAATATCGGTATGGCCGTGGCCATGCCCAGCAGCCGCGCGCCGGAGGCCAGGGCCCCGAACAGCACCGCCAGTCCAAAGCGCCGCCTGCGGGCAAACAGCACCGCCAGCAGCGTCACCAGCAAAAACGCGGATTCCGAATAGGTGATGGAAAAGAAATAGGTCATCGGGCAGAACATCAGCAGCAGCATCGCCCGCCGACCCAGCGTCGCGCCGCCATCCAGCTCCGCCAGCCGGTACATGGCCGCCCCGCAGCCCACCAGCGCCGCGTTCGAAACGATCAGGCCCGCCGCCGTGGCGGAGAAGCCCGTCATCAGCGTCAGGCTCCGGCCAAGCATCGGGTAAAACGGAAAGAACACGATGAACAGCCGCGCCTCGCCCTCGTTGACGTACCCGTTTTCGATGATGTCCAGATAGTGGCGGGCGTCCCATGGAAACAGGTTTTCCCACAGCGCGGGGAAAAACCCCGACAGGCTCTTTTCCGTAATGCAGTAGCCCACCGCGCACACCAGCACCACCAGCAGCCGGGACAGCGCAAAGGCGGCCAGCACCTCGCCCACCAGCCTGCGACGCGAAGTTAGTCCTTTAGAGCATGGGGACACGGGCGCTTCAATCGCCGGAACGGGCCCGGAGTCCGGCTTCAGGGCGGAGACAAAATACCGGGGCAGCTCCGTGGCGGTCAGCGCCACATAGCCGGCCATCACCGCCCAGCCCAGCCACCTGCCGATCGTATCCAGGTCCACCGGTCGACACCTCCCGTCGGAATCGAGCAAAGTTCGGTCTATTATAGCATTATCGCACGGGCAGCGTCAAGAGCGACGCATGTCCGGCAACAATACACTGATGACATTGATGACACATGGGGCGGGGACAAATCCCGTTTTATCAGGCAATTGCCCGATAAAACGGGATTTTGTTTGACAACCGACGCGCGATCTGCTATAATACTCCCATCCAACGAAAGGCAGGTATAACCCGACTGATGAAGATCCGCAGCTGACATCCGGCAGGAAAAAGAAACCCCTGTTTCAGACGAGGGGTCTATTTTGCCGCCGCGTGGAGGTTGCGTTTTTTCACGGCCGGACGCTGATGCGTTCGCGGCGGGTATGCCCCCGGCTTTTTGCGCTCCTCCCCGGCGGGAAGGAGTGATTTTTTATGGCCAGACTATTGCTGGAAGCAAACCACATCTCAAAATCCTACGGCGAACAGGCCGTATTGAATGTCGAGCGGCTGCACATATACGACGGCGAGCGGGTGGCGCTGGTGGGCGAAAACGGCGCGGGGAAGTCCACGCTGCTGGCGATCCTCGCGGGCGAGCTGGCCCCGGACGGCGGCGCGGTGCGGCGCTACGCCCCGGCGACGCTGATCCGCCAGTCCGGGGACACCCGCCTCGAGGCCAGCGCCCGGCTCGCCTCGGAATTCCGGACCCTCGATGCCCGGGAGGGGCTCTCCGGCGGCGAGCAAACCCGTCGGCGTATCGCGGGGGCGCTGTCCTCAGACGCACCGCTGCTGCTGGCCGACGAGCCCACCACCGACCTGGACGCCCCCGGCATCGCCCGCCTGCAAAAACGCCTGGAGGCGCACACCGGCGCGCTGGTGCTCGTCTCCCACGACCGGACGCTGCTGGAGGCGCTGTGCACCAGGGTGCTGTATCTGGAAGGCGGCAGGCTGACGGATTTTCCCGGCGGCTACGCCGACTGGGCGGCGGAGCAGGCGCGTCAGCGGGAGCGCCAGCAGTTCGAATACGACCAGTACCGCGCGGAGCAGGCGCGGCTGCGGGCGGCGATGCAGAAAAAGGCCGAGTGGGCCGCCTCCGTCAAAAAGGCCCCGAAGCGGATGGGCAACAGCGAGGCGCGGCTGCACACCCGCGAATACACCAACGCCGTGCTGCGCCAGAGCCACGAAAAGAAGGTGTTGGAGGGCCGCATGGCGCGGCTGGAAGGGAAGGAACGGCCCCGCGACCTGCCGGAGATCCGCATGGCGCTGGGCCTGGCCCATCCCATTGCGGCGAAGACGGCCCTGACCGTGCGTTGCCGGCAGCTGGCGGTCGGCGGTCGCACGCTGTTGGCCGGTTCTGAATTCACGCTGCCCACGGGCTCCCGCACGGCGCTGCTGGGCGAAAACGGCTGCGGCAAGACCACGCTGCTGCGCACATTGGCGGGCAGTCCCTCTCCCGGCGTCCGCTTCACCGGCGCCATTCGGCTGAACCCGGAGGCCCGCGTCGGCGTCTTCGACCAGGACCACGCAAAGGCGCTGCGCTTCGACGACACCGCGCTGGAAAACGCCCGCGCCGACACAAGCCATTCTCAAGCCACCGCCCGGACGGTGCTGGCGCGGCTGAACCTGCGCGGCGACAGCGTATTCAAGCCGGTGCGGGTGCTCTCCGGCGGCGAGCGGGCGAAGGTCGCGCTGGCGAAGCTGCTGCTTTCGGATTCGAACCTGCTGATACTGGACGAGCCCACCAACCACCTGGACCTGTTCACAATGCAGGCCCTCGAGGCGCTGCTGGCGGGCTACGGCGGCACGCTGCTGTTCGTCAGCCACGACCGCGCCTTCGT
>JAZTZK010000310.1:0-6744 GCA_045637485.1 Clostridia bacterium
GACACATCGCTCAAGCAGCCTCATCATAGTTAATCACTCTCAACGCCTGCATCAGCTGCTTTGCCTCGGCCACAATCGCCTCGATCTTCTCCACAACATCACCGGTATAGAAGATTTCATCACATTCCTCGCACTTGTAGCAGGGAATATTGCGAATGACCAGTAGGCCGAAACCCAACTCGATTGCTTCGGACGTCACGCTTTTATAGGCGGGCTTCCCACACCTCATACACTTCATTTTACTTCCTCCTTTCGGGTTTTCCAATCCGATTCCCACTTTTCCGGGCTTGGCGCATAAGCGGTGATGATATATATCAAGCTTTCGTCGATGCTCGCCACCACATGCAGCGTCCGCTCTCCGGAAGAGCCAAGTATCAGGCAGCTTGGGAAGGGCGTATCATCGGTGTATTGCTCGATGATTTCTCCCGTTTTAAGCACAAATTGTATATCTTCGATGTTGATTCCGCGCTCGGCAAAGCGCTTCCTACTGTGCTGTGTCAACACCATAGCTTCCGATTTATTCAACCGTCGGAACTGTTCGATAGAATACATCCCTGCCTCCACTCTATTATATACGAAATGAGCCGAATCTTTCGGTTCGGTTCTCTGGGCTCGACCGAACGAAACGATACAATAAACGTTTTGGGACAGTTCAGAAATAATGTTAACTTTACGCTAACCATTATACACGATTACCAGAAATAAATCAAGTCTGTCGTACTTGACACTTTTATTTTCCCGTCCCCCTCAGCATCCCGCCGACCTTCTTCATGCAGCGCCAGTAGTTGCGTTCGTGGACCGTGGCCGCGGCGCGAATGTGGCGCTCCTGCGCCGCCGGCGGCAGCAGGCAGTCCGCGCGGGTCAGCCCCTCCACCAGGCAGTCGCGCAGCTCCCTCTGATGGGATGGCTCCAGTCCCTCCGCCCGGGACAACAGCTCCGAAGCCGCCAACTCATAGGGTTCGTTGGAAAACGAGCGCTCCCCGGCATAGTAGTGAAGGCCGTAGGTCTCGCACTTCTCCAGCCCCGGCAGGAAGGCGGCATCGTCCGCGGACTGTCGGATATAGATGTAGTACAGGCAGGCCACCTCTTTGTCGGGGGCTGTACGGATGATCCGCCCCAGCCGCTGTATGCGCTGCCGGGGCACCGCGCTACCACTGAGCACGACGCCAAAGCGCGCCTCGGGCACGTCGATGCCCTCGTCGAGGCATCGGCAGCTGACCAGCACGGACACCTCGCCCGTGCGAAAGCGCTCCAGGTTCCGCGCCCGCGCCGAGGGACTCATGCCGGAATGATAGATGCCCACGCCGCTTCCCAGGCTGCGGCGCAGCGCGGCGACGGCCTGCTCCGCCTGGGCGATGCGCTCGCAGAACACCAGGATCCGCCCGCCCTTCTCCAGCCGCGCCAGCAGATCCGCGCAGCAGCGTACCCTGGCTTCGGCCAGCACGCTGATCTCCTTGCGCCTGTACAGCAGCCGCATAAACGCCGCCGCCGGATCCTCCGGGTCCATGCCCGAATCCTTCGCCAGCTTGCGTATGGCCCGAAGCCGGGCCGCGCCGCCCATGGCCCGCAAAAAGGGAAACAGCTGCAGCAGCTTGCTCAGCAGCCGCGCCAGGCTGTCGGTGAGCGCCTGGTAAGCCTGCGCTTCCTCTTCGTTGAAGGACGCGGAAACCTCGCACACTGTAAACGCCGACAGCACCCCGTCTGAGACGGCGTCGTCGATGCCATAGCGGTATATCTCTTCGCCCAGCGCCCGCAGCAATACCCCGTCGTCCTCTCCGTCGAAGGGCGTCGCCGACAGGCCGAGGCTTGCGTACAGGCTTCCCGAGAGCACCCGGGGCGTGACAAAGTCGAACACGCGCCGGTTCTGCGGGCTCCTGCAGTGGTGGCACTCGTCGCAGATCAGCAGGGCCGGGCGCCCCAGGGCGAAGGCACGGCGCATGTGCGCGGGCAGCGCTTGGCGGGCGGAATTGATGACGTACACCGTTACCCGGCGATTGCCCTCGTCCCGCCGTCCGCCGCCGAAGAGACCCGGTCTCCATTCCTCCGACGGCGCGCCGTGGGTCAGCGCGAGCAGCCACTGGCGGGCCAGCGCAATGGTGGGCACGACCACCCGAACCTCCAGGCTTGGATGGCGCTGACGAAGCGCCTGGATCGCCGCCAGAGCAAAGCGCGTCTTCCCCGCGCCCGTGGCCACATTCAAAATACCCCGGCATCCATTGTCCTGCCAGGTCTTCAGGCACTCCCCCTGCCAGCGATACAGTTCCATAGCCACCCGCTCCCCGTGCGTTCTTTGTAATAATATATCAAATTACACCTGCACAGGCAAGAATTCACTTGAAAAAAATGTTATTTGCCATTATACTGTTCTTAATTTGATCACACAATACAAAGGGGTTTTCGAGCATGAGCAATTATGAGGAATTCTATGCTGCGCTACAGCCGTTGGAAAAGGCGCTGAAGGACAGCGCCGGCACGATCGTCAAGGTCCAGAAGAACATTGCCAAAAACACCGGCACGGGCAACCTGACGGAGGCCAGGAAGCTGGCCGCGGGGCTGTCGGAGAGCATCGAAAAGCTTCGGGACAGCGCAGACGCGCTGACGGCCCAGCTGGACAGCCTGGATACCCAATCCTACTTCGCGGACGGCGATTTCACGCGCCAGCTGCTGGACGCCTGCGCCCAGCGCCACATCGACGTGCGCGGGGAAAAGGGCGTGTACGAGATGTTCCCCATCAAGGTGCGGGTACTGGGCGACGCGGAGCACGCCGCCGAGGTGTGGCTCAACCGCAGGAAGCTGCCCAGCTTCCGCCCGGATTACGTGGCCGACACCATACAGGCCGAGCAGACAAAGCTGTACGCGGGCAGCTTCAAGGCGGCGTCCTTCATGAACGAGCTGGCCGACGCCTACGAGACCGCCTGCCTGAAGACGGGCGCGCGCATCGGAAGCACCCAGGCGCTGAGCAAGATCTACAAATACATGGTGCCCACCGCCCGGGCCCGCAGGGATTACGACGCCCAGCAGTTCGCCTTCGACCTGGCCCGGCTGTATGAGGCGGGCACGGAGGCCTGGGTCACCAAGGGCGGCGTCCGCTATGCCTTCGGCACCAGTCGAGACGGCGCGTCCGGCATCCGCGTGCTCAGCCGTTCGGGCGTGGAATCCTACATCAACACGCTGCGCCCGCTGAACGAGACGGAGGATTGAGAAATCCCATCGATGACCCCTACCTTTGAAAGGAGACGACTGCCACATGAGCACATCCGGGCAGGAGCAGGCGCTGGCGCACCTGCTGCGCGGCGAAGCCCCCGGCCCCGGCGCGACCCTTGACGCGATGACGACGGGCCTGGATTCGCTGACGGATTTCCTGCGCGACCAGTACCTGCGCGAGTACATTCCCCTGGGCGGCAGCAAGATCAAGTTCGCCACCGGGAGGCCGGGCTGCGGAAAGACCCACTTCGCCCAGGTCATGCTGGAACGGGCAAACGCGCTGGGTTACCTGACGGTCAGCTTCTCGGCCAGGGAGGTCTGGCTGCACGACTTCCGGGAAATCTATCTGCAGATCCTGGGTCAGTGCGACATCGGGCGCGTGCTTCAGGACTGCGCCGACCGGATCACGCGGGACCTGGGCTACGACCCGGCACAGATCGGCGAAGGGCGAAAGCTCATGGACTATCTGTCCGAGCGCGGCGAGGGCGACCCGATTTCCAAGGGCGAGATCCGCAACGCGCTGCGCAAGTTCTTCACGCGAAATCCCATGCTGGATAGCTGCTTCGCCGCCTGCTGTTCGCTGCTGACCGGCGATCTTTTGGGGCACCCCACCCTCGAGCCCGCCAGCCGCGAGCTGATACTGGCCTTCATGAACGGCGACAAAACGGTGCGGCTGGCCCAGCTGCGCTCTCTGGGCCTCTCGCCCAACAGCGTCACCCGCTACAACGCCCGACACCTGCTGCGCTCCCTGGCCGAGGTCATCCACCTGGGCGGGCACCCGGGGCTGCTGATCGTCATAGACGACATGGAGGCGCTGCTCAACCGGGGCCGGAGCGAGGTCATCCACTACACAAAGCTGCGCCGGGAAGACACCTATGAGAGCATCCGGCAGCTGATCGACGACATCGACAGCATGCGCTACGTGATGTTCCTGATGTGCTTCGACCGGTCGCTGATGGACGACGAGAGCTTCGGCATGAAATCCTACCAGGCGCTATGGATGCGCATACAGAGCGAGGTGGTCAGCACGCGCTTCAACCGCTTTGCGGACATCATCGACCTGGACCGCTATGCCGACGAAACCTATACCGCCCCGGTACTGGTGGAGATGTCCGAAAGGCTGGCAGACCTGCTCGGCGCGGCGGGGCACGCCGCGACGCCGCTGACCCAGGCGCAGGCGCGGGAAATCATCGACCGGGGCCAGTACGGCGGACTCGGCCTGCCCTATCTGGTGAATCGGCAATTGCTGGAGGGAGGCGCGCAAAATGACTGACTTCAACGCCCGGCACATCATCGAGGCGCTCCGCTCCGGCATCCCCTCCCGGGCGGTGGGCGCGTACTTCTCCGAAGCGCGCCCGGCCATGCTGCGCAAGCTCAACGACCGCATGGAGGCCGTCCGCCAAACCGGACACTCGGAGGGAACGATCTTCACGGGACGCTACGGCGAGGGCAAGACCCACCTGCTGAACACCGTATTCAGCCAGGCCACTGCCTCGAACATGGTCGTTTCCTATGTGTCCCTGGGCAAAGAATCGCCCGTTGACAAGCCCTGGATGCTGTTCCAGAAGCTGATGGCCAACACCTACCTGCCCGGGGCGAACCAGCCCGGCTTTCGCGCAAAGCTGGAGGAGCTGACCCAGGGCAGCAGCGTCGCCGGCGAGCTACTGGCCTATGCCGCCCGCGAGCTGGACACCGACAAGCTGTATTTCCTGCTGAAGGCCTTCCTGGGCACCCAGGAGGAGGATGAGCGCGCGCTGTTCCTCGCCGATCTGGAGGGCAGCTTTACCACCGGCGCGGTCATCAAGCGCAGCTTCCGGCGCATCACCGGCAAGCCGGCGAAGTTCAACCAGAACTTCAGCAAGCGCAAGCACAGCATGGATTACTTCTACTTCACCAGCCACCTGTTCAGGCTGCTGGGCTACGACGGCTGGGTGCTGCTGTTCGACGAGGCCGAGCTGATCGGGCGCATGGGCAAGCAGGCGCGGGCCCGGAGCTATCGCGCGATGCAGGCCTTCCTGAAGCCGGTCGCGAGGCTGGAGGGCGTACTGTCGCTGTTCGCCTTCAGCGCCTCCTTCGCGGAGGACGTGATTGACAAGAAGAAGGAGTTCGCCAGCGTCGAAGCCGTCTTTTCAGCCGATCCGGAGGCCCAGAAGGCGGCCAACGCCACGCTGAACGCCATACTGAACGCCCCGGAGCTGGCCCCGCTGACCCGGGAGGAGATTTTACAGATCCTGCTGAGCATACAGGATTTCCACGGCCGCGCCTACGACTGGCGCCCGAATGTCAGCCCCGAGACGGTCTACGCCGCCACCGAGGCCGGGGGCTACCTGCTGCGCACCAAGATCCGCGCCGCCATAGAGTTCTTCGACCAGCTGTACCAGTACGGCCAGGCCGGACCGATCCGCGTCACCGAGCTGGGCAAGGAGGTCTTCGACGGCGACGACGTGCCGGAGCTGGAGGAATTGGAGGAGCTGTGACGAAGAAGAGCTTAATGTGTACGGGGAATCCTTTACTGCATTGTAGCTACATGGATTAGACGGAACGAAAGGGGCGAATGGTTACAAAGCAAAATCGGGGCTTTATCAAAATGACTCAAAAGGTCATTTTGATAAAGCCCCGAATATGATGCCTTTCACACACAATCAGAAGGTCTCCTGTATCATCTTTCTTACGCTTCTGCGGAAATTGGCCACATATTCGATGACGGCTTCATCACCAACCACTCTGTAAAGTATAAAATAGTGGTGTCCTTCCACGAAGTTGACGCGACGATATCCCATTGCAGCGGCAATCGGTTCTTCATAATACAATGGTCGGCTGCCGGCCGTACGCATCAAATCGACAATGGTTGCCCTTAGGTCAGCCTGGGTGTTGTCCGCCGGTTGCTGGCCGCAGGCGTTGAGTATACGATCATAGTAATTGCGCCACTGCTTCTGCGCCGGACCGACGATGACGACGCGATAGGTTTTCATGCGTGGCGCTCCATTTCATCGCAGAACGACAGGGCATCCACATAGTCTCCCTGTTTGTATGACGCCTGTGCATCCAAAAGCTCCTGTCGAAACTGGCGCTCGGTAACAGGCTGAAAAAGCGGATCGCTTTCAAACAAGCCCGCTTGTTCAAGCGCTGTTTCCTGTTCGTTGACAAGTCGCCTGCGAAGGGCATTCAGCATTCGGTTGCACTGGTCAGAAGTCCATTCACCATAGGAACTGTAGGCCAAATCGAACGTATTCTCCATGCTGCGAACCACTCCTTTACGGGACTTTTCACGTTATTCTTATTCTCCACAGCGTGTGCAAATTCCTGCCGGCACACACTGTGACGCCACATTTTGCACACGGATGTGCATCGGGATGTGATGGTTGCCGTTTCCCTGACAATTCAACAGTATCAACAAATCTGTCCCCTTGACATAGGAAAGCAGCCTCACCGTCTCCAGCCCGGCTGCTTTCTCTGTCTGATTTACGCCTCTTTGGAATACTGTGGCATTTCATTGGGGCGTCCATGACAACAGGGACGGTTCTGAATGTCAGCTATTTG
>JAZTZK010000311.1:0-9696 GCA_045637485.1 Clostridia bacterium
TAAGGCCTTTGTGATTTCCCAGGATGATCGCACTGACGACGAGACCACCGTGGTGCTGCATGGAAAGAACGGAGCCTTGGGCAATACCTTCATAAGCTTCTACCTGAAGGATCTGGATGACGGCGAGAAATTCCCCACCATGGAGGAGATGTCCCAGATCCCCGACACCACCGTCACGCAGGGCGACTGGAACGGCTACAAGAACGTGTTCATGTACACCCTTGAATACGACGACCGCACTGCCGAGTACTTCTTTACTGCTCCCGTGATGGACGATGACGACAAAGAGGTCGAGGATCTGTTGACAGTACATATAGGCGTCAGCAAGATTGAGGACGAGTCCGTCGCAATGGCCCGTGACGACGCCATCAGCGCGGTCGTGGATTCGCTGAAGGTGGACGATTGACCCCCTCTCCCCCCTGCTCCGGCAGGGTTTTTTATTGCAGTTCACATCTATAAAAAAAAAACTGAAACGGAATTTTGTGTATAGACGCGATGGCCTCCACAATGCTCAGATATTGATATGCATGGTAGTTCGCTGAAACGAACTTTGTCCAACTGTGGATGAGCTGGCGGAGCGGGTCGCGCTGTCCGTCTCCACCATCCGTCGCGTAGAAGGCGCGGGGTATAACCCTTCCTTCCGATCATTAGTCAAGATGGCAAAGGCGCTGGGGTTGATGCCGACGGTGAAGGATAACAAGGAAGAAAGCCCGCAGAGAAATCACGGAACGTATTCCTCTTCTCCAGCGTCCAACAAATGAATAACGTGACAGGAGGCACCACCATGAAGCGCTTGATCACTCTGCTTCTCATACTGCTCATCAGCATCATGCCTGCCGTGGCAGAGTTCACACCCTACGAATATCACATCATGTACACCGCCAACGGGCATTACATCGTTTACGATTTCCCGGACGTCATGCTCTACATCCCCATCGAATGGGAGAATGCGATCACCGTCGAGCAGACCGATAGTGGTGTCGCCTTCTTTCAAACTGCCAGTTACGACAAATTCCTGGAGGATGGTCTTCCCAAGGGCGGCTTCCTGTTCAAGCTCCGCGCCAGCGAGGATGAGAGCTTCCGGGAGCTTCCCGAATATGAATACATCGGTTTCAGCGAGAACGCAGGGCTGCACTTCTATCTGAGTATGCCTTCGGATTATGAGGCTTATGTGTATGATGACGACATCCGGGCTGAGTATGACGCAATGAACAAACAGATTTCCGGGATCGCAGAGATGGCGAAAATCCACAAGAGCATGCACTTCTATACCGACGAGATTGAAAGCACCGATCCCGGAATGTCGTGATTTTCCTAACCAGACTTGATTGGAACTGAGATAAAGGGAACTTCCTGGCATGAAGCAGATCGAAGAGTGTCCTTTCCCCAACGTGGACAACGAAAAAGCAGAAAGGTTGTCCTGAAAATGGCCACCGAGAAGAAGATAAGCATCCTCCCAACGGCCATCTTCATCCTCTGCACTATCGGTTTTCTCTACGCCTTCGTCCAGCCGCGCTGGACCGCCACCATCGTCAGCGTAGGAAGGGAGCGGACTGTCTCACTCACGATAGACGGAACGACAGAGTAACATACCTGAAAGGACAATCTATGCTGAAGAAAGCACTCTGGCTGATGATCCCCTTTATGCTCATCTTTCTTCTCGGCCTCTCCCTGCTCCTGCGTCCGCAGTACCAGGTACCGATCGTCGAGGTGACAGACACCTTCACCAGACAGGAAAAGACTGGGCAGCGCTCGCCGCATCGGCACACGGTGGCCTACGCAACGGTCAAGGTGGAGTTGGATGGTAAGAAACATGAAGTCACCGTTCACGATAATTCCTGGGAGCCTCTGAAGGCTGGGGACAGTGTGGTTATCACGAGGGGGGTGTTTGGCAGAATCGTAGAATACAGGACGAAAAACGCTTACAGGTTGATGGCATTCTCCGCAGTGATGGGGTCGGTGTGCATGCTGGTGTTTTGGATTATCGGAAAGAGAAAGAAGTTATGAATACGATTCTTTGTTTCCTTGCTCTCTCCCTGATAGGCTGGATCTGTCTGATCATCGGGCTTGCCCAATCCCGGCGTTTCAGAGCCAGAGTGGCGGTAGAAACCGACCACGCCGAAGGCATCATCCAAAATGCAGTCTGTGCGCTGATAATTTGATGATGAATGACTGTATGGATCGGCACTGGAGCGTCAGACGGGAGAATGGCTGCCATAACACCCCTGTCATATCGTTGTGGTGCAATGCCAGATTGGTACCACAAACCACACCATATCGTAGCCGCTCACATCCTTGAAATACGATGCCGGCTTTATATCGACCTGGTCGATGTCCTGGCCTTCGCCTACTGCCACGGCCTGGTCGTAGTGGGAAGGACAGGTGTAGGCGATTTGAATGGGAAAGACATCCGCTCCGGACGCCTCCGCTATCCACCCGGTTGAGCAGTCATCGGCCAAGACGCCTCTCAATTACGGCAGAGATTCCTTTGGTTTACTGCCATTGATCTGCCGTCACTCCACAGGGTTTTTCAGTGTTCCTTTTTATATCTTAATTCTTTTACCCTATTGACAAAATGCAACGCGCTTTAATATAATATTTGCATAATCCAAGTATGGATATTCAACAGATTCCACACAAAATGGCACCTTGTTTTCACCGACGACACATTCAAGGGAGGAGCGCGTATGCAATCGACGGCCAAGGAGACCATGTCGCCCCGGATGCGGTGCATGACGTATATTGCCAAATTGAAGAAGGATCTGCGCCGGGACAAATGGCTGTACCTGATGCTTCTGCCGGGGCTGATCTACTTCGTGGTATTCAAGTACCTGCCGATGTACGGCATCATCATCTCCTTTGAAAATTACGTGCCGTACTCGGGCGTCACCGGCAGCGAGTGGGTAGGGCTGAAATGGTTCCGGTACTTCTTCAAATCCCCCTCCTGGATCCGCTACCTCACAAACACGCTGATCCTGTCGCTGATGAACATCGTGCTCTACTTCCCCGCGCCGATCATACTGGCGCTGCTTCTAAACGAAATGCGCTCGCTGCGGTACAAAAAGCTATTGCAGACGATGCTCTACGTGCCCCACTTTATCTCCATCGTCATCGTGGTGTCCATCACCTTCGTGATCTTCGGCAGCTCCGGCATCGTGTACAAAGCCACCGAGGCGATGCTGGGACACCCCATCAAGTACCTTTCCGATCCCAGCGTGTTCCGCTGGATGATCATCGGCCAGACGATCTGGAAGGAAACCGGCTGGGGCACGATCATCTTCCTGGCGGCACTGACCAACGTGGACACACAGTTGTACGAGGCGGCCATGATGGACGGCGCGAACCGCTTCCAGCGGCTGTGGCACATCACCCTGCCCGCCATCCGCTCCACCATCGTACTGATGCTGGTGCTGCGCATGGGCTCGGTACTGGATACCGGTTACGACCACCTGATCCTGATGGCCAACCCCATGAACCGCAGTGTCTCCCAGACATTGGACGTGTTCGTGTATGAGCAGGGTCTTGGCAAGTCTGGCGGCAACTACAGCTACGCTGCCGCCGTGGGCCTAATGAAATCCGTGATCAGCGTCATACTGGTCATGGGCTCCAACAAGGTCGCGCATGCCCTGGGCGAGCAGGGCCTGTACTGAGAGGGGAGGCGAGCGCATGGCAGAAATTGCGGGCAAGAAACAAAAGCTTCAGGACGTCACCGGCCCCGTAGGCATGAACGACAGCGTGGGCAGCAGGATATTCGACATTTTCAACTATGTAATCCTCACCCTGGTGGCCTTCACCACCATATTGCCCTTCATCTACATCCTAGGCGCGTCCTTTGCCTCGGAGTATGAGCTGGCGACACGGCCCATGTTCATCATCCCCCGAGACGTAACCCTCGACGCCTACAAGTACATCTTCTCCTCCAACAAGATCATCATGGCCTTCGGCAACTCCGTGTTCATCACGGTGGCGGGCACGCTGATCAACCTGTTCTGCACGGTCACGATGGCCTACGCCGTCTCCAAGAAGCGGCTGCGCGGAAGGAACATCATACTGAACCTGGTGATCTTCTCCATGTTCTTCTCCGGCGGCATGATCCCCACCTACATCGTCGTGGCGAACTGGCTGCACCTGAAGGACACCTACTGGAGCGTGCTGCTGCCCGGAGCCATCAGCGCCTACAACATGATGATCGTCAAGAACTTCTTCCAGGGCATCCCCCAGGAGCTGGAGGAGTCCGCTTCCATCGACGGCTGCAACGACGTGGGCGTGCTGTGGAAGATCGTGCTCCCCCTTTCGCTGCCGGTATTGGCTACCTTCGGCCTGTTCTATGCCGTGGGCCACTGGAACGCCTACTTCGGCGCCATGATCTATATGACCGGCGCCAGGGAGAAATGGCCGCTGCAGGTACTGCTGCGCGAGATCATCATACTGGCCAACGCCTCCGCCGGCGACATGGCCAACATGGATCCGAACTTCGTGCAGCCTCCGGAGCAGTCCATCAAGATGGCCGTCATCGTGGTATCCACGGTGCCCATCATGTGCGTGTACCCCTTCCTGCAGAAGTACTTCGTCAAGGGCGTCATGGTCGGCGCTCTGAAGGGATAAACGAGAAAAACAGGGAACGGGCGACACGCTCCCCGCTCCCTGTTCCCTGTTAACGGTTATCTGCGGCGCTGCCGCTGGAATAACAAAATAAAGAGGAGGATCAATCATGAAGAAGCTGTTGACCCTGATGCTGGCGATCGTGCTGGCGCTGTCCATGGTGAGTTTCGCGGTGGCGGAGGAGCCCTTTGTCATCACCGTGATGCTGCCCGACTTCTACTCCACCGAGGACTTCCAGACCGAGGGCAACCCCGTTCTGGACGCCATTGAGGCTGCCACCGGCGTGAAGCTTGAGATCAACTTCGTCGCCAATTCCACCTATGGCGAGGCCGTGGCCACCACGCTGACCGACAGCAAGATGCCCATGCTGCTGGCGGTGACCGACGCCCGCGCCACCAACATCGTCAACTCTGCCCGCGCCGGCGCGTTCTGGGATCTGACGGACTACGTCCTTGACGCCGAGAACTATCCTTTCCTGGCCCAGGGCGATCCCGTCGTGTACAACAACATCTCCGTGGATGGCCGTGTATACGGCATCTTCCGCAGCCGTGCCTATCCCCGCGCGGGCATCTACTATCGCTCCGACATCGCCAAGGAAGTCGGCATTGAGAAGGAACCCGAGACCATCGAGGAGCTGACCGCCCTGGCAGAGGCGCTGGCGGGCTACAGCGACGACACCTACGCGCTGAACATGTGTTCCTACACCGATGGCACCATCAACATCATCACCTGCGCCTTCGGCGCGCCCAATGTGTGGGGCATCAACGAGGAAGGCAACATCTATCCCGCCCACGAGAACCCCGCCTACCTGGAGGGCCTGAACTGGCTGCGCCACCTGTATGAGATCGGCGGCATCGATCCTGACTTCGTGACCATCGACTCCACCAACTGGGACAACATCGAACGCACCGGCAAGGCCTTCATGCGCTTCGACTGCCTGGACAACGGCTATCGCCAGCAGGAGTGGTTCGAGACCAACGAGGGCGTGACCGACCAGATTTTCGAGATCATCGGCGGCCTGAAGAAGGAAGACGGCTCCATCACCATCTGGCCCCAGAACCCGGGCTTCGCCGGTGAGATCATGGTCACCAAGTCCGTGGCCGAGGCCGACCTGCCCAAGGTACTGAAGTTCCTCGACTGGTGCAACGGCCCCGAGGGACAGATGCTGCTGAACTGGGGTGTCGAGGGCGAGACCTACTGGCTGGATGCCGATGGCTATCGCCTGGCCGCGCCCGAAGACGGCACCGACGTCACCGCCCAGGTGCACCTGATCCAGCACAGCCTGAACCAGCTGGGCATGAACGTTCCCGGCGACCTATGCATCACCGAAAAGCGCACTCCCCTGCGCGCCGAGTACAACGAGATCAACGCCGAGTTCGCCCAGTACGCCCAGGTCAACCCCTGCTACCCTCTGATCAGCGAGACCAGCGTAGCCTACGGCAGCACCCTGAACCAGATCATCTCCGACGCGGCGGTGCAGTACATCGCCCACGAGATCGACGAGGACGGCCTGCGTGCGGCCTGGCAGCAGTGGTCCGACGAGGGTGGCGCGATGATGACTGAGGAATTCAACGAGGCCTATCACGCGGCCCAGGCGGAATAACAGCATATCTCAAAGCACCCTTCGGGGCTGCCGGCGTTTTGTCCGGCAGCCCCGAGCTTTTAACGCCGCCGCGCTTGCGCGCGTGGGCTGTGTGTGCCATAACAGAGGTAATCGATATTGACTCAGAAAGGATACAGCCATGAACAAGGTCTACTGCTGCTTCCCTGGCGGAAAGCACAAAGCGCTCACCATGAGCTATGACGACGGGCGGACCCAGGACCGTCGCCTCGTCGAGATTTTCAACCGCTACGGCATTAAGGGCACGTTCCACTTGAACAGCGGCTTGCTGGGCGACGAGATGCACATCCGCCCGGAGGAGATCAGAGCCCTCTACGCAGGACACGAGGTGGCCTGCCACACGGTGACCCACCCAACCATCGCCCGCTGCCCGCTGCCAGCGGTGATCCAGGAGGTGCTGGAGGACCGCAAGGCGCTGGAAGCGCTGACCAGCTATCCCGTGCGGGGTCTGAGTTACCCCAACGGCTCCGTTACCAGAGACATCGAGGTGCTGCTGCCCGCTTGCGGCATACGCTATTCCCGGGTGGTTGGCTCCTCCGACAGCTTCGCGCTGCCGGAAAATCCCTGGCGCTGGCAGGCCACCTGCCACCACAGCCACAACCTGATGGCCTTGGGCGAGCAGTTCAAGGCGCTGTTCAAGCGGCAATACCTGTACCTGATGTACGTCTGGGGCCACAGCTACGAGTTCGACAGCAACGGCGGCTGGGAGCTGATCGAGGGCTTCTGCAAGGCGATGGGCGGCCGGGACGATATCTGGTACTGCACCAACATCGAGTACATGGATTGCATGGACGCCTTCGACCGCCTGCAATTCGCGGCGGACAATTCCTTTGTCCACAATCCCAACGCCATCGATTGCTGGATCCAGGTCAACGACGACGAACCCGTCCGCGTGCCGGCGGACTGCACCATAGCGCTTTAAACGGAGGAAACGAACATGCTTGAATACATCGATCCAATCACCGGCTACGCCGTGCGGCGATACACTGAGGGCCCCGAGCGCAACGCGAAGCTCTACTTCACCTGCGAGAATTTCTCCACCGACGACCGCTACTTCTTCTTCATGAAGCAGCAGCTGCCCGGCAAAACAGACGGCGGCTGCTACCGCGCGGACGTTGAGACCGGAGAGCTCACCCGCATTACCGATTCCAACTACCGGGGCTTTGCCACCGACCGGGAAAAGAACATCGGCTACACCTGCAAGAACGAGACTGAAGTCTATGCCGTGGACCTGTCCACCGGCGAGCGAACCAAGCTGGGCGACTTGCCCAAGGACGGCCAGATCACCGGCCACCTGACCGCCGCCAGCACCGGTCGCGTAGCGTGCAGCTACCACCTGGCCAACAAGCTGTACGCGCTTGTCATCATGGACCCGGGCAAGGAGGCCGAGGTGGTCTATCGGAGCGACTACCGCTTGGGCCACGCCCAGATCTGCCCCACCGACGAAAACCTGATCTTCTACATTCACGAGACCGAGGGCGACGCCTTCCAGCGTACCTGGATGTTCGATGTGAGGGAGCGCTATGTGCGCCCCTACTATGTGGAACACCCCAACGAGTGGATCACCCATGAGGTCTGGGCCGCCGACGGCAGCGAGATGGCCATCATGAAGCTGGACCCCGCCGGCTTCGTGGACGGCGAAAAGGGCGAGCGCCACACCGGCAACATCATACTCTGTGACAAGGACGGCCGCCACTTCGACGTGGCCGCCGCCAGCGAGCAGCTGCTCCACCCCTGCATCAGCCGGGACAAGAAGTGGCTGTGCGCCGACCGCATCAGCTACCTGGGTGTGAACGTGCAGGAGGGCGTGGTGCTCATCGAGCGGGCCACTGGCAAGGCGAAGCTGATCGCCACCACCGGCAGCTGCAAGACCGGCGCGGACCACCAGCACCCCTCCTTCAACCGCCGGGGCGACATGATCCTGTTCTCCAGCCCCGATGAGAACGGCAATGCCCAGGTGTGCACCATCGACCTGAAGCAGGTCATGAAGGATTGGTAAACGATTTGAATGCGATCTACATCATCGGCGACTCCACCGTGGATGACAACCGGCCCCCCTTCCGGGGCTAAGGCTGGGCCCTGCCTCAGTTCGTCCGAATGCAAAGGATTTATCAAATAAAGCTATGACTCTATTCATATGCGGCGATTCCACCGCCGCCAGCTACGGGCCAGAGCTCACGCCGCTGACCGGCTGGGGGCAGCTGCTGCCCGAGCTCCTGCCGGGCGTGGCCGTCGTCAATCGGGCCATCGCGGGGCGCAGCACCCGCCCCTTCATCGGCGAGGGGCGGCTGAAGGACGTCGAGGGTGAGCTGAACCCGGGCGACCTCATGCTGATCCAGTTCGGCCACAACGACAGCGGCGACAAGCCCGAGCGCCACACTGAGCCCTGGGCCGACTTCACGGACAACCTGGGCGCGTTCATCAACGCCGCGCAGGCCCATGAGGCACGGCCGGTGTTGATGACCCCCATCTGCATACGGTGCTGGGAGGGCGGCGCGCTACTGCCCTCCCACGGCGAATACATCGACGCCGTGCGCACGCTGTCGCGCCGACGAAGCATCCCGCTGATCGACATGTACGCCATCAGCTTTGACCACGTTCGCAGCCTGGGCGAGGAGGGCAGCAAGGCGATGTACATGCACTTCGGCCCCGGCCTCTTCCCCCACTGGCCCGATGGCTCAGCCGACGACACCCACACCCGCGCCTCCGGCGCCGTCGCCTGGGCCGACGCTGTGGCCCGGGAACTGGTTCGGCTTGGATTGGTTTCAGTCTGAGCCAAGGTATGTAGCGACACCTGCGCCGCCACTGTTTATTCCTTCGTTTATCCCCGTTCAACCATTTCTGACTTTTCCGTCAGTGGGCGCCCCTCAGGCGGTTGGAGACCGGGATGTGTGGGCACCTCCCTTTACTTCTTCTCTTTCCCGAACAGTAGCCTGGCGATCCCGCCAACTACATCTTCGACGGTCTTGATGCCTGTGCCGAAACCTTCCCTGAATACATTATTCATTTCCCGTATCTGTTCAGTCATGGCGGCGTAGACGCCACCGCTACGAGGAGTTATGCCTGTAGCGGTGACCTCCAGGCCGCCAAAGTAGGTGCAAATACATCAGGACTGAATCACCATGCAGCAAGCCGCGCCACCATGAATGAAACCGATGGGGGTGACAGGGACGAGCGGAAGAGGTATAATAAAGGCACGGCGAAGGTCGATAACTAAGTGGGTGAAGAGGCCGAGACTGAATCTGACTAATGATTCCCGAGTTGCACCACGAGCTGTCTGATCACGAGAAGTGAGAAAAAGACGTACAGTAAAATAATACTGAGAGGGAATCATGGGATTATTGCTGGACAGTAATGGCATGCCGCTTCTGCACGAATGCTTTCCGGGCAATACTTCGGATACGCTGGTTCTGCAGCCAATGGTAGAACAAGTCCGCAAATCAGGTATGACGACCGGACGAATTATAGTCGTG
>JAZTZK010000312.1:0-6257 GCA_045637485.1 Clostridia bacterium
CTGACGCCGGGACAGCGCGTCCATGCCCGCCGTGGGCTCGTCCAGCAGCAGGATCTCCGGCTCGATCATCAGCGCCCGGCAGATCATCAGCTTGCGCTTCATGCCGCCGGACAGGTGCCTGACCGTGCGGTGGCGATAGTCGATCAGACCGGCAAATTCCAGCAGCTCGTCGGTCTTCTGCCTGATGACCTTCCGGGGGAGATAATACAGCCGTCCCTGGTACTCCATGACCTCGTCCATGTTCATGTCCTGGCGCATCGAATACTCCTGGGTGATGACGGACAGCTTGCGCTTCTGTTGGCTGGCCTTGCGGTCCAGCCTCTGCCCGTCGATCAGTATCTCGCCCTCCGTCGGCAGCAGCACCGTGGACATCATGGAAATGGTGGTGGTTTTGCCCGCGCCGTTGGGGCCGAGGAGCCCGAAGAACTCCCCGGTCTCAATGCGCAGGCTCAGGTGATCCACCGCCGTGAAGCCGTCAAACTTCTTGGTCAGGTTTTTTAGCTCAATCATGGTTTTCCTTGGCTATGATCAGGGAATAGTAGCCTGCGTCGTCCGGGATCTCGTCCAGGCTTCGGTACAGCTTTTCATTCTCCATGCTGCAATTCTCCACCATCTGCACCTTCCGGCCGCTCTTGCGCAGCATCTGCTTCACGGCGGCCATCCGGCTGGCGGACTTCATCAGCACGTAGGTGCCCGGCTGCTCCAGCGCATGGTCCAGCTTGTGCACCGCGGGTACCACGTGCAGCTGCTCGTCCCACTCCACCAGCGGCAGATTCAGCCGCGCCGCCGCCGCACAAAAAGAGCTGATGCCCGGCACCAGCTCCACCTGGTAGCCGTCTGCCTCCAGGTAGCGCTGGATGTAGCTGAAGGTACAGTAGACGGTGGGGTCGCCCAGGGTGATGTACACCAGGTTTTTCCCCTGGTCCAGTATGCCCTCCACCCGCTTCGCCGCCTTCTGGTGTTCCCTGTCGATCAGCTCCCGGTCCTTGATCATGGGCATGTAGATCGGCACGAGCTCCTTATCTGCGATCTCCGGCACCACGCCCGCCGCGATCCTGTAGGCCACGGTCGCCTTCGGTTCCTTCCCGGGCACGGCGATCACGTCGTTCTCCCTTATCAGTCTCGCCGCCTTACAGGTCATCAGCTCAGGGTCGCCGGGACCGACGCCCACGCCGTATGCAATGCCTTTTTTCATATGCCTCGTACCTCATTCCCCTTCAATTTCCCCGCTGCTTCCTCCACGGCCTTCACTGGGGCTATCAGCGTCGCTTTCTCAGCGATCCGGATTCGCACGCCGTCGCCCCGATATCCCCCGTATCTTCTCTGCGTGATCACGCTGAGCGTCAAGAGCTATTATATAAAATGAAACCGTATTTCGTCAACTCAATTGTATTTTCACGAACGCAACAGGCTGTCAAAATATAGAGAATACTGTGTAAAACGCTTGCAGGGACGCCGCAACGGCGCCCCTGCAAGCACAAGGTCATAGTATGTCCATGCGTGAGACAGCCCACACAGTGGTCGCTGTTCAATCCATGCCCTATTCCGCTTCGTTCTCCTCGACGGAAGGCTCTTCGACCTCGGTGTCAAACACCTCGGAGATCGTGTCGGCGGAGGGACCCTCCAGGATGATCTCCTTCGCCTCCCCGGTGACCGCTTCAGCCTCCTCGGCGGCTGCTTCAGCGACATCCTTCGCGGCGTCCGCCTGGGCCTCGGCTTCCTTCCTGGCCGCTTCAAAGGTCTGGACAGCGTCGCCCTTGACCTGCTCGAAGGTGCTCTTGACCTTGTCAGCCAGCGTGCGCACGCCGTCGCCCACGGCCTTCAGCACGTCCTGGGCGGCAACCTCCACCTTGTCGGCGGCCTGCCTGGCGTTGTCGGCGGCTTCCTTCATGGCGCTGTCTGCGCTCTGCCTGGCATCGTCAGCGATCCCCTTGACCGCCTTGTCGGCCTCCTCTCTGGCCTCCTCCAGCTTTTCCTCGGTCTTGGCAAACTTGCCCTGGATGTAATCGTGAATGGAATCTGTACCGGTGGCGGCGGAATTGCGAATCTGCTCTACCTGCGCCTTGACCTCGTCGCTGATCTGCGCCTTCAGGTCGGGCTTGCGCTCGGCCTTCGCCTTGTCGGCCAGGTTCTTCGCGCCGTCGCCCACCTTGTCCAGCGCGTCCGCCACGGCGGGCTTTGCCTTTTCGATCAGGTCCCTGGCTCCGTCGGAAACCTTGTCGAAGGTTTCCTCGATCCCCGGCTTCGCCTTTTCAAACAGGTCCTTCGCGCCTTCCACGGCTTTTTCACCCAGATCCTGCAGCTTGTCAACTGCCTTGCCCAATTCGTCCATCAAACCAGCCATGCCAATGCCTCCTCGTTGCTATTGTACTTAATCCCATTATAACAGATTGCCGGCGATAATGCAACCTTTCCCGGCACATTCGCCGATAATATCAAATCACCCCTGGTGATCCAGTATCCACAGTGAGATTAGCAGCTGCAGCCGCCTGCCGGGGTCATCCAGGTCGATGGGCGCCACAGCCTGCAGCTTGCGCAGGCGATAGAGCAGCGTGGTGCGGTGAATGATCAGCATCCCGGCGGTGCGGGGTATGTCCCGCTCGTTGAGCAGGAAGGCGCGCAGGGTTTCGTAATACTGGGTGCCCTTCTCCCGGTCATACTCGATCAGGCGGTTCAGCTCCGGGGCCACCAGATGGCGCAACGGCATCGCCTCCCGAGTCCGGCCCAGCATGTACTCCAGCGCGCAGTCAGAAAAGGGAATCGCCCATCGCTCGCCGCCCAGCTGAAACGCCCTTTCCAGCGCCACCCTGGATTGCAGATAGGCGACGTGCAGCTCCTCCAGGCCCTGCACCGGCGAGGATATGCCAGCGTACAGGCAGTAATCCCGGCAGAGGGGCGACAGGCTGTGGCGCAGCATCGGCAGGGTCAGGCTCTGCCGGTCCAGATTCAGCAGCACGCACTGCTGATGCCCGGAGAAGAGGATGTAGCCCTGTGGGAACACCTGAAACAGGTCGCTGTGCAGCGCGTGGTCCATGACACCGGCCTCGGATTGAACCTGCGTCTCCAGCCGCATGCACAGCAGACGCTCGTCACGCTTCCAGCCCAGCATGGCCAGCAGCTGCCCCTCCTCCTGGGGCTCGGGCTGCCTGCCGTTGAGCAGATCCAGCACCACGTCGTCCATGCTTCGGTATGCCCTCTCCTGTCCCGAACGACTGCGGTTCAGCAGCATCAGCACCCGCTGGGCCAGCAGGTCGACCAGTGCGTAATCCAGCTTCCTGAAGCCGCGCCGGTGCTCCACCGCCAGAAGCCTTCCCCGATAGACGCTGCCCTCCCAGAGGTTGGCATACAGCCAGCGCAGGCCCTGGGGGGCGGCGTCCCACAGCTGCGGGGTACGGTGCACGTAGGTCTCCAGGTATTCCCCGTCGTTCCGGAAATCCTCCACGATGGCCCTGGGAATGAATTCCTTCGACGAGGACATCACGTAGTCCGGCGGCATGACCTCCGCCAGCTCCGCCGAGCGCGCCACCATCACAAACCAGTCGTCGTGGATGCAGATGGGGTTTTCCAGCAGCTCCGCCCCCAGCTCGCACAGCTGGCGCGGGTCGGCGTTGCGGTAGACCAGCTCGTCCATCCGCGCCTCCATCTCCCGGCAGCGCTCGAATATGTCCAACAGCGCGTCCAGCAGCGCCTCTGGCGTTTGGTTCATGCACAGTATGCAGCCGCCCTTCCCCGGCACCTGAGTGGCGCTGACGCAGGTGTGATCGCTGCCCCGGAACGCGGGCGCGTCCTGCGGGCCGACCACGCAGATCACATCCGGCGCGATAAGGCCCTGGGGCGAGAAGCGCCGCGCCCCGCGAAAGCGGCGCTCCCCCGCGCCCCGCGCCACCCGGCAGGTAAAGCCCGCCAGGTTCAGCTCCTCCGCCAGCATCTCCAGCGTCGGGTACAGGTGCTTCAGCGCGCGCTCCTCCATGGTCAGCCCTCCCTCCAGCATTCACTCATATTATATCCTCAAAAATGAGGAATGTAAAGCGCATAATCACCCAAAACGAGGAAAATGACTCGGTTTCCCGCCGGTCAATTGACAGGGAAGTGCGCCAAATGCTACTATATTTCATGGAAAGCGCGTATCCCATGACGGAATGCGCGATGCTTGAATATGAGGAATTGATACAGTGAAAACCGAAAGAGGGGAATTCATAACATGCTGAGCGCGAAGGAAAACATGCGCGAAGTCGTTCGGGGCGGTAAGCCTGAGCGCTTCATCGACCAGTATGGGATGCCATCGACAGGTACAACCGCGTAAAAATCGGATTATAGCTTGAGGACATCGAGGCCGACCGCCTTTCGATAAACATCATGTTCCGATTGAATGACCCACATCTGAAAGGAGATAATCACAATGACACTTGAGAACATCCATGACCTGGTATGCAACGGCAAGACCCGCCTGGTTCCCGGCGCGGTGAAGGAAGCCCTGGAGGGTGGCGTCGAGGCAGCCCTCATACTGAACACCATGATCGACGCCATGAGCGTCGTGGGCGAGCGCTTCTCCAGGAACGAGATCTTCGTGCCCGAGATGCTGGTGGCCGCGAAGGCCATGAAGAAGGGCGTGGACGTGCTGAAGCCCCACCTGTCCGACGGCGGCGTGGGCAGCATGGGCAAGATGATCATGGGCACCGTGGCGGGCGATTTGCACGATATCGGCAAGAACCTGGTCATCATGATGATCGAGTCCGCGGGCTTCGAGGTCATCGACCTGGGCGTGGACGTGCCCGTCGACCGCTTCATCTCCGCCTACGAGGAGAACCCCGACACGAAGATCATCGGCTGCTCGGCGCTGCTGACCACCACGATGCCGGCCCTGGAGCATACCGTGGCCACCATCAACCAGCAGCCCTGGCGCAGCAAGGTGAAGGTCATGGTGGGCGGCGCGCCCATCACTCAGGAGTTCGCGGACCGGATCGGCGCGGACGCCTACACCGAGGACGCCGCCTCCGCCGCCCAGAAGGCCAAGGAGCTGGTGGCCTGATTCTCCGTAAAAACTACAGCGCTGCATGATACGGCTGCAGGGGCTGCGAAGCAAAATGACGCGACGCCATCCCCTGCGGTCGCGTATTTTTTCAGCCGCGCTCCGCGTCAACCCATATTGTTTACGCAATACTCTGCTAAAGACTATTGACTTAATGTTCCTGCACGATTAAAATAGTAGACGTATAAGTTTTGCGTAAATCGAGGTAGTTTCATGCAAAAGACAGGCATCATCACCGATACCAATTCGGGCATGACACAGGCCGAGGCCAATGAATGCGGCGTCATACTGATGCCCATGCCTTTCACGGTGAACGGCAGGAATTACGTTGAAAACGTCAACATGAGCTATATGGAGTTCTTCCAGCACCTGGCCAACGGCGCGACGGTCGCCACGTCCCAGCCCTCCCCCGAGGACGTCATGGGTTGCTGGAAGCAGGCGCTGGAGATCTTTGAGAAGGTCATCTACATCCCTATGTCCAGCGCGTTGAGCAGCAGCTGCCAGAGCGCGAAGCTGTTCGCGGAGGATTTCGACGGCCGCGTGCTGGTGGCGGACAACCGCCGCATCTCCATCAGCCAGAAGCAGTCGGTCTATGACGCGCTGCACTGGCGCGACATGGGTCTGTCGGCGGAGGAGATCCTCCAGAAGCTGCTGGACACCGCGCTGGACGCCAGCATCTACCTGACGGTGGACGACCTGAAGTACCTGAAGCGGGGCGGCAGGATCACACCCTCGGTGGCGGCCATCGGCACCGTGCTGAACATCAAGCCCGTATTGCAGATCCAGGGTGGCAAACTGGACACCTACAAGAAGGTGCGCGGGCTGCACGCGGCCCAGAACGCGATGCTGGACGCCATCCGCAAGGATCTGGATACCCGCTTCAACGGCGTGCCCATGATCCTGCGCACCGCCTACACCGGCGACGCCAGCATCGGCAAGGCCTGGAATGCCCAGGTGCAGGAGCGCTTCGGCGAATACAATGTCACCGGCGACCCGCTGCCCATCAGCATCGCCTGCCACGTCGGCCCCGGCGTCGTCGCGCTGGGCCTGATAAAGAAAATTTGACGGCAACCCGGATACCGCACTTGACGCAGGCCCTGAGAAACACAAGGGGCTGTTGCAATAACAAACGGAAAAAAACGGACAAGTTCGTATAGAACAACTCCGTTTTTTGCTGTATAATGTAACTGAGATGAAACAAGAACAGCAAAGATATTATACAACAAAC
>JAZTZK010000313.1:0-14247 GCA_045637485.1 Clostridia bacterium
CCCCCGGGCGCAACGACCTCGAAGCAAAGGCGGGGTTTCTGTGCGGCGATGCCGGCACAGAGATTCCCCGCCTGCCCAAAAGGGGCGAGCGCTTTGACGCCGTCATACTCGATCCGCCCCGCAAGGGCGCCGACGCCGCGCTGCTGGAGGCCATCGCCGACGCACGAATCCCCGCGCTGGCCTACGTCTCCTGCAACCCCGCCACCTTCGCCCGGGACGTGAAGCGCCTCACCGCGAGGGGCTATCGCCTGGAGTGGGCGCAGCCCGTGGACATGTTCCCGTTTACCGGCAGCACGGAGGTCGCCGCCCGGCTGTCGCTGTAAGGCGTCTCACTCCAGCCATTTCCGGTTGAATGCCAAGCGCTCCTCTCTGGTCTCGCAGGGTTTGACCTTCTGCCCGCCGCGGAGGCGGAACAGTATCTCGTCCAGCGACTCGGGCCGGTAGAAGTAGAAGCCCTGTGCCATATCGCAGCCGATCTCCCGGACAAAATCCAGCTGTTCCCGGGTCTCCACGCCTTCCACCAGCGTATGGATGCCCAGCTGTTTGGCCACGTAGACCAGCTGCTTCAGTATGATGCGGTTCATGCCGTTGTTGTCATCCAGGTGGCGCAGCAGCCCCATGTCGTACTTGATCCGGTCGAACTCGAACTGGCTGAACATGTTGATCGCGGAATAGCCGCTTCCGAAGTCGTCCAGCCACAGCCTGTAGCCATTTTCGCGAATCTGCTTGAGCTGCCTGCGGAAGCCCTCCGTGCCGTGGGCCACATCCTGCTCGGTGATTTCGATGATGAAGCAATCCTTCCCGACGTACGCCTCCAGTCCGTACTTCTCGTACAGGCCGTTCATCTCCGCGACGATGTCGGCGTGGTCAAAGTCCTGACGGGAGAAGTTCACCGAGATCGGCAGCAGCGTCAGGCCGTTTTCATGGCGCACGCGCACCTCCCGGCACACCTGCTCCATCATGTACAGATCCAGCCTGTAAAGCTGGTGGTAGTCCTGCAGCACGGGGATGAAGGCCCCGGGCGAGATGATGCCCCGCACCGGGTCCACCCACCGGGCCAGCGCTTCAAAGGCGGCGATCTTCTGGGTCTCGACCCTGTACAGCCCCTGGTAGTAGACCTTGATCCAGGCCTGCTCCAGGGCTTTGTCGAAGTTCTCGATGATGTAGCGGTTCTGCCAGTACATGTCATCGTCGGCCTGGAAGAAGAACGTGCAGGACCTGGACATATCCTTGCCGAGGCGCTTCAGCGCGAGCTTGGCATGGTCGATGCCCTCGATCACCGCTTCGCCCTCCTCCAGCACGCATATGCCCGACAGGAAGCCGGAGGTGTTGCCCAGCGCCGACTGGCGGACGGTTCGGTTGGCCGCGTCCAGCCGCGCCGCCAGCGCGTCCCTGTCCGAAAGGCTCGTGATGACGATGAACTGGTCGTCCGAGCCCCGCGCCACGAGGGCCTCCGGGAACTGCTCCTTCAGCGCAGAGGCGACCAGCCGCAGCAGCGCGTTGCCCTCCCTGAAGCCGTACTGGTTGTTGTAGGACTTCATGGCGACCACGTCCGCGTACACGACCACGGGCGTGCCACCCTCGGTGAGTATGACGTTCACCTTCTCGCTGGCGAACTCATGCAGGTAATTGAGATTGGGCAGCCCGGTTATGGAATCGGTATAGAAGCGGTCCTCCTGGAACAGGCCGTAAGCCTCCTGGACGGTGAACATGCCCTCCTTCGTCTGCGTGACGTTGACGTAGCCGATGACCGCGTATTCCGTGCCGTCCGGCATCGTCTGCCACCTGCCGAAGCCGTGCAACAGCTGGTACCCCTCGCCCAGCTTGCAGCGGAACACGATATCATAGGGCCCCTTCTGGTCCAGGAAATCGGCGCTGACCTTTGAAACCACGCCCACGTCGTCCGGGTGCATGCGCTCAAACAACCCGGCCTCCAGCCACTTCAGGACCAGGCCGCGCTCGTACCCCACGCTCCTGCAAAAGCCCTCCGACACCAGCACCGGCACGGCCTTCCCATTGACATTCTGGTAATAGACGAACGAGAGCGGGCTTTTTTCATAGGCACTTCTCATCTCTGGCGGGATCATATAGAACACCTTCTTCCGCTGTTGATCGACCCGATCCATGAAGACGCCCGTACAGGGCGTCGATCTGCCGCCTGCGCGGCTGTCCCCAGCTGCCTTTCCCCTGAATCCAGGCAGCGGGAAATCCGTTGCCACCATCCGCATTCATTATAGCATTATTACGGATTGTTTGTCTATATTATTTGTGATATTATCGGTTGTTTATCGGAGGGAAGGCCATGAACGAACGGGAATGGGACAAGCGCCTGCACATCCGAACCATCGGGCGGGAGGACGAATCCAGCCCCGACTGCTCTCCTTACGAGCCCACGCCCTATTCGGTGCTGGAACGGCTGGCGGAGAGCGGCTATATCCGCCGGAAGGATCGCCTGCTGGACTACGGCTGCGGCAAGGGGCGCGTGGCGCTGTTCATGGCATCGGCGGTCGGCTGCCGCGTGACGGGCATCGACCACGCGCAAAAGCTGATCGACATCGCGGTGGAGAATCGCAGGAGCGCCCGCCTTGGGGATCGGGTCACGTTCAGCTGCTGCCGGGCCGAGCAATACGAGCCAAGGGACGAGAACGTCTTTTTCTTCTTCAATCCGTTCTCGGAGCGGATCTTCGAGAGCGTGCTGCGGCGGCTTTCCCGGTCGTGGCAGGCATCGCCAAGGGCGCTGACGGTCATATGCTATTATCCCTCAGAGGCCTACCTGCAATGCCTGGAGGCCCTGCCGGAATTGAAACGGCTGGACGACATCGACTGCAACGACCTGTTCAGCAGCCGCAGCGCCCGGGAGCGGATGGTGGTGTACCGGTTCTGACGGACATGACGCATCTCTATCCGTTCATCCCCGAACCCAGCAGGGGCATGTCATACTGGAACAGCACCTCGTTGATCTCATAGATGTCGTAGCGCCGCGCCTTGATGAAATACTCCAGTATGATGTCGAATTTGCTGCTGTGGGTCAGCGAAAAGCCCGCCTTGTTCATCAGCGCCTTCGCCTCCGGCAGCGACAGCCGAAGCGCGATGCAAAAGGCGAACACCGTGGGCTTGCTGGGCTTGTAGGCGGGGTTCGAACGGATCTTGCTGAACAGCTTCCGGTCCACGTTGGCCCGCTTGTAGCACTGGGCGTCCGTCATGCCTTTCTCGTCGATCAACCGCAGCAGCGCCTCGGAAAAGCCCTCGTCCGTCTGCTTCAGCATGCGATCCCAGTCGGGCATGGCGGCGCGGGGCGCGGACATCGGGGCGCTGTCTTCAAACGTGGATTCGCTGTACGCCGCGCCCAGCTGGCGATCGAGCCTCAGCGCCGCGTCCGGGTCGTCCTGCCACAGCCTGCCGCGGGAGTATTCCACGTTCTTCCTGACATGGGTCTGGGCGTAGACGTCGTCGATGTACTCCTGCACATCCCTGAACAGCTTTTTGCCGGTCAGGAATTCGGTTCGACCGAACACCACCAGATAGACCGTCATGTCGTGTTCGAACAGGAATTTGCCGATGGCATCCATGGCGACGGACATCGCCTGGTCCTTGGGATAGCCATAGGCGCCCGCCGAGATCAGCGGAAAGGCCACGGTTTCGCAGCCATACGCCAGCGCCAGCTCCAGAGCGTTTCGGTAGCACGCCGCCAGCAGCCGCGCTTCCCCGCGGTTTCCTCCGTGCCAGACCGGACCGACGGTGTGGATGACATACCTCGCCGGCAGGCGATAGCCCTTCGTAATCTTTGCCTGGCCCGTTTCGCAGCCTCCCAGGGTTCGGCATTCCGCCAGCAGCGCCGGCCCCGCGGCCCGATGAATCGCCCCGTCCACCCCGCCCCCGCCCAGCAGGGCGGTGTTGGCCGCGTTGACGATGGCGTCCACCTTCATCTTGGTGATATCGTTGCGCACGATTTCAAAGGGCATGGCGTTTCTCCTTTCGTTATGAAAGCCGTGGCGCGGCGCCGGCAGAGACGACCCCCTCGTCCGGGGGGACCAAAGGCATGCACGAAGCCGGGCGTGCGCCTCCTGGCGTACCATAAAAAGTCCGGATAACTGTCGCAGACATAGTATTCCTTCAGGTGGATTATAACACAGCCATAATTTGAATGCAATCTTTTTGGACTGTTACAGCTCAGAGTCGTGATTATTCTGAACCCCTCCGCCAGCCCTACGGGCTGCCACCTCCCCTTTCAGGGGAGGCAACCCTACTCGGATACTTACGATCATAAGTCTACACTTGAAAGAAGTAGTAACCCTGCTTAAATGTGCGACCAAAAGCTTCCCCTGAAAGGGGAAGTGGCCCCGCCATTGGCGGGGTCGAAGGGGTTCCACAGTGTTGACGCTGAGCTGTAACTTTGGGCTGACCGCGTTAGGCGTTTTACGCGCAGATGACCTTGTTTTTCAGCGCGCTTTGTGGTATGATTAATGCATCCGGAAGGAAAGAATGGGCCGTCGCTCCATGCTCCAGCCGTATATTGCCCTGTGTGACGCTTCTGTGACTCGCCGCAGGCTATACTGTATGCGTCAACCAAAACAACGGCCCCCGCAGTGCGCGGGGACATCAAACCAAATTGGAGGTGTGTATCATGATGAAGAAGTTTTTTGCCATTATCCTGTCCGCGACGCTGTTGCTCTGCGCCGTCGCGCTGGCGGAGGCGCCGGCCACTGAGATCAAGGGTGAGATCGTGAACGGCAGCTATGTCATCCGCATTCCCGACGAAAACGGCGATCTGGGCTGGATGGCCGACGAAATGGCCCAGGACGATACCGTGGTCAAGCTGGCCAAGGCCGAGCTGGAGGGCAGCGAATTCGTCGTACAGTACGATCCCACCGGCGACGGCGACGTGAGCGTGGGCGTACGCCACTACACCGGCATCGCCTGTAACGAATACTTCACCTGGAACCTGACCGTGAAGGACGGCGCGGTGGCGGAGGCCACCGGCGGCAGCCACACCGCCTCCCCCGCGCCCGAAGCCTTCGATCCCTACCTGATCGGCGAATACGAGAGCTCTGACGGCATGGCGGTCATGACCGTCTCGAAGAACGAGAGTGGCCGTGCCTGGGACGTGCAGATCAACGGCGTGCTGAGCCAGGGCGGCTACGTGTTCAAGACCACGATCTACTACGACTGTGAGATGGACCGCTTCGTCTACGACAAGGGCAAGACCTGGAATGTGGAAATCACCGACTCCGAGGAAATCTCCGATCTGGGTGAAGCCGCCGTCTTTGGCCAGACCGGCGCGTTCTACTTCACCGGTGACCCCGCCGACATGATCCTGACCTGGCTGCGCGACGAGGATTCCGCGAACACCGTCGACTTCCAGCGCACGGACGCCCCCGTCGCCATCAACCTCGGCAAGTCCGAGCGTTACCTCAAGGCTGAACTGCTCGAAGGCATGGATCTCATCCGCAAGCAGATCGCCGGCTGGAAGGGCGTCGAGCTGCACAGCATCCGCTATGCCGGCGACGAAAACTGCACCGAGGAGAACCTGGAGTGGCTGAACGGCCACGAGGGCAAGAGCTATACGGAGTGCGCCCTGTTCCTGACCGACTTCCACTCCCCCGCCGAGGGCGACGAGCTGTCCCTGGACCTGGACTTCGAGTACGAGGACTACGGCTGGTGGCTGGCCCGGGAGAACGGCGGCAGCTGGGTGCTGGTGGACTCGGGATATTGATTCCGATGCGTACACAACGATCCCCTGCGGAAATGCGTTCCGCAGGGGATCGTTGTGCTTTGGCACTCACGTTCGCCACGCCCCGGCCAGCGCGTCGGCGTTTTCGCTCTTCATTAGCACCCCCTGCCAGGGGCCGGCGTTGGTGAAGCAGATAAAGCCGATATCGACCCCCGCGGGTACCCAGCGCTCCAGCGTCGCCTGTATGCGTTGGCCCAGCAGGTCCATCACGGGTTCAAGCAGTCCCGCCGCCCCCAGCGCGTCCAGCGCGGCGTCGGTGGTGACGCAGCCCTGTATGGCTCGGAGCAGCTCCAAATCTCCCCCGCAGGCCAGCGCGCAGGCGATCAGCGTCTCCATGCGCCCGTCGCCGTTCCGGGAGTGGGTGTTGGTCATGCCGATGCCCAGCTTCACCAGCTTGCCGATGTGGCCCACCAGCAGTATCCGCTCAAAACCCGCGGACACCGCGGCCTGTACGCCGTCGCCGATGAAGTTGCTGGTGCTGACCTGCCGCTCCATCGACAGGCCCAGCTGCTCGCGGGCGAAGGTCTCGCCGTAGTTGCCGGGGCACAGCAGCACGTTCTTCGCCCCGGAGGCGGCCAGCACGCTCAGCTCCACCCGTATGGTGTCCACCAGCGCGGCGTTGGACATGGGCTCCACGATACCGGTGGTGCCGATCACCGAAAGGCCCCCTTCGATGCCGATGCGGGGATTGAAGGTCCTGCCCGCGAGCGCTTTGCCCTCGGGAATGGATATGACAATCGATATGCCGCCCGCATACCCGCAGCGCGCGCAGGCGGCCCTGACCTGTTCGGCGATCATCTGCCGGGGCACCGAATTGATGGCCGCCGCGCCCACGGGCTGGTCCAGCCCCGGCTTGGTGACCCGGCCCACGCCGTCGCCGCCGTCGATCTCGACGCCCCCGTCGATCCTCCGGGCGGTGGCATGGATCAATATGCCGTTGGTGATGTCCGGGTCGTCGCCGCTGTCCTTTTGCACGGCGCAGCGGGCGAAATCCCCGCCGATTTCAGGCTCGAGGATGTCCAGGCTGAGGCGTATGCCCTTGGGCGTATCCATGTCCAGCCGTTGGACGACGCGGCCCGTCAGCAGCATCTCGGTCGCCGCCCCCGCCGCCCCCGCCGCGCAGGAGCCGGTGGTGTACCCGCAGCGCATGGTCCTGCCGTTTTTTGTGACGTAATGGCGAAGCATGGCTATCTCCCCAGCATGTACAGCAGCGCGTTGCAGATGGCCGCCGCCACATTGCTGCCGCCCTTGCGGCCCCTTGCGACGATGTAGGGAACGTCTGCGGTCATGATCAGCTCCTTCGACTGCACCACGTTCACAAAGCCCACGGGCACGCCGATCACCAGCCGCGGATTCAGTCTTCCCTCGGCCATCAATTCATAGATGCGCACCAGCGCCGTGGGGGCGTTGCCGATGGCGAAGATCAGGGGCCGGTCGATCCGCGACGCCTTGTCCATGCTGGCCACCGCGCGGGTGGTGCCGTTGGCCTTCGCCGCCTCGGCCACGTCCCCGTCGCCGATGAAGCAGCGCGCCTCGCCGCCGTGCCTTGCCAACGCCTTCTTGTTGATGCCGGACATGGCCATCGTGGTGTCGGTGACGATCACCGCGCCCTCCCGGATCGCCGCCAGCGCCTTCTCCACCACGTTTTCGGAGAAGCACAGGGTATCGGCGTAGTCAAAGTCGGCGCTGGTGTGGATGACCCGCTTGACGATGGGGGCCAGTGCCGGATCGATGGGATGGGGCAGCTCGCTCTCTATGATTTCAAAGCTCCGCGCCTCGATGTCCATCGGCGCGACGCGCTCCAGTTCAATCCTCATGTGCCTGTCCACCTCGCTGCATGGCCCCGATCCAAATGGGATTGAGGCCGTTCATCATGTTGTAGCGCCCGATTTTGCGGCTCCGGGCGATGCTCAGCTGTACGATTTCGCTGTCTGTAAAACCCAATGCGTCGATAATGGCGGCCATCTCCCCCACGCTCTCCAGCGCAATGGCATTCACCACCACCCGGACATCGGGGTTCTTTTGAAGGGCGGCCTCGACGATCTCCCTCATGCTGCCGGAGCTGCCGCCGATGAACACATGGGACGGGGCGGGCAGGTTGCTGAGCGCTTCGGGGGCCATGCCCCGCACCACGGTCAGGTTCCGCAGGGCGAATTGCCTTCCGTTGCGCTCTGCCAGGTTGGCCGCGTCCTCCCGGCACTCCACCGCGTAGACGTGCCCCGTCGGACACAGCAGCGCCGCCTCCACCGAAACGGAACCGGTGCCCGCGCCCACGTCCCAGACCACAGCGTCCTCGGTCAGGCGCAGCTTTGAGATGCTGACGGCCCGGACCTCGCTCTTGGTCATCGGTACGGTCCTGCCCTCGTCATCCAGCTGGCGAACAAACGCCTCGTCGGGCAGGCCTACGGGAAGCGGTCGAGGCTTTGCCCGGTATTCGATGAGCATGGCGCTCAGCGGGGCGCAGTCCGTTTCGATCAGCGCCGCCGCCGTGCCGTCGACGACGGCCTCGTCCGGATAGGACAGCCGCTGGCCCACGGCCACCCGCGCGTCCCCCAACCCCGCGTCGACCAGGTCCGCGCACACCCGCTTCAATGCGTCCGCGCCGTCGGTCAGGGCAAACACCTTCCCGTACTTCAATACCTCCGGCACCACCGAGCCCGCTCGCCCGTGCAGCGATATCGCCCGGGCGTCGTCCCAGCTGGTCTTCAGCCTCGCGCACAGCACCTGCATCGAACTCAGGCCGGGAATCACCCGCACCTTATGCCCCGCCAGCAGCGGCAGCAGCTTCTTCGTGCCGCTGAAGAAGCCGGAATCGCCGGACATCACCACCGCGACGCGGCGGTGCTCCGGGTGTGATGCGATACAGTCGGCGATCCTCGTTGGGGCGATTTCGTCATAGGTCGGAATGTCTTCCCGCGCGGCAGCCTCCAGCATCCGCCTGGCCCCGATCATGCAGTCGCAGGCGTCCAGCGCCGCGGCGGCCTCGTGGGTCAGCGTCGCCCTGTCGCCCATGCCGATGCCCACGACGTCGATTTCGCGCACATCCCGCAGGCCGCAGCGCTTCATGAGCAGTTTAACGATCCCGGCAAAATCCACTCCTTCGGCTTGTTCCGGCTTCCCGATGACCACGCAGCGCGCCCCCGCCAGTCGCGCCGCCGCCAGCTTGTCCGCGAAGCCGCCGCTGTCGCCGGAGGCCTTCGTCACCAGCCACCGGGCACGGATGGCCTTCAGCATGGCGACGTTCATGTCCACCGAGAAGGGCCCCTGCATGGCAATGATGTGGGCGGGGGCGAATCCCGCCGCGGCGCAGGCCTCCAGCGACGACGCCATCGGCAGCACCCTCGGCCAGAAGCGCGCCTGCCAGTCCGGCACCGTTGTGTAGGGCGCAAGTTCCTTGCTGCCGGTGGCCAGCAGCGCGTTGCCGGGATGGGCGGCCAGGAATCGGGCCGCGCCCTCTATCGAATCCACGATCACCGCGTCGCCGTCCGCCGGGGAATCGCTCCGGTTCAGGCGCAGATATTCCGTGCCGGTCCCGGCGCAGGCGGCCGCGATGTTCTCGGAAACCGACGTGGCGAAGGGATGGGTGGCGTCGATCACCAGGTCGAAGCGGCGCTCTGTAAAGAGCGCCTCCATCCCGCCCCTGTCCATTCGACCGGCTGAGACCTCAATGTTGTCCGCCCGGGGTACCAGCGCCTCGCCGTAATCGGTGGCCACGCAGGCCAGCGCGCGGACATCCTGCCCCGCCAGGAATTCCAGCAGCCTTCTGCCCTCGGAGGTACCCGCGAATACGCAGAGCTCAGACATCCCGATACCCCCTGGGCGTCACCATCCGCCCGTCGATGACCTTCGTGTGGGAATTGCCGATGAAGGCCGTGGTGAACATGTCCGCCTGATAATCCCGCAGCTCGGCCAGGGTCATCACCCGGATCTCCTCCCCTTCCCTGCCGATGTTCTTCACCACGCCGCACACCGTCTCCGGCTTCGCGTGGCGCATGAGTATGTCGCAGGCCTTCTGCAAATAGTCCCTGCGCTTCATGCTGCTTGGATTGTACAGCGCCAGGGCGAAGTCGCCCAGCGCGGCGCACTCCAGCCGCTTTTCGATGGTCTCCCAGGGCGTCAGCAGGTCGCTGAGGCTGATGACGCAGAAGTCGTGGGTCAGCGGCGCGCCCAGCCGTGCGCCGCCGGAGATCGCGGCGGTGAGGCCGCCCACGACCTCCACCTCGATGTCCTTCTCCTCGCCCCGCAGCTCGTAGATCAGCCCCGCCATGCCGTACACGCCGGCGTCGCCGCTGCAGATCATCGCCACGTCCCGCCCCTGACGGGCCAGTTCCAGCGCAAGCCTGCACCGTTCCGCCTCCCGGCGCATCGGCGTGGTGTGGAAATCCTTGTCCGGGAAGTGCGCCTTCACCAGATCCACGTACACGTGATAGCCCACGATCACTTCGCAGGCGTTCAGGGCGTCGACTGCCCTGAGGGTCATCTCCTGATAATCTCCGGGGCCGATGCCCACCACGCGAATCTTAGCCAAATTCAATCCCCCATTTCTCCTCCGCCACAGCCACGGTCACGCCGTTCAGTGCGGTCTTTTTCATGATGATCCGCCCGCCGGACGCCGCCGCCGCCCGCTCGCAGACGTTGTCCACGCCCACGGTGTTCTTCACAAATTCCGATTTTGAAAAGTCGCCCGGCACCGCGTTCAGCCGCTCCGCCGAATAGAATGCCACAGGCCAGCCGTGGCCCCGGCAGCATTCCAGCAGCCCGGCCTCGTCCGCCTTAACGTCGATGCTGGCGGCCCCGGCCACGGCCTCGGGGCGCAGTTTGTTATCAGCCAGCGCCTTCAGAATCGCCGCTTCGACGGCCTGCGCGGGCGTTCCCCGGCGGCAGCCGATGCCCAGCCGCAGCGCCCTCGGCGTCAGCAGCAGCGTCTCGTCGAAGGGCTTCAGGTCATGCACGGACACGCAGACGCCCAGCGGGCCTTTGTTGTCCCGGACCAATCCGTCTGCCAGCCGTTCGGGTATAATCCCGTCGGACCAGAAGGGGATATCCCTGACCAGTATCTCCGCGGACACCCGCTTCGCCAGCGCCATCGAGGTGATGGCCATGCTGTGTTCGGCCGCCCAGGCGTCCACCGAAAAGCGCCCGTTCACGTCGGTGGCGGTGGTAATGACCGGAACGGCGTCCAGCGCGGCTGCCAGCCGACGCGCCAGGGCGTTTGCGCCCCCGATGTGGCCGGAGAGCAGCGGGATCACGAACCGTCCGGCCTCGTCCATGCAGATCACCGCCGGGTCGCTCCTCTTGCTTGCCACGTGCGGCGCGACGGACCGCACGGCGATACCCGCTGCGCCGACGAAGATCAGCGCGTCCCGGTCGAATATCCCTCCGACGAATTCCGGCAGGCCGCCCCCGTAGGCGCTGAAGTCCTCACCCGCCAGCCGCTTCGGCGCATACAGCGCGATTTCGCCTGATAACTGCTCCGCCACCCGGCGGGCCGTGTCCTTGCCCCGTTCCGTAAAGGCGAATACGGCGCTCCTCACTTCTCGGCCTCCCGGAATTCGGTGGTGAAGCCGGGGTCGTAGAGCTTCGAGCGCTCGTAGTCACGGCCCAGGAAGTCGCCGATGACGATCAGCGAGGTCTTGGTCAGGCCATTGTTCTGCACCGTCTCGGCCAGCGTACCCACGGTGCAGCGGTAGATCCTCTGGTCGGGCCAGGTGGCCTTGTAGACGATGGCCGCGGGAGTCCCGGGGGCGTAGCCGCCCTCGATCAGCTCCCGCTGGGCGTCGCTTGCCAGCGAGGTGCTCAGGAACAACACCATCGTGGCCCTGTGGGCCGCGAAGCTGCGTATGCTCTCCCGCTCCGGCACCGGTGTGCGCCCGGCGGCGCGGGTGATGATCACCGACTGGGAGACCTCCGGCAGCGTGTACTCCGCCTTCAGCGCCGCCGCCGCGCCGCAGAAGGCGCTGACGCCGGGGCAGACGTCATATTCGATGCCCAGCGCCTCCAGCGCGTCGAACTGCTCCCGCACCGCGCCGTAGATGCTGGAATCGCCGGTGTGCAGCCGCACGGTGGTCTTGCCCTCGGCCTCGGCCTTTTTGATGATCCCGATCACCTGCTCCAGCGTCAGGTAGGCGCTGTCGTGGATCTCACAATCCGCTTTAGCGTAATCCAGAAGCTCCGGATTCACCAGCGAGCCGGCCCAGATGATCACGTCCGCCTCGGAAAGCAGTCTCGCGCCCCGCACGGTGATCAGGTCCGCCGCGCCGCTGCCCGCGCCCACGAAATGTACCATATGTATCGCTCCTTTGCGTTCATGCTGTTTAACTGATAAAATATTATCACAGTCGACAGCCCGTGTCAACGCAGATTCGTCAAACGACGGTTCGGCCATTGACAAGCAGTCCCTCTGGCGTCTATAATTCTGTTCAGCTACAAATGAGAGGAACCGCGCTATGAAGAAAGTGAACCAATGGCTGGAATGGGCCAAGGAGCTACAGGATCTGTCCCAGTGCGCACTGGCCTATTGCAGGGACAAGTACGACATCGAGCGCTTTGAGCGCATCCGGGATATCTCGGCGGAGATGGCCGCGTCTGTCGTGGACATGCCCTTTGAAACGGTCAGGGGCATGTTCTGCGCGGGCACCGGCTACCAGACCGCCCGCATCGAGACCCGGGCCGCCGTGATCCGGGACGGGAAGCTGCTGCTGGTACAGGAGTCCAGGGGCAAGTGGGCCCTGCCCGGCGGCTGGCAGGATTACGACCAGACCGTCAGGGAAAACACCGTCAAGGAGGTCCTGGAGGAGGCGGGCATGGTCGTCAGCGCCAAGAGGCTGATCGCCCTGCACGACTACCACCGCCGCAATGAGGGCAGGGTGTGCTTCCCCTACAACATCTGCAAGGTTTTCGTGCTGTGCGAATACATCTCCGGTGAATTCCAGCCGAATATCGAGACCATCGGCTGCGGCTTCTTCGGACCCGACGAGATCCCCGAAGCCCTGGCCACCGGCAAGACCACGCCGGAGCAGGTCGAAATGTGCTTCAAGGCCGCGGCGGACGAGCACTGGGCCGTGGAGTTTGACTGAGCGCACGGCCTGATGAAAGACCGCGCAACGGCACGGCCCTGGGTCGGGATCGGCATGCGTCACTCTCTGTGTTTTTGTATCATGGAGGCCGAAGCCTGCCGACATATCCATCCAAAAAAGCCCGGGAGAGCTGCCATCAGCTCCCTCGGGTTTTTCGTGCGCAATCCGGATCCGGCACGCGACGGTCACGCCTAACTCCGCGCCAGATCGATCGGCGTTACATATGGATCCATCCAACCGCGCCGCGCAGACTGACGAGGTACCAATCGCCATCTTCCTTCAGGATTGGAAGCCGTGTATCGGTATCGAGCAGGGCAAGCTTGGGCGCAGCGGTATCATCCCAGGCGTAAACCGTCGTTTTCCCTTCGGTGACATACCATGAAGGGTTGATGACTATGTAATCCGCATTGATCCAGCCACAGGGCGATTCTTCGGAATCATCCAATGTAACATAGACAAATCCGTTCACTACCTCCGCCCCCGTCGGACCATCCGCGTCTATCACTATCGGCTCGTCTCCATAATCCAGGGATTGCATCGCTTTGGCCGAAGAACTCGGTTTCTCCCGCAATGTGAGCTTTTCACACAGCACTACGGCCGGATAGCCGATTTGCTGCCCCGGGCCATGGGGCGGTATTATTTCCGCGTGAGCGAGCCCAATGTATCCGAGCGCGACAAAAAGCGTCACAAGAATCGTCAGCCATCCATACTTCCTCATGTTCCTTTTCCTCCCATTCATTTTCTCAATAGTCAGACGGCAGCCATGGCCGTTTTGTTCCCCGCGAAAACCTGCGCGTTGAGAATGTCACAGTTCATCTGCGCGGGGAAGTAATCTTATCGCCTTCAGCGGCCTCCCCTGAAAGGGGTACCAAACGCACGGAAAACTCTCCGGCGGAGAGTTTTCCGTGAGAAAGGGTCGACAGGCTCCTGTCGAGGGGATGCGGTCACCCCCGACAGGACTGCCTGTCCGTGTTTTCTATTTGCGGTTTTCCCATGCGTGGAACGCGGTCTTGTTGATGTCCAGCAGGTGGGCCTTGCGGCCGGAGAAGGTCTTCTCCATGATCTTGTAGATCATCTTCACCGGCACCACGGGCGCCGCGGTCACCAGCGCGCCCAGCATCACGACGTTCGCCGTGCGGGCGTTGCCCAGCTTCATGGCGATGTCGTTGGCGGGAACGTAGAACACGTTGATGTCGTCCCGGGTCGCCTTCTGCTCGATCATCGAGCTGTTGACGAACAGGTTCCCGCCGGGCTTGACCAGCGATTCAAACTTGAGCAGCGAGGGCAGGTTCATCACCACCACATCGTCCGCTTCGTAGATCAGCGGGCAGCTGACGGGCTTGTCGGGGCTGATGACCACGGTGCAGTTGGCCGTGCCGCCGCGCATCTCGGGGCCGTAGGAGGGCAGCCAAGTGGCATTCATATCGGCGTACATGGCCG
>JAZTZK010000314.1:0-6674 GCA_045637485.1 Clostridia bacterium
GGCCGCATGAATCTGGAGAGCATGGACTTTATGCGCCAGCTGAACTACGAGGTCTGCGGTCAGACCACCGGCTATCTGATCGCCGAGGATTCCTCCGCCGAGTGGGGCATCACCGAGGACGTGACCCACGGCGGTCTGGGCTTCACCTTCAAGTGGAACATGGGCTGGATGAACGACACCATACGCTACATGAACCTCGATCCGGTCTACCGCAAGTGGCACCACGGTAACCTGACGCACATTGCCGACTATGCTTTCAGCGAAAATTACATACTGGTGCTCAGCCACGACGAGGTGGTGTACGGCAAGGGGTCCATGGTGAACAAGGCTCCGGGCAGCGAGGCTGACAAGATGGGCGAAGTCAAGACGCTGTACACCTGGCAATTCACCTTCCCCGGGAAAAAGCTGCTGTTCATGGGCCAGGAATTTGCCATGAATCGCGAGTGGAACGTAAAAGAGAGCATCGACTGGCATCTGGCGGACGACTTTGTCCACCGGGACGTGATGCAATGCGTCAACAACCTGCTGCATGTATACAAGTCCCATCCCTGCCTCTACATGGACAGCAAGAACCCCACCACCTTCGAATGGGTCAACCGGGGCGATGCCGATCGCAACATCGTGGCCTACTACCGCCGCAACCCCTGGAATTACGACGGCGCGGTACTCGTGATATGCAACTTCTCCCCAATGTCGTACCACGACTACACCGTGGGCGTGCCAATGGAGGGCTATTACAACCGCGTATTCTCCACCTACGACAGCCTCCCCGGCCAGGGTAACCCCGCCGAGATCGGCGGCATACCCCCGCTGACCGCCCAGTGGCACGACTGTGACGGCTACAGCCACATGCTGACCTACAGCCTGCGGCCCTTCGAATCCGTGATCATCGAGTTTCCAACGAAATAGAGTCGGGCAAAGCCGCGAGTGAAGCGCGAATGCAGGGGCGACGTTGCGTCGCCCCTGCCGCTGCTCCAGGCAGATAAAAGCGTATTCCACAGGAAACTCCTGATATGCCGATCTGGAAAACCAGGGGAATACCGCTATATGCATATAAAAAGGCACTTTGAAACTCAAAGTGCTAAAATTCGTAGTGACCCATCGGGGATTCGAACCCCGGACACCCTGATTAAAAGTCAGGTGCTCTACCGACTGAGCTAATGGGTCGCAGTGGCTGGGGCGGCAGGGGTCGAACCTGCGAATGCGGGAGTCAAAGTCCCGTGCCTTACCGCTTGGCTACGCCCCATCAGAGCGCCGCACCAATAAAAATGGGGTGAGTAGTGGGGCTCGAACCCACGACCTCCAGGGCCACAACCTGGCACTCTAACCAACTGAGCTATACCCACCATAACTGGCGCGCCAGAAGGGACTCGAACCCCTGACCCACGGCTTAGAAGGCCGTTGCTCTATCCAACTGAGCTACTGGCGCAACCTCAGACGCAAGCAGGAGGAGCATCCCGCTGACAATTTAAGATTATACCATCATTCGATGGATTTGTCTATAGCGCAATGCCAAAAAACCAACATTTTACCTTGATCGGCCGATACAATGCGACGGGAAAATCCACTCACCAAATCAATTAATATCCCGCCGTCTCCAGCTTTCGCCTCAAATCGTCCGCGAGCCGGTACCAGTGCTGAACAGTATTTTCAAGGAAGAAGTAGTGAGCAAAGTAGAAGGCCAACAACACCGCCAGTGCCAGCATGACAATTGCGGCCAGGGGATTGGTTTCCGGGTGAAGCACCGCAAGATCGACTGTAAACAGCTCGGCAATGGCCGTCATCACCAGTACAACAAGGTGCACCAGGCGTTCATGCTGTAGCCAATGCAGCTTTTCAAGGTGCAACGCCATCATCTCTTGGGAAGCGGCTGCGGACGCCAGCATGGCCTCATGCGCCCGACAGTACCGCCTCATATTTATGCCGTATTTATCCTGCATGGTCGGTCACCACCTTTATCGCATATATAAGATTGAGTATGATTACGCCCCTTCCCGGCATGGGGAAGGGGCGCTGTATGAACAAATTTGAGGATCAGTCGCGGGACAGGATGGTTTTTTCGGTCTCAATATCGAAGAAGTGGAGACGGTTTACATCGAAGCCAACCTTGATCTTGTCACCGCCACGGGAGGTGGTGCGGGGGTCGACACGGGCGATGAAGTTCTCGTCCTTGCCGCTGGTGGTCATATAGAGGTAAGTCTCAGAGCCCATCAGCTCGATGATCTCAACGTCGACATCGATGCAGGCATCGGGATAGGTGGAGGTGAACACCGGATCGTCAGAGATGTTTTCGGGGCGAATGCCCATGTAGACTTCCTTGCCGATGTAGTCGCCGGTCATGCGCTGAACCTTGCCGTCAGGAATCCTGATGGAGTTAGTGCCGAAATTGGCAAATACGCCGTCGCCACGCTTCTCCAGCTTCACGCGGAAGATGTTCATCTGGGGCATACCGATGAAGCCGGCGACGAACAGGTTGGCGGGATAATCGTACAGATTCTGGGGGCTGTCGACCTGCTGGATGAAGCCGTCCTTCATGACCACGATGCGGGAGCCCATCGTCATGGCCTCGGTCTGGTCGTGGGTAACATAGATGAAGGTGGTCTGCAGGCGCTTGTGCAGCTTGGTGATCTCAGAACGCATCTGCACGCGCAGCTTGGCGTCCAGGTTGGACAGAGGCTCGTCCATCAGGAAGACCTTGGGTTCACGCACGATGGCGCGGCCCAGGGCGACACGCTGGCGCTGACCACCGGACAGAGCGGCGGGCTTGCGGTTCAGCAGGGCCTCGATGCCCAGGATGGCGGCGGCTTCCTTGACGCGGCGGTCGATATCTGCCTTGGGCATCTTGCGCAGCTTTAGGCCGAAGGCCATGTTGTTATAGACCGTCATGTGGGGATACAGAGCGTAGCTCTGGAAAACCATCGCAATGTCGCGATCCTTCGGGGGAATGTGGTTAACCAGCTTGTCGTCAATATACAGCTCACCCTTGGAAATATCCTCCAGACCGGCAACCATGCGCAATGTGGTGGATTTGCCGCAACCGGAAGGTCCGACCAGAATGATAAACTCTTTATCTTCGATTTCAAGGTTGAAATCGCTCACCGCAACAACATCACCGGCATAGATTTTATATATGCCGCGAAGGGACAAACTGGCCATATGGAACTACCTCCTCAAATAAAATTCCGTATCTGCATTATAACAGAATATGATCAAAAAGTGAATGGGGCGATTCCACAAAAAGATGGCAAATCATTGTACCATCTTGTCAAGCATGCCAAAAAGTGACGCAATTGTTATGGCAAATTGACAATATGAAGTATAAGATCAGGTTATCCTATGCAAAAACCGGATAAATATGTGGCGATGTTTAACGAGATTTTAATTTGTCAATTCTCCAAAAAGCGCTCAAATCCGTAAAAATCATGAATATGCGCGATAACCCCGGGCATTCGGTTCAATACCTCCGGCGGAACCGTCTCGCCGATGGCGATGATCCCACCAACGCCCGCGCCTGTCGCCGATTGAATGCCTGAAAGAGAGTCTTCTACGACAAGGGTGGCCTCGGGTCGAAAACCAAGGCGCTGCATGGCGGTAAGATAAATCGCCGGGTCCGGCTTGCCCGGGAACTCGCCGGTCATGTAGAAGATGTGCCTGTAGTCAAACCACCGCTTCAAACCCAGGTTTTCCATATAGAAATCCACATTTGCCCGTATCGAAGCCGTGGCCACGCAGCAGGGCACCTGCCTGTCTTTCAGCATATCGAGCATCTCAACGACACCGGGCGCCAGCGCCTGTCCGGCAGGATCAGACAGTACGATCGCCCTGTAGATACGCTCCTTTTCCTCGGAGAGGGCTGTGATCTGCTCATCCGACGGACCGGCGCCAAAAAAGCGCCGCAATATGACGTCATTGCCTGGACCGTTCATCTTCTGCCGAAAGTCATCGTCGCTGATGGCGATACCGTGCCTCGCCATGAACTGCGTCCATGCGATGCGGTGAAACTCTGTGTCGCGAAACAGCGTTCCGTTGAAGTCAAATATAAAGCTTCTCATGCGCTCTACCTCTTGGTCAGGTCCGCAAAGGTCGCTTCGGTATAGATCCGCAGGTCCTGCGGATCTATGATCAGCTGCTGGCCGCGCAGGCCCGCGCTGACGTAGATGCGGTCAAACAGCGTGGCAATCTCATCGATATAGGTCGGATATCTCTTTTTCATGCCGATGGGGGAGCAACCGCCGCGCACATAACCCGTCAGGCCCAGAAGCTCCTTGACATGGATCATCTCCGCCTTTTTGTCGCCCATGGCCGCGGCGCACTTTTTCAAGTCCAGCTCTTCGGCCACGGGGATGACAAACACGCACACGCCCCTGCGCTCGCCGCGAACCACCAGCGTTTTGAAGACACAGTCCGCATCGACCCCCAACATGGCAGCGGCATGGACTCCGCTCAGGTCGCTCTCGTCCACCGGATATTCGGAGGTTTCATAGGGAATTCCCGCCTGGGTGAGCAGGCGCATGGCGTTGGTCACGGTCATGGCAAAGTCTCCTTGGGCGGCACGGGTATGCCACAGGTATCGGGCAGGGTGTAGAAGACCTCCATCAGCGTCAGGCCATGGGCCGGGGCAGTGACGCCAAGGTCCAGACGGTTCCCGGTGTCTATGGCGCTCGCCAGCGCGCCGGGTTCCAGCTTACCCGAGCCTATGTCCCGCAAGGTGCCCGCAATGATGCGGACCATGTTGTACAAAAAGCCGTTGCCCTCTACGATGAGCATGACGTCGTTGCCGTTTCGGGTAATATCGGCGCGCCATATGGTGCGCACGGTATCCCTGACTACGGAACCGCTGGCGGCGAAGGCGGCAAAATCGTGGGTACCCAGCAGCGTCCGGGCTTCCCTGCGCATGCGCTCATCGTTGAGCGGATAGATGCTGTGGGCGTGGGTCAGGCGATTCAGCGCGCCCGCGTGGGGAGCGTCATAGAGCAGATAGCGATAGCGCTTGCCCCTGGCGGAAAAGCGGGCGTGAAAGCCCTCTGGGGCGTCCTGGGAGCGGCGGATGCGAATGTCCGGCGGCAGCATGGTGTTGACGGCGTAGCTGAACTTCTCGCCGGGAATGCGACTGTCGGTGTCGAAGTGGGCGCACTGCCCAAGGGCGTGAACCCCGGCGTCGGTGCGGCTCGCGCCGTGTAGCACGACGCGCTCGCCCGTCAGCCGGGTAAGCGCCTCCTCAATGACCTGCTGCACGGCAAGCGCGTTGCTCTGGCGCTGCCAGCCGGCGTAGTTCGTGCCGTCGTATTCGACGGTCAGCTGGATCCTGCGCATGCTCACACCTAAAAGACGTTCAACTTGTTCAGCGCGATGACCCCCGCCAGGAGCAGCAGCACCGCCAGCGCGGCAATGGCGTCAATTGCGCCAAACTTCAGCTGCTTCATGCGGGTGCGGCCCGCGCCGCCCCGATAGCATCGGGCATCCATCGCCAGGGCCAGATCCTCGGCGCGTCGGAAGGCGCTCACGAACAGCGGCACCAGCAACGGCACCATGACTTTGGCCCGCTGAATGAGGTTGCCGGTTTCAAAATCCGCGCCACGGGCCTTCTGGGCCTTCATGATCTTGTCCGCTTCGTCCATCAGCGTGGGTATGAATCGCAGGGCGATGGACATCATCATGGCGATTTCATGGGCAGGGAAGTGAATGACCTCCAGCGGCTTGAACAGCGATTCCAGGCCGTCTGTCAGCGCGATGGGCGAGGTGGTCAGCGTCAGAAGCTGGCTGCTGACCACCAGCAGAATCAGGCGCGCCGCCATAAAGGAAGCCATGCGCAAGCCCTGGTCGGTAATGCGAATGAAGCCAAAATGCACAAGCTCCCTGCCTTCGGTCTGGAAGAACAGGTTCAGCACAAAAGTGAATATGATGATGAACATGATCGGCTTAAGGCCGCGAACCAGGTACTTCAGATGGATGCCCGTGGACGCCGCGCAGGCGATGACAAAGGCGGCGATCAGCAGGAAGCCCGAGAAGCCCTGCGCTACAAACACGATGGCGATCAATGCGACTGTCGCCAGCAGCTTTGTGCGCGGATCGAGCCGATGAATGAAGGAATCGCCGGGGAAATACTGTCCCAGCGTGATGTTTTTCAGCATTTGGCGTCACTTACCTCCGCATAGATTGCCGATGATGGCGGCGCACACATCCTCCGTGCGATAGATACCCTCGGGCATATCAAAGCCCGCCTCCCTCAGCCGTCGGGCCAGCTTGGCGCACTCCGGCACGTCCAGGCCGATGGCGTGGAGCCTGGCTTCGTGGACAAACACCTCGGCGGGCGTACCGGTATAGGCGATCTCGCCCCGATTCAGTACGAAAAGCCGGTCACACAGGCGGCCCACGTCGTCCATCGAGTGGGACACCATCACTACGGTGGTGCCGGAATTGTGTATGCCGCGAATCAGATCAAACATCTCTCTTCGCCCCGTGGGATCAAGGCCTGCAGCGGGCTCGTCCAGTATCAGTATGGCGGGCTGCATGGCCAGCACGCCGGCAATGGCGACGCGGCGCTTCTGGCCGCCTGACAGCTCAAAGGGAGATTTTTCAGATATCTCATCCGGGTTCAGGCCGACCTGGGTGAGGGCGAGCTCCACCCGTCTGTGGATTTCCCCGGCGTCGAGGCCCAGGTTGGACGGTCCAAA
>JAZTZK010000315.1:0-2052 GCA_045637485.1 Clostridia bacterium
CTGGCGCACCCGGCGCCCGTGAAGCGCAGGTAGATTGCCTGTACGCCGTCCGGGATGGGCACGCGGCCCGGCCACCGCTTCCAGTCGTTGCTCTTGCCAACGGGAATGCTGCCCAGGGCCTCGCCGTCCGGGGCGGTCAACACCTCGAACGCGCCCCAGCACCAGCCCCGGGTGGTGACGGCGGTCAGCGCGGCGGCCTTGCAGTCGAAGAACTTGAAGCCCGCCGTCGCGCCGGGATCCATGTTGGCAATGTAGCCATGCGCCTCGTCGCCATCCCTTCCGTCCTGGGTGATATAGGGATACCTGGCATCCAGCCTCTTGCCGGGCACGCCGGAGACGACGGCATAATCCGCTTCACAGAAGAGATTGCAGGCGATATGCGCGCTCCAGACGCCCTCGCCCGGCAGCGGACCGCCGTTGGGGCCGCAGGAGGTGATCTCCACCTGGGGGATGGTCCCCCCGTCCGGCAGCAGCCGAATCGGCTCCATGCACGCCTGGCGGCTGAAGCTGTGGCCGTTGGTGTGACGGTGGTAGAACACGACCCACTTCCCGTTGATCCGCTCGATGCTGCCGTGGTTGTTGTCCGGGCAGGCCATCATCCTGTCCGCGCGCTTGTAGCGGTCGATACCCGCGTCCACGTTGCTGACGATGACGCCGCGAAAGGTGAAGCCCTCCACGGGCGAGTCGCTGGTGGCGTAGCACAGCTCATGGTGCAGCACGGAGGAATAGATAAAACAGTAAGTCTTTCCAAGCTTGCGGACGGACGCCGCCTCAAAGTATTCATGGCCCTCGAAGCCCGTGCCCGCGCTGCGGCTGAAGTTGGGGACGACGGTTCGGGGCGCCTCCGCCACGGTCAGCATGTCGGGCTTCAACACCGCAACCATGGCGCCCTCCCGCTCCGGCGAGCTGTCCGGGCAGAAGCCTCCGTAGAGATAGACCCTGTCGCCCTCCGCCAGCACGCCCGGATCGAACATCGGCGCGTCGCCCTCGCGCTCGCCCAGCAGGCTGCCGTCCGGGTAGTGGACATGGCCGTAAAAGCGATAGCGCCCGGCGGGCATATCGCACACCGCCACGGACACGAAGGGCGAAGCGTCCAGCACGTAGTAGAGGTAATAGCGCCCGTCCGGCCCCCGGGCCACGTCCGGCGCGTAGAGGCACTGGTCGCCGTCTACGTTGCGCGGGTCGTCGCCCCGGCCATAGATCACGCCCTCATACCTCCAATCGGTCAGATCGTCCGCCGGCGCGGACCAGCACACGTAGTCGTTCAGGCAGAAGGCATGGCCGTTGAAGCGATCATGGGAGCCGTAAAGGTACACGCGATCCCCGAACACATGGGGCTCGCCGTCGGGAATGTATTCCCAGGAGGGGAGAAAGGGGTTGTAGCGCATAGCTGTGTCCTCCGTATTTTGATGATGATATTCTATCAGGTAAGGGCTTGAATTTCAAGCCCGGAACACAGCGGGGCAGACGGGGCAGCTTTATATATACCCTTATACAGTTCTCTATAGGGGGTATAATATAAGCTGCCCCATCTGCCCCAGGCAGGGTGGATCAAAGGTAAACATTCAAAGTCTCTTTCCTGATCCGGTAGCCGACGAGCACCGTTGTCTTCTCGCCGCCGAGGGTCGGCCTGCGTCGTTCGATGGTCGCCCGGCTTGCATCAGGGACGGTTCTTCTGGGCTTGCATCAGGGACGGTTCTTCTGTAACCGTCCCTGATGCAACTTTTCATTGACTTTCGGGGAACAATGAGATAGAATATAATCAAAATCGGGGGAAGAGAGCAAGATATGGCCAGACAGGCGCGAAAGAGCTCCGTTTCGGGCGTGTACCACGTCATGCTGCGGGGAATCAACCGACAGAGAATCTTCGAGGACAGCCAGGACGAGCAAAAATTCCTGGAACTGCTGCGACTTTACCGGAAGCGCTGCGGCTTTGCGCTGTATGGATACTGTCTGATGGGCAACCATGTGCATCTGTTGCTGAAGGAGGCAGCCCGTCCGTGCGTCATGACCATCAACGGCGTGGATGTGGAAACAGGACCCGGCGACGCG
>JAZTZK010000316.1:0-13000 GCA_045637485.1 Clostridia bacterium
TGTTTTCCTTTGGCCGGCAAACCCACCCCCCGGGGCCTTCCCCGGCGTGGGTCTTGGATTCGGCCTGTGCGCGTACCGATCAGTACAGCTTGGCCATCTCCTCGATGTTGTCCTGGTTGAACTGCAGCGGCAGGCCCTGCACGATCTCGGTGCCGCCGTCGTCAGCCTTGGTGATGTTGAACTCGCCCAGGCCTTCCACGGTGAAGGACTCACCCTCAGCGCCGGTGATGTCGCCGTTGACCAGGGCGATGGTGGCATAGGCGGACAGCTTGCCCAGCAGCTGCATATCCCACAGATAGAAGTAGGGGCAGGACTTGCCTTCGCCGGTGTACTCCAGCATTTCAGAGGGCAGGCCCAGGCCGGTGATCTTCACGTTGCAGCCTTCGGTATCCTGTACCAGCTTGGCGGCGGCCATGATGCCGACGGTGGTGGGGGCGCAGATGACCTTCAGGTCGGGATAGTTGTCCAGCAGGGCCTGGGTCTGGTCAGTGGACTTCTGGGGCTCGTCGTCGCCGTAGGCGATCGGCACCAGCTCCAGCTTGGCATACTTCTCGTCCTTCGCGATCTCTTCCATCGCAGCGATCCAGGCATTCTGGTTGGAAGCCTGAGAGGTGGCGGACAGGATGGCCCACTGGCCCTCGCCGCCGGCCAGATCATACACGGCGTCGATCAGCGCCTGGCCAACGGCCACGGTGCCGGCCTGGTTCACGAACACCTGACGGCTCGCCGGATTGGGGGCGGAGTCGAAGGAAGACACCTTGATGCCGGCTTCCATCGCCTCTTCCAGCTTGGCCTGGAGGGCATTGAAGTCGTTGGCGGAGATGCAGATGGCGTCGGGCTGCTGGGAGATCAGGTTGTCCAGAACCTTGATCTGAGCGTCAGCGGTCGCTTCCTCGGGATAGACGACGTCGATGGTGGCGCCTTCGCCTTCGCCAGCCTCAACAAAGGCCGCGGCAGCGATCTCGAAGAAGGCATTGCCGGCGGATTTGCCGACCAGCGCGATCTTCTTGCCATCAGCGGAGCCCGCCAGGGCGGAGGTCATCAGACCGGCCACCAACAGGGCCACGAGCAGGACAGAGAACAGTTTCTTCATGGGTTGTTCCTCCTTTGATAATATATCGCAACTGCGTATTGCAGCTACAATTCGGATAGGGTGGGGTGGCGGCGGCAACCTGCCGCCACGGTTTATTCTTACTTCTTCACCGCCTTGCGCAGCGAGCCGAATATGTTCGGCAGGGCTACGGCAGAGATCAGCAGCACGCCGATGATCAACAGTATCACCTGGCCGTTGACGTTGCGCTGGCCCAGGCCGATGCGCAGGCACACGATGATGAACGCGGAGATGACGCCGCCGACCATGTTCCCCTTGCCGCCGGTGGACGATATGCCGCCAAACACCGCCATGGCGATGGCGTCCATCTCAAAGCCGGTACCGGTGGTGGTATTCGCGCCGTAGGACGATGCCACCATGAACAGCGCGCACAGACCCGCCGCAGTGCCCATCAGGGTGTAGATGATGAAGCGGATCTTTTGCACCGCCACACCTGAATAACGGGCGGCCAGTCGATTGGTACCGATGGCGTAGACCCTGCGGCCGAAGGTGCTCCTGCCCAGTATGATGCCGGCGATGACGGCCAGTATGAGCACCAGGAACAGTATGTAGGGCACCGTGCCGATCTTGCCGCTGATGGCCTTGAAGCCGGCGGTATTGGCCACCGATATCGAACCGCCGCTGCCCAACACGATCTCCGCGATGCCGCGGAATATGATCTGGGTGCTCAGGGTCACGATCATCGGGGGAAGCTCGGGAAAACGGGTCAGTATGAAGGCGTTGATCAGGCCGCAGCAGGTACCCACCGCCAGCGTGGCCAGTATGACCAGAGGGAACGGCGCGCCGGCATTGCTGATGATGCAGGCCATCGTGGCCGCCAGGCACACCGTGGAACCCACGGAGATGTCAATCTCGCCCATGACCAGTATGAAGGCCATCATCAGCATCAGGAAGACCTCGGACAGATAGACCGGCATCTGTCGCAGCAGGTTGAACATGTTGTAGTATTCGGAGAACCACTTGCAGAAGATGTTGACGCCGATGAACACCAGGATCAGTATGCCCTCCCAGCCGAATAACAGCTTTTTGATCGGCGATTCGGGGACGTTGTTAATGCTTCTTCCGGATTTGCCCGCCATGAATCACATCTCCCTTCTCGCCAGGGCGTTTCTGTTGGCCACCCGCTGCAGTATGACGTTGATCACGACCACTGCGAGTATCATCACGCCCTTGATCATATTCTGCCACAGCGCGTCGATGTGCAGCAGCGGCAGCGCCTTGGGAATCATGGCCATGATCAGCGCGCCAAGCAGTGCCCCGATCACCGAGCCGCGACCGCCGGACATGCTGACGCCGCCGATGACGCAGGCCGCGATGACGTCCATCTCGCCGCCCTGGGCCATGTTGGGCATGGCCGAGGCGTACACCGCCACCTGCAGCGAACCGGCCAGACCGGCCAGCAGCCCCATGACCGTGTGCACCATCAGCTTGATGTTCCTGACCTTGATACCGGAAACCTCGGCCGCTTCGGCGTTGGAGCCCACAGCGTATACCTGCCGTCCGATGCGCGTCCATTTCATCACGATGAAGAAGATCACATAGCACAGTATGATGACCCATATGACCTTGCTCAGGCCCAGCAGCTTGTCGGTGCCGAAGTTCTTGAAGCTGCCCAGCGCCGCGGCGCTGGCCCATTCACCGCCATTGGAGATCAGATAGCCCATGGCGCGGTAGATGTACATGAAACCCATCGAGGCGATGATGGGCGGAACGCCTGCCCGGGAGATCAGCAGGCCCACCAGCGCGCCGCAGGCGGTGCCGATGCCCATCGTGATCAGGAAGCAGAGCGGTGTCGACTGTATGTAGCCGTACTTCAGCAGCATGCCGATGGCCATGCCCGACAGCGCCAGCGTGGACGTGATGGAGATGTCGATGCCGCCCACCAGCATCACGCCCAGCATGCCCAGGGCCATGACCAGCGTGACGGCGTTGTTCCTCAGCATGTCGGTGACGGCCTTGAACGAGAAGAACGCCGGGTTGATGATCGATACGATGGCGAACATCGCGATGACGATGATGAATAAAAGGAACTCGCGGGAGCCCGTCAGCTTTTTCAGTTTCATGCCGCGCCTCCTTTCGTCGTAGAACCCTTTTCCATGGCCAGGTCGAGTATCTTCTCCTGGGTGGCCTCGTCCCGGTCCAGCACGCCGGTGATGCGGCCGTTGCACATGACCACGATGCGGTCGGCCATGCCCAGTATCTCGGGCATTTCAGAGGAGATCAGTATGATGGCGTAGCCCTGCCTGGCCATATCGCCCATGATGCTGTAGATCTCGGCCTTTGCGCCGACGTCCACGCCCTTGGTGGGCTCATCCATGATGACGACCTTCATCTCCTGGCCCAGGGCCTTGGCGACGACCACCTTCTGCTGGTTGCCGCCGGAGAGGGAGGACGCGGGCTGGAAGATGTCCACCGCCTTGGTGTCCACGTCCTCCAGCAGCTGCTTGGAGATTTCCCGCTCCTTCTTTTCGTCGTTCAGGCCGCCCTTGGCGTACTTGTCTATGACGGGCAGCGTCACGTTGCGGCCCAGGCCCCAGCTCATCAGCAGGCCCTCCTTCTGCCGGTCCTCCGGCAGCAGCACGATGCCCAGGTCCATGGCGTCCTTGGGCTTTTTGACGTGTATCTCCCTGCCCTCCAGGTATATCTTTCCGGCGTCGGGCCTGGTGATGCCGCAGACGCTCTCGATCACCTCGGTGCGGCCGGCGCCCACCAGGCCCGTGAAGCCCAGGATCTCGCCGGCGTGAACCGTGAAGGAGGCGTCCTTGAAGAAGCCGGTGCGGCTCAGGCCCTCGACCTTCAGCATTTCCCTGCCGATCTGTACCTGGGGCTTTGGGAACAGGTCGTTGATTTCGCGGCCCACCATGGCCTTGATCAGGTCGGCATTGGTGATTTCATCCACGTTGTAGGTGCCGATGTACTGGGAATCGCGGAACACCGTCACACGGCTGGCCAGCCGGTACATGTCCTCGAAGCGATGGGAGATGAATATGACGGAGACGCCCTCCTCGCGCAGCTGGTCCACGATGCGGTACAGCTCCTCGGATTCCCGCTTGGTCAGCGACGCGGTGGGCTCGTCCAATATGATGATCTTCGCGTTGGTGGAGAGGGCCTTGGCGATCTCGACGATCTGCTGCTCGGCCACGGAAAGGGTGCCCATCTCGGCGGTGGAATCGAAGTCGGCGTTCATGCGCCTGAGCAGCTTGTTCGCCTCCTCGTTCATGGTCCGCCACTGGATGATGCCGCGCCTGATGATCTCGTGGCCCATGAAGATGTTTTCGGCCACCGTCAGGTCCGGATAGGAGGTGGCGTGCTGGTACACCGCGGCGATGCCGGCGGCCTGGGCGTCCCGCGGGCCCTTGAAGTCAACCTTCTGGCCGTGCAGGTACATCTCGCCCTCCTCGGCCTTGTGTACCCCGGTGATGACCTTGATAAAGGTGGATTTGCCGGCGCCGTTTTCACCCATCAAGGCATGCACTTCTCCGGGCTTCAGTTGGAACTGAACCCTGTCCAGCGCCTTGACACCGGGGAAGATCTTTGTGATTCCCTTCAGTTCAAGGACGTACTGCGATTCTGGCATTGTCCCGCCTCCGTTCTTTTTCGGGCGCTCGCCCGTGGGATGCTCCGCATTCCAGGCCTAACCCCGATTTTACGCGCATATAAACCTGTTTAGATTATATACTGAAATTTGGCGGATTGTCAAGAAAAAACCGCTTGAATTGTGCAAATATATGATTGGTCGGTTACAGCTCAGCGTCCTGATTATTCGGAATCCCTCCGCCTCGCTTCGCTCGGCACCTCTCCTTTCAGGGGAGGCTTTTGGAGGTTGCCTCCCCTGAAAGTCCTCAAGGACTATCTTCGCGTCGGGGAGGTGGCCCCGCCACAGGCGGGGTCGGAGGGGTTCCACCGTGTCGACCCTGGGCTGTAACATTGGTCGGGGAGTGACAAATCAGAATTTACCAAGCCCCTCAATACACCCGATACGCGCCTCTGCCCCGAGCCTTGACCAGGTACAGGGCCCTGTCGGCGGCGTTGAAGAGCTCTTCGAAGCGCGCGCCGTGCTCGGGGCACATGGCGATGCCTATGGACAGGGAGACCTTGCCTGCCAGCGGCGTGTCCCCGAAGGCGTCGCACACCTGCCGCTGCAGGCGGTCGGCCAGCTGGCAGGCGTTCTCCGGCTCGAGGATGCTGCGCATGAATATGATGAACTCGTCGCCGCCGATGCGCCCGGCCACGTCCGCGGCCCGGCAGCTGTTCTTGATGATGCGTCCCACCTCGGCCAGCACCTTGTCCCCCTCGGCGTGGCCGAAGGTGTCGTTGATGTCCTTGAAGTGGTCGGCGTCGATCATCAGCAGCGCGCTGCGCTCGCCCTCCTTGCGGTAGTTGGCCAGCATCATGTGGATCAGGTCCTGGGAGGCGCTCTTGTTCAAAAGCCCGGTCAGCAGGTCGGTCTTGGCCCGCTTTTCCAGCTCCATCTTCAGCAGCTGGTAGTCGGTGACGTTGTTGATCAGCGCGATGATGCCGCTGATGCGGCCGTCCTCGTCGTACACCGGGCGCTTGATCAGCTGCAAAAAGTCCCGTATGCCATCGTCGTTTTCCTCGATGATGTACTCGGTGCCCACACCGCTCTGCAATATCCGCCGGTCGGCCTCCATGGCCTTGCGGGCGTTGTCCTTGTCCTTGCGGATCTCCAGGTCGGTCTTGCCACGAATGGTCCAGTTCGGGTCGCCCTCGGTGTCCAGGTGGTGCCAGATCTGGGTGGAGAAAACGTACTTGCCCTCGGTGTCCTTCAGGAAGATGCAGCTGGGCAGCTGCTTGAGCATCTTCTCCAGCTGGTTCAGCGACAGCGAATCCTTGGCCCGTATGGCGTTGGCGATGCGCTTGTAAACCAGCGGCTGGGGCGCGTAGGCGGTGATCAGGTCGAAGTACCCGTGCTCGATGCAATCCATGTCCTGGGAGGTGGGCAGCTCGTCCGATATGGCGATCATCGGGATCAGCGAAAAGCTGGTGAAGCCCTTCATCCATTCGGACAGCGCGAACCCGCTACGCCTCGCCAGCGCCAGCTCCGCCAGCACCGCCACGATGGCGCCGTGGGCCTCCTGCAGCACGGCCATGCCCGCCTCCGTCGACGCGACGCACCGCACGTCGTAGGCCGGGGCCAGCATTCGGGTGAAGGTCTGCACGATATCAGGCTGTTCCGCAATCAGTAGAATGCCGTTCATATGCTCCTGACCTCGATTTCTGACGATGTTTTGACAGTATTATACCACCATCGGGGCAAAATGACAAGCAGTGGATTAATTATACGTATCTGTTCAGTCGTGGCGGCGTAGACGCCTCCGCTACGAGGAGATACGCCTGTGGCGGCGGCCGCCAGGCCGCCACAGTAGGTGCAAATACGTCAGGACTGAACAGATACAATTATACAAAAAACCCGAACCGCAATCGATTCGGGTTATTGTATAAAGTGGAGCATAGGGGACTCGAACCCCTGACCTCTACACTGCCAGTGTAGCGCTCTAGCCAACTGAGCTAATGCCCCGCGTTTGTCGATGGGAGATGGGATTTGGTGGAGCATAGGGGACTCGAACCCCTGACCTCTACACTGCCAGTGTAGCGCTCTAGCCAACTGAGCTAATGCCCCATCTCTCGACGACAAAAAGTATTATAACACAAGTGGACCGGTTTGTAAATACCTTTTTTTATGAATTTTGTGCAATCCCGGGCGCAGTCGTTACAGCTAAGGCTCTACACTGTGGAACCCCTTCGACCCCGCCTATGGCGGGGCCACTTCCCCTTTTAGGGGAAGCTTTTGGGTGCGCATGCAAGCAAGGTTGCCTCATCTTCCAAGGGCAGGCTTTTGATCGTACACTTTCGAGTAGGGTTGCCTCCCCTGAAAGGGGAGGTGCTGAGCGAAGCGAAGCGGAGGGGTTCCGAATAATCAGGACTCTGAGCTGTAAGGCGCAGTCAAGGGGGTGGCTTGCGCCCAATCAGCCCTCGCCCTCCTCCGGCGCGATGCCCGTGGCCCGGGCGTTTTCGATCATCGCCTCGGTGTCCCGGCGCATTTCGGCGCGCAGGTCGGCCAGGTAGGGGCTGAAGGCCGCTTCCTTTTCGCCGTAGGTCAGGTTCAGCGCGTACTCCAGAGGCAGCCAGGTCTCCACCGCCGATTCGTTGTGGCTCTGTATCGCCTCCATGCGGTCCAGGGCCTTGTACAGCTTCGCCTCGGGGGTTTCGAGGGCCTCCATCTCGTCGAACAGCGCCCCCAGCTGCCGGGGCCAGGGCTCGGGCAGGGCGTCGATCAGCGCGTCCACCTCGTGCCCTTCGACGACGCGGTCGGTGTCGGTCTTGACGAAGGTGGGGATGTCGCCGGTGACGGCCTCGCCGATGTCGTGCACCAGGCACATGCGTATCACCCTGTCGATGTCCAGCTCCGGGAATTCGTCGGCCATCAGCATTGCCATCAGCGCCACCCGCCAGCTGTGCTCGGCCACGCTCTCCCGCCGCCCGCCGGTGGTCCAACAGTGGCGCGGCGTGTCCTTCAGCCGCTCCATCACCCTCAGAAAGTCGATCAGCTTTCGCGCGTCCACGGTAAGGCCCTCCTGTCATCGTTGTACTGCTGTCTCGGTTACTTGACGGTCCAGCTGGTATAGCTCACCGTGTCGTTTTCCCGGATGGTTCCGTCGCTGAAGATCACCTTTTTGATGCCGCACCACACCGTGGCGATCTGGCTGCGGTTGGGCAGCAGGAAGTAGTCGCTGTAGACCGACGCGCCGGGCTTGACGGTCTTGGATGTGGTGCCGTAGTACAGCTTATCGCCGTAGATCCGGTCGCCCCATACGTCGGTGGCGTACATGTACAGCTCAAAGGCCCGGACGGTGTGGGACCGCGAGGTGTTGGTCACCTTCGCGTGGAACCCCAGCTGGTCGTTTTTGGCCTTGCGCCACTCGGCCCATGCGCCCTCCTGGAAGATCAGGGGCACCCACGGCTCCTGAAAGGGCGTGGCATAGCTGCTGTACAGCAGCTCCAGCATGGACGAGGAGGCGTAGGCATACGCGCCCAGGCCGTTTGCCTCGCAGAACGCCTGTACGGCAGCGGCGGTCCGGGGGCCGTATTCGCCGTCGGCGGTGTCGTTCAGATAGCCCAGCTCGATCAGCCTGCGCTGCATACGGCGCACGTCCTCGCCCTTGTCGCCCTCAAACAGCGGCAGGTAGTCGTTCATTTCGGGCGCCTTGGTGGCGGTCACCTCGGGCACCCTGGTGGCGAACGCCACGGCGGGCGTGGGGGTCGGATCGTGGGAAGGCTCGCTGATCGTGGTCTCGTTGGGCAGCGGGCCCAGGTCCACGCTCACCTTTTCCATGTACAGGTCTTCGTGTGCCTTCGCGTCGTACAGTATCAGCTTCATGGACATTTCGCTTCCGTGGAGCACGGCCTGCGCGACGCTGTCGGTGACGTTTTCATCGACGTAGCTCAGTATGCTCTCCTCGGAGTTTTCACCGGTGTCGGTGCCCGTCGTGATGTCGAAGATGCTCGTGGCGGGCAGCGCCACGCCGTCCACGGTCATGTCCTCCACCCGAAGAGTCAGCTTGGTTCCGGTTTCGTTGATCACGCGCACATAGAGCCTCAGCGAGACATTGCCGTTGGCAAACTGCCAGCGCTCGGTGCGCAGCGGGAACAGCTCGAAGCCCTTCCAGCGCACCAGCGCGCCCGCTTCGACCTGGGCCGCCCGGGTGGGTTCGGGCTCCGGCGCGGGCTCCGCCGCCATCGTCGGCTCGGGGTCCGGCAGAATATCCGGTCCGGATTCCGGCCCCGGATCGACGGCGGGCCCGGCCTTCGGCGCTGTAACGTCATTGCCGTCGCCGGCCCCGTCCGGGAGCAGCGTGAAGGTATTCTCCGATCCGTCTCGGGTATGCGAGAGGGTGTAGCCGTTCAGGGCCAGCGCTTCGCCGTCCTTTGTGGCGCCGTCCATCCAATCCAGCAGCGCCTGGAGGTCCGCTGTGCTGTCCGCCCGGGCGATCACGTTGGCAAAGGCGTTCTTCAGCACCGGATAGTCCAGCGGGTCAACGCCCCCGGCGACGGTAAACGCCAGCGCAGCCGCCGGCCCGGAGGGGTCCGTCTGGCCCTCGGGGAAGGTGGCGGTGAGCGTCACCTTCCCGTCGTCGTTGTTGAAGCGGAATATGTTGTCCTCCACCGTCATGCCGTAGGTCCTGTACAGGTTTACCTTCGTGGCGGTCTCCGTGGGCTTGACGGCCATGAACGACTTCACCAGCTGATCGTTGAAAATGCTGATCAGCTCGCTCGCTTCAAAGCCCTCGGGCAGCCGGTCCTGGGCCGAGGCCGAGGCGAACAGAAGGAGCGACAGCGCCAGCGCAAGGGCGATCCATCTCTTTTTCATACAGTTGTCCTCCGTTTCCGGAATATCCGTATTGCATAACTTCATTGTAACACGCCGCGCATCAAATGTCCACGGTTTTTTTGAGGTAAGTCAAGAAAGTATGCGGATGCGCGTCACCGTTACACCCTTGCGGCGAACCGCCGCTACGGATATGTGCCAATCGGCTTGAAGGGTGAACGGTAACGGACGCGCACAACCAAAGGGCGTCGCCTGAAGCGCCGCCCATAGAGTGTGGTATGCCCTACCTGTCTTCCAGCGGCAGGCGCACCGTAAAGGTCGAGCCCTCGCCCGGGGCGCTCTCCACCGCCACTGTGCCGCCGCAGAGGTCGACGATGCGCCGCACCAGCGCCAGGCCCAGGCCGTTGCCCTCGGTGGCGTGGGCGGTGTCCCCCTGGTAGAATTTCTCGAAGATGCGCCGACGGGTGGCCTCGTCCATGCCGGGGCCCCGATCGCCCACGGTGCACACGGCGGCGTCCCCGCTTCGCGCCAGCCGCACGGTAAGCACGCCGCCACGGGGCGAAAACTTGATGGCGTTGTTCAGCAGGTTCACCCAGATGTGGTTCGTCATCTCCTCGTTGCCGCGGTAGGTGACCGCCTCCAGCTCCACGTCCGGCTCCAGACCCTTTTCGCTCCATTGCTTTTCCAGCAGCAGCACACAGCGGCGCAGCTGCTCGTCCAGCCGGTAGTCCTCCCGGTCGGTGACGATGGTCTGGTTTTCCAGCTTCGATAGCAGCAGCACGTTGCTGGCCATGTTCGCCAGCCGGTCCGACTCGCTGACGATGATGTCCAGGTACTCCCTGCGCTGCGCCTCCGTCAGGTCGTCCCGCTCGAGCTGCTTGGCGAAGCCCCGTATGGAAACGATGGGTGTCTTGAATTCATGGCTGAAGTTGTTGATGAAGTCCTTGCGGAACAGCTCCAGCCCGCCCAGCTCAGTGGCCATGTCGTTGAAGCTGCTGGCCAGCTCGCCCATGTCCCCGGGCACGTCCTCGGCGTCCACGCGCACGGAAAAATCGCCCCTGGACACCGCCTGCATCGCCCGTACCAGGTCGTCCATCGGGCGCAGCTTGCTGCGGCCCATGCCCGCGGCGAGGGTCAGTATGAACACCATCAGCAGCGTCGGCATGGCCAGCGTCCTGAACAGCGGGTTCGCCAGCAACCCGAAAAACACCAGGAAGCCGTAGGCCGCCGCCGCCATCACGCTGGCCGCCACGATCACGCTGAACAGGAAGCTCCACAGCGTCATGTACAGCGATTCCCGCCGCAGGTCCCGCCGCCAGCCCGACTGGGGCGCGTCCGCCTGCCGGGCGGGCAGCTCGGGGCAATCCCTGCGCCTGAACAGATGCCTCACTCCCGCTTCACCGCCTTGTAGCCCAGGCCCCGCACGGTGACGATCTCAAAATCCGGGCTCTCCCGGAAGTGATCCCGGAGCCGGTTGATGTGCACGTCCACGGTGCGCTCGTCGGTGTCGGAATCCATATCCCATATCTCGTCCATCAGCTGCCGCCGGGTGAAAATCTTGCCGGGGTAGGAGAGCAGCTTGAACAGCAGCATGAACTCCTTCTTCGGCAGGGTGCGCGTGCCCCGGGGCGTGGTCACCGACAGGGCGTCGTAGTCCAGCAGCGTGTCGCCCACGGTCAGCCTGTGCTCGTTGACGATGCGGCTGCGGCGCAGCAGCGCCGCGATGCGCAGCACCATCTCCTCCTCGTCCACGGGCTTGACCATGTAGTCGTCGGTGCCGATCAAAAACCCCTTGTGCTTGTCGGCGGGCTTCTCCTTGGCCGTGACCATCAGTATCGGAAGCTCGCAGCCCGATTCCCGCAGCGTGCGGGTGAACTCATACCCGTCCATACGGGGCATCATGATGTCCAGCACGATCAGGTCAACGTGCTTGCGGTCCAGCACGTCCAGCGCCTCGACGCCGTCGCGGGCCAGTATGGGCTGGTAGCCGTGCTGGGTCAGCACCGCCTCCATCAGCTTGCGGGTATTGGCGTTGTCCTCCACCACCAGTATGTGAAACATGCTTTCACCTCAAAAGCGCCAAGGCGCGTCATTCCAGTATGGCTATATTATCTCCCATGCCTTTAAACTGATTATAAACCCTTGCAATGTTTGGGTCAAGATGGTACAATCGGAGTTACCAATCTCAGGAGGCGTCATCATGGATCAGCAGAACAACAGCACTGAAAAGCGCGTGCCCACCGAGGCGGAGATCGCCCGGCTGGAGGCGGAGGCCGTCGCGGCGCTGCGGCGGGGCGAGGAAACGCCCCGGCGCGAGGCGGGCGACGCCGCGGAGCCGCCCCGGCCCCAGGCGGAAAAGCCGGCCCGGCCGGGCTTTGTGCCCTATGTGGACGACGTGCCCGATCCCGCGCCCGCCCCGACGCCTTCGCCCGACGCGGCAGCGGAGGCGGAGGACGACGACGATGAGGAATACATCCCCAGCGAGATGGAGAAGCGCATCAACGCCATGCCCCCGGAGCAGTGGAAGCGCTGGCAGATGCTGGCCGGCGCGGGCATGGGCATCGCCATCGTGGCGTGCCTGTTCGTATTCGGGCAGGAGTTGTCCAGCTACGGCCTGATCGTGGCGGCGCTGCTGGCCATCGTGCTGCCCCGATACCTGGAGCGCGCCTGGCGGTGCAAGCTGAACACCGCCCGCATGGCCATGATCGTCGCGATTGTGGTCGGCCTGGCGATAATGTTCGTGGTCACCGGCCTGCGCCACGGCTTTAACCTCAGGGCGCAGTAGGGGCAATGTCATCAAAAAGAGAGGATACGGAACCCCTCCGCCTCGCTTCGCTCAGCACCTCCCCTTTCAGGGGAGGCTTCCCTTCTCGGATACTTACAATCAAAAGTCTACCCTTGAGAGAAGTAGTAACCCTGCTTGAATGCGTATCCAAAAGCCTCCCCTGAAAGGGTAACGCTGTCAACTTTGAACACGGTCTTAACAGAATCAGGGCGAACAGCATCCAAAAGCTTCCCCTCTGGGGAACCTGGCTGGCCAGCCGAAGGCCTATCGAAGCGTCAGGCCAGACTGATGAGGTCCCCCTCACGCTCTGCTTCGCGCCTCTGACGCAATAAAGGCGCGAATCCATCCGCAAAGGACCTCATCCGTCTTGCCGCTTCGACGCGTAGCAAGTCCTTTAGGGCGCGGCAATCCCCCAGGGGCCTGCCGGCCCCGTCTCGCTGAAAACAGTCCACTGGACTGTTTTCCGGGCGCTCGAACCCTTCTCCAAAGGAGAAGGCTTTTGGAGAAGCCGATCCTTAAGTTGACAGTGTTGCCCTTTCAGGGGAGGCTGTTGGAGGTTGCCTCCCCTGAAAGTCCTAAAGGACTCGCTTCGCGTCGGGGAGGTGGCGCCGCCACCGGCGGGGTCGGAGGGGTTCCACCGTGTCGACCCTGAGCTGTAACGACCTGCTTCAGGCCGGCCAAAATTTCTTTTGCCCGGGGTCTTCCCATTCCCTGTAAAATGGTGTATACTATCTTTACATCCCATCAGAATAACGGA
>JAZTZK010000317.1:0-2359 GCA_045637485.1 Clostridia bacterium
GGGAAAACTGGAAGATGCTGAACCGGTCGATCTATACCGGTGAACGGCTGCGGGAGAATTTGCATGCGCTGACAATCGTGAGCATTTTCACTGCCATACTGGGGCTGGTGCTGATGATCATCGATCTGGCCATGGGCGATATGGTAATGTTTACCCCAGCCCTTTTTACCTTTTTAGGCGGCGTGAGCTGTGGCTATTTCGCGGGCGTGCAGAAGAACCGCGAGAAGGCCGCGTTGATCCCGACGTTATTCTGCATCTTCGCATTCACCATCTACACCATCACTGGACTCGGCGAAGGCTCGGCGATACTGTGGTCCCTGATGGCGCCCATCGGACTGTGCTATTTCGTCAGCGTCAGAAACGGCATACTCGTTTCCCTCTACTATACTGCCTTTTTCTTCATACTCTTCTATTCCCCGCTCAGGGAGCATATGCGGTCCCTTTATCCGGATACCCTTCTCATACGCTTCCCGATACTCTACGCCAGCATGACCGCTTTCATCATCATATCCATGACCCAGTACCACCGGGGCATATTGTTGGAAAACGAGTACGCGGAACAGTTGAGCGACGAGGTTGCCCGGCAGACGGAGGTCGCCGAGGCCCGCGCCCAAAAGATCGAACAGATGTCCTTCCAGACCATACAGACCCTCGCCAACGCCATCGACGCCAAGGACCCCTACACCAAGGGCCACTCCACCCGCGTCAGCCAGTATTCGGTGTTGATCGCAAAGGCACTGAATTGGGAACCCGAGAGGGTCAACGATCTGCGCTACGCCGCCATGCTTCACGACATCGGCAAGATCGGCGTGCCGGATTCCATACTGAACAACCCCAAGCGCCTGACGGATATGGAGTACAACATCATCAAGTCCCATACCGTGATGGGCGGCGACATCCTCAAGAACCGCATTATGATCCAGTCCGCGGAGGACGTGGCCCGCAGCCACCACGAGCGCTACGACGGCAGGGGTTATCCCCTCGGACGCAAGGGCGAGGAAATCTCCGAGGAGGCTCGGATCGTCGCCATCGCGGACGCCTTCGACGCCATGAGTTCCAACCGCGTCTACCGCAAGGCCTGCGATTACGGTCATATCCGCGACGAGCTCATCAACGGTGAAGGCAAGCAATTCGATCCCCGCTTCGTGGACGTTTTCATCAGCCTTTGGGACCGCGGCATGCTTGACGAGATCCTTCAGCACAGCGCCGCGGACGACGGGAGCGTCGAAGCCTCCTCCGAGCTGCTCCGGGAGGTCATGGACACCTTTCTGTCTCAGAACGTCGAGAAAACCGACGTCATCACCGGCCTCATGAACCGCGGTGCCGGCGAGGCCGCCATCGCCAGCCGCATGCGCGAGCAGGGCGGCGCCTTCGCCTTCTTTGACCTGGACAACCTCAAGGTCATCAACGACATCAACGGCCATGACGCCGGCGACCGGGCGCTACATTTCATGGGCGAGATCCTCAGTACGCACAACGCCGATGGCTTGTGCTGCCGCATGGGCGGTGACGAATTTTTGATCTTCATGCCCGGTGTCTCCGCGGAGGAAGCCGAGAACCGTATCCGGGCCATTATCGACGCCTTTGAGCGTGACAAGGCCGGGATCGACGGCATCGCCGCGGCCACCCTTTCCGTGGGCGTCGTGATGTGTAATCCCTCCGAACCCTATGCCCAGGTCTATCACGAAGCGGACAAGGCCCTTTACCACGTCAAGCAGAACGGCAAGAACGGCTACAGCTTCTATAGCCACGATTCCGATCCCGCCGCCATTGACCAGGTAGACCTCGAAAAGCTGATCAGCGGCATCTGCAAGAACGGCAGCTACGAGGGTGCGATGGACGTGGAGTACCGCCAGTTTACAAAGCTCTATGAGTACATCAACCACCTGAGCCAGCGCTTCTCCCACCCCTTCAAGCTGGTTATGATTACCCTCAAAGCCAACGCCGGCGAACAGCCCAGCTTCGACGAACTGGAAAGCGCCATGTATTACATGGAGCAGTCCATCCGCCAGACCATCCGCAACGTGGACGTGCTCACCCGGTACAACCAACAGTGCTTCCTCGTCATACTCATCGGCACGGACTCCGAGGGCGTCAGGATCGCCGTGGACCGCATCTTCCGCGGCTACTACAAAATGATCGGTAGCTCCGCCTTCTCCCCGTCCTATTCCGTCGCAGGAATCGACGAGAAAACGCAATAGCGCATACCATTTGCCTACAGCTCCTTAGGGCTTTGATGCGCTTATGTTCGTGCCGGAGGGCAATGGTACGGGGCTTGTGTTGGCGCGGAATCTGCTGTTTGATATGCATTTGGCCGGATACAGAACCCCCCCCTGGCGGGCGGCGCCCGCGGCGCTCT